>CAYSMO010000215.1:0-4344 GCA_964432125.1 uncultured Bacteroidaceae bacterium | reverse complement strand
ATTATAATTTAAACTTGTAACAATGGAACACGGAACAGTAAAATTCTTCAACAATGCAAAGGGATTTGGATTCATAACACCTGATGACAATGGCAAAGATATTTTTGTCCATAAGACCGATTTAATCGATAGAATAAAAGATGGGGACAAAGTTGTCTATGATATCGAGGAAGGTGAAAAAGGTCTAAACGCAGTAAGGGTACAATTAGATACATAATCTAATAACACCCAAAGATACTCATTTCCATTACTCTCCTACCTTGCATTTAGGTGATCAGGAAAACATTTTAGTACCATTTTGGGAGTAAATGTGGGAAATGTATTTTTAAAAGGCTTCCCTGGCGAATCGGACTACAATTCTTTTTATTCTATTCAGCTAATTTTTTCAAGTTCCTTTTCAATGCGGTGTATTAAGTAAAAAGGAAGGTTGAGAAGGGTGAACTCCTTTCCCGCTATGGTTCTGGCTTTCTGTACCAGATATTCTCCCTGATAGATTCGAACAGCAGTATCATGAGGTGCACGGTCTATAAATTGGTGCAGTGACCGTAATTTGCCCACACTGCCTGATTTCACCTCTATCGGGATAAGCTTACCCTGCCAAGGTAACACATAATCCACTTCAGCATCGGATTCTTTTTTGTCACGAATCCAGAAATTCAACTTGTTACTGATCGAAAATTTGGATGCAAGCAACTCCTGTCCGGTAACATGTTCAGCAATAATACCTCTGTGTGTATCGCTAATATTTTCGTTAAAAACGAGCTCCCCTAATAATCCCCGGGCATGATTAATTATGCCTGTATCTACAACATGAAGACGGGGCTTCCGGGTTAAAGAAGGTACAGCGGGAACTTCTGTCGATGTGCAGGGATATACCAGCCGAATCAGCATCGTTTTTTCGAGAGAAAGAAAAGCCTCTTTCATTTCTCTGGAGCGGTAATCAGAGCTCCCAAATTTTTGAAAAGTGATTTTCGTTCCTCCTTCGGAAAATACATGGTTCATAATGTGCCTGATGTATTGTACCTGGCCAGAGGAAGAATATTTCTCCACATCGTCGGAAAAAGACTGGATAAGACTTTCATAAACCGCACTGAGTGATGAAATGTCGGTACCACTTGCATAATGCTTTAAAACCTCAGGCATTCCGCCTATGGTGGCATATTTTTTAAATAAAGTGGTAAGCTGATTATGTAAAAATAAAGGAACTTCAGGTTTTTCCAGTTCAGCAACCAACTGTCCATAGTCGGTAGCATAAAGGAATTCCCTGAATGAAGCAGGGTGAATGGCCATATATTCCACTCTCCCTACCGGGAATGAGATTTTTCTGTCCATAATGCTCTCCAACAGGGAGCCGGCTGTAATAACGAAAAGGTCGTTTGCTTCCTCGTAAAAGTATCTCAGAAGAGCAACTGCTTTGGGTGAATTCTGGATTTCGTCAATAAAAATAAGTGTTTCACCTCCATCTCTCCTTTTACCGGCATAAATAAAAAGATTGGTTAGAAGGTCGGGAAATGGGTAATTTTGCTCAAAAATTATCCGCTCTTCTTTCTTTTCCAGGTTCAGGTATATATACTGATCAAACTGGTCCGAAAACAAATGGACGGCAGTGGTTTTTCCTACCTGCCTGGCACCCCTAATAACCAATGGCTTTCGATACTTCTTTCCCTTCCAATTAGTCAGCTCTTCTAATATATCCCGTTTAAACATGATAATAATGTACTAAAGTGAGGGTTAAATATACAAATATTTGTATTAATATGAGGGTTGTTTTTATTAATACTTGTACTAAAGTGAGGGATAAACTGTTTTTGATATAGCCTTGCAGATATCTGTCTTTCGATAGTGCAGAACCCTGTGGTGCCCGGACTTTCCTCCCCAGTCTTCGGCCTTTGGCCAATGGCAGGGGCGATAGAGCGGACTACCCGGAAGAAACGAATAATCTACCGGTTCGTGGTATGGTCTGTTTTGAAGGTGCACAATGGTCATGGAATATTGTAAGTATCCTACCCCAAATAATGGACTATGATAAACTCTTTCAAATCGATAAGCAACGAGCTTTGCCCCATATAACAGGAAAGCAAAGAAGCCTCGCAGACAGCGGATATCAGGACGGAAATATAAATTTGACTTACCGGCAACAATATGATAGCTAATCCTGGAAAAACCTAAGTTAGTAATACCATTGTGGCGCCAAAACCATACTCTTTGAAGGAGGCGTCCTGGTAACGCAGTTTTTTATATTCGTTATCCAGCGCCCGGCGGAGATCATGTTTCAATTTGCCGTTGCCTACCCCGTGAATAAAAACGATCTTCCCGGTTCTCTTCTGGATAGCATTCTCCAACTCCGATCGGAAGCGGGTCATCTGGATATCCAGAATCTCACTGTTGGTAAGCGATTTGTAGCTGTCCATCAGCTGCTCAATATGCAGATCGACCTCCACCGGTCCGTTTTCTGTAACGTTCACCTTCCTGCTTTTCACTGTCCTTTCTGACTTCAGATCACCTTTTAAATACATCGCCTCCTTCAACGCCTCGGGGTCGATCTCCATCTTTGGTTTTTCAGGTTCCGGAGCAGGTTTCCGCCAGTCGTATAGCGAAAATAGCACCGCCTTTTCAAGGAAGTAATCGTTCTCCCTCCTCTGTTCTGCCCTGTACATTTCTGAGGCACTAACGGTTATAATCATATCCAGTGGCGGCAGGTGATTGAAGAAACCCGCATTGAAAAAGACTCCCTGGATCCTGTAACGCTCTTCATCATTCAGGTTCCCGGGCTTGTAGCTGCCCAGGTTGATCTTGATCCCCGCCTCGAGTGTTCCCTCGTGAAAAAGCACCAGTTCGCCCTCTTGCTGACGGGCAATCGTGTATTTGAAATGGTAGGATGAACTGTTGATCAGGTAGGTTTCAAACTCCGCACTGTGCTCGTCGGGAACAAAAGCCAGGACGATCTCCTCATCCTCGATCGGCTCCTGGTCAGGATCATCTTCTAATTTCTCACTGAACGAGGCCGGTGGCAAATCCACCTCTTCGATCTCCTCCTCCTTTTCAGCCTCGTACCGGCCGGCATCCACCACGAGGTCATTGATCAGCCACGGCACCTCGAAACCGCCATCCACCTGAACAAGCGCCGTTGCCGAATCAACGATCCGCATTACCTCTCCTGCCCCTATATCGTTCAGAAATTTTACCCTGTCACCTACTTTAACTCTCATGATCTTTATTTTCTACAAATTTAGCTAATTTTGCGCCACTGTTCAATAAAATGAGGAAGCCGGAAGAAATACTTATCGAAAACTACGATTATCTGCTGCCGGATGAACGGATCGCGAAGTATCCGCTGGCCGATCGTGATGCCTCAAAAATTTTGGTTTACAGGCCCGGAGCAGAAACTGGGACCACCGGGCCAAAAGAGACTCCGCAGGTTGCCAGGGTCGGGAAGAAAGAGCCACTTTCGCACGAATCCGAGATCCTGGAACAAGATAAGCTTTCCCAAGCATCCATGATCCATGAACAGAGGCAGACTTTACTTGATCCTATGGCCAAGGAGCAACTTTCCAAAAAATCCGTTATCCGTAAACAGGGGTATTCCTCAGCAGATGCGGCCCCCGATCAAAAGCAGTTTTCGCAGGTAGAGCCATTGTCGGAAAAGAAACAGGATGCCGGAATCATCGAACAGAAGCAGTTTTCGGAGGTTCCTGAGCTCCTCGAAAATAGTGACCAGCTCTATTTCAATGCCACCCGGGTGGTACAGGCCCGACTGGTATTCAGAAAGGAGACCGGGGCGCGGATCGAGATCTTTTGTCTCGAACCTTTCTTTCCGGCCGATCACCAATTGGCTTTCTCCTCTACCCAAGCGGTTGAGTTCATCTGCCTCGTCGGAAATGCAAAGAAATGGAAAGAGGGAAAGTTGACAAAAGTTTTGGGGGCAAGGGAAACAGACGGAAGAGCAACTGGTGAATTAAATGGAACTATAGGGATTTTCGAAGAGGAATCAGATACAACCAACGGGGAGCAGGGGAATGTCGAACAAGGTCCTGACAGGAATACCGGAGAGCAGGTGAAGGTCGAAAAAGGTACTGACAGGAATACCGGGAAGACAGTGACCTTTAAAAGAGGTACATGGGAAGCCACAGGGGAAACCGGAATCAAAAATGAAGATGGCGCTGGATGTATTGGGGAGATAGAAAACCCTGAAAAAAGTGCAGAGAACCCTATGAGCAAGCTGATTTTAATAGCAGAGATCACTGGCCGTCAAGACGACAAATTCATTGTCAGGTTCGAATGGAACGATCCCGCCACCTCCTTCGGAGAGATCCTCGAACGTTCCGGCTCCACCCCGATCCCGCC
>CAYSMO010000214.1:0-4369 GCA_964432125.1 uncultured Bacteroidaceae bacterium | reverse complement strand
GCCGTGAGCAGTTCAAGGCACTGAAAGGCGTTTCGCTGGAAATTGGTACGGGGATGTTTGGTTTGTTGGGACCCAACGGTGCCGGAAAATCTACCCTGATCAGGATTATCTGCGGTGTTCTGGAGCAGAGTTACGGCAAGATATGGATCAATGGGATCGACACACAGGAAAAGCGGGAAGAGTTGCAGGGGCTGATCGGTTACCTGCCCCAGGAGTTTGGGATGTATGAGAATATGACGGCTGAGGCTTACCTCGATTACCAGGCACTGCTGAAAGGGATCAAGGATGTGGATATTCGGAAGGAACGTATTCGCGATGTCCTTGAATCGGTCCATATGGTGGAGCACCGGAGAAAGAGGATCGGAACCTATTCGGGAGGGATGAAGCAGCGAATCGGTATTGCACAGGTATTGTTGCACCTACCGCGAATATTGGTGGTGGATGAACCTACCGCAGGTCTTGATCCCAGGGAGCGAATCCGTTTCAGGAACCTGCTCGTTGAGTTGAGCCGGAGCCGGATAGTGATCTTCTCGACCCATATTATTGAAGATATTTCAAGCTCGTGTACTACGATGGCTGTGATCAATAACGGGGATGTTATTTTCAGCGGCAGGCCTTCCGAGATGACCGAAGTGGCTCGGGGAAAGGTATGGCGTGTGCACCTGGATGCTGATAGTTTTGAAGAAGAAACCAAAGATATTTTGGTTATTCATCACATGCGCGATGGCGGTAAGATACGTGCCAGGTGTATCTCCCGGGAACGGCCTTTTGACGATGCTGTGCAGGAACAGCCGCTTCTTGAAGATGCGTACCTGTGGCTGCTACGGTCGAATAAGAATAATTATTAAATACGGTAAAGAGAGGATGATGACAAATATTTCATTTCTACATAATCTCGTTAGTCTTGCCAGGTACAATATGCGCATAATATTTGCAGGAAAGTTCCTCTATTTTGTGCTTGCGGGATTGATCTTCTTTTTACTTTTTGGGACGATCATGGCTTTTGAGGCAAATGAGATTGACATTGCCGATATCTATGGGATTTTATCATTTCCAGCGATCCTCCTGGTGTTTTATCCTTCGGTGTTTGGCATACAGAATGATGCTGATCAGCGAACGCTTGAGATAATTTTTGGAATTCCTGATTACCGGTACAAGGTATGGCTGCTTCGTTACCTGATGGTGCTTGTCCTGACATTTCTTTTGCTCATACCATTTGCAGGACTGGCCTATTACGCACTTGCCAGTTTCCCTTTTATACAGATGGTATTGCAGCTGATGGTGCTGGTATTCTTTGCATCTTCGTTGGGATTTGCTCTTTCAACCATTGTTAAGAATGGAAATGCTGCGGCCGCTTTGGTGGTGATCATTGGACTGGCATTTTTAATTCTTTCAGAGCCGCTGGAGGAATCTAAATGGAATATTTTTCTGAATCCGTTTAAATCTGCCGGCACCATCAACGCGATTGTCTGGCAGGAGATTGTAAGGCAGAACAGACTTTTTATGGGTCTGTCAGGTATTGTCTTTTTATTGATCGGATTGCTGAATCTGCAGAACAGGGAGAAATTTTTAGGATAGATGAAGTTGGCCTAAAAATTTGATGTTGCTGATTAATTCGTAGATTTGCAGAAATTGTTCCATTGGAAAAAGAGACAGACATACTTGCGGATACGCGTTACCAGATAAAACTTATCTCTCTGATCAGTTTGGGAATGTTTCTTTTCGTATTGTTTTTTCAGCCTTTTGAAACCCATCAGCAGGACTTCAATAACCGCCTTGTATTTCTTTTAGGTATTGCATTTATCACTTTTCTGATACTTGGGCTTTTTCGAATCATTATGCCAGTTTCTTTGACCAGCAGGATTCATGCAGAGTCGCTTAAGATAAGTAATGAGGTAGGTTTGGTCCTGTTAATCTGGGTTTTTATCACGACCGCGAATATTTTTTATATCTATTATGTCGGAAAAATAGATCTTACATTGCCAGAGGCGGTACAGATTGCGCTTTTTTCTGCGTTTCCTTCAATTATCCTTAAGCTGGCTGATGTAAACATGATGCTTCGTGTTCAGTTAAGGCATTTTGTGCGGCGTAATCTGAAGCTGGAGCACGACCTTGCAAATGCGAAAGAGCAGCGGGTTGAATCTGTAGTATTTTCTTCAGAATCCCAGTCTGAGAAGATAGAGTTGCTTCCAGACGATATCTTAATGGTTAAATCTGCAGACAATTACGTGGATATATTTTATAAAAAGGAGGATAAGGTCGTCCACAAGCTACTGCGCAATACGCTTAAAAATATTCAGCAAGTACTCAGGAACCACACAGAGTTTCTGCGTTGTCACCGCACCTGTATCGTGAACTCCTCCTATATAGTGAACATGACGAATAGCTACAAAGGACATCAGTTAAAACTGCTCGATCTTGATGAGGAGATTCCTGTCTCCCGGCAGTATATACTAGGCATTAAAGAGGTGTTGGATCTGGATTAGGGGTGAATGACATTCGCCCCTAATATCTTTTATCGGTCACTTTTACGCCTTCAGCCGTCCAAAAGATCACGAAATAGTATAAGTTTGGTATCTGAAAATTTATCAGCACGAGCTGGTTACATCAATTATTAACCAAAATTAAAGAAAAATGTCACGAATTGTCGAAAAGTACGCAGAACTTCCCAAGCCACTCAGAAAGCCGTTATGGCAGTGGTGGCACAGAACCATGAATAAGTATGACAGGGAGAATGCTGCTAATTTCATGAACTATGGCTATGAGTTGTTGAATGGTGATCCGCGATTGGAGTTGAAAGATGAGGATGAGATTGACAGGTATTGCATTCAGCTATATGACCATGTTGTAAACCGGGCCGATATTAAGGGAAAAGATGTTCTTGAAGTAGGATCCGGACGAGGTGGTGGAGCTTCTTACATTTCCCGTTATTTTAATCCGAAGAGTTATGTTGGATTGGACATTTCTGAGAGCAGTATTGCATTCTGTAATGAGTATTATGATGTTCCGGGGTTGTCATTCAGGCATGGGGTAGCTGAGAAACTTCCGTTTCCTGACAATAGTATTGATTTTGTTGTGAATGTTGAGTCGGCACGCTGTTATAACAATATGCAGGCCTTTTTTAATGAGGTTTACCGGGTTTTGAAGGATGATGGTAAGCTGCTCATTGCCGATATGATCTATCCGAAGGAGCTGGAAGAATTCAGGGCCAGGATAGAAAAGAGTAAATTCAAAACAGTGCATGAAACCAATATATCGAAGAATGTGGTCGCGGCGCTCATTAAGGATTCGGCACGTCGGGAGCACCTGATCGACACCAAGGCACCAAAGATGCTTCGGAAGTCGTTCAAGACCTTTGCCGGCACTGTTGGAACATCCCGTTACAACAACTTCGCCAACGGTATTTTCGAGTACTGGAGTTTTGTACTGGAGAAATAACAGTATTTAATTTCAGCACGTTCCCTGGATTTTTTTTTACAAGTTCAAACTTTTTCGGTACACTTCAGATCATCTCATATTCTTAATTTTGTCTTTTAATTGAGGTAAATCAAATTGCAGGGTCTCCCAAATGGATTGAAGATCGATTCCAAGGTAGTCATGAATCAAAATATCTCGCATACCTGCAATTTTCCGCCATGGTATATCCGTATTTCGCTCTCGGAATTCATAATTAAGTTTCTTCGTGGCTTCTCCGATTATCTCAAAATTCCTTATCACTGCATCCTGGATTAATTCATTGGAAAAGAAATCCTCTTCATCCATGCCTTTTACATAATTCTCAATTTTACCAATGCATTCAAGTATATGACTTATATAGAGAGAATCATTTTTCACCATTACTGATATATTATTTTTAGGTCCTTTGAAATATAAGGGCGTAATTTTTCACTTAGCCCATTTTTAGTAACAAGATCAACAGGCCTGTTCAACAACTCAGAAAGATCATATTTCATACCTCCCAGATCGAAAAGAGATACTCTTTTTGAAAAGCTTACTAAAATATCAATATCGCTATTTGGATTATCTTCATTCCGCGCATAAGATCCAAATACGGCAATTTGAACAGGATCATATTTCTTCAAGTAACTGACAATTATATTGTTAATTTCCCGGCTCATGTTTTTAAATTTGTATTAAAGATAACAAAAACAATTTATATAGTACCAATCCCCATTACCGTAACAGTTTACACATGCTTATTTTCAGTTTCTGCACATTTGCAACTAGATCCGTTACTAACAAAAAAGCAGATTTGTTTTTTGATGGTGTTATTTTAAATGAATTTTTATACTTTTGTGCTGCTTCATTAAGCAGATCTCCGGAGAGGTGGGAGAGTGGCTTAATCCACCAGTTTGCTAAACTGGCGTAC
>CAYSMO010000213.1:0-4382 GCA_964432125.1 uncultured Bacteroidaceae bacterium | reverse complement strand
AAAACGGCCACCTGATTACACAGGTCCATCCAGATTTATCATCAGGTTATTGTCTGCCGGCGGAAGGTCATGATACAGACTTTTGATCAACTTTTTCTTAAAAAGGATGATGAACCTGCCCTTCAATCCAACACCTGTCAGGTCGAGGAATTGATCACCGGCTTGTTCATCTCCCTTATAATGGGCTACAAAAGCATCCGCGATCTGTCCTGCAAGTAGGGCAGCCTCTTCCGGTTTTAATTTATAGGAGATTAGCGTGCGCTCAGCGATCCCCGCGATCCCGGAATGGACAAAATTCCGGCTGTAGGTGGTAAAGCCTTCAGGATGGGAGGGGATCTGTTCCAGGAAATGACTTTTAATCTCCATTCCGGTTCCACTGATATGGATCTCCCTGACCTTACAAGGGTAGGTTACCAGTGAACCGGTCTCAATATCATATATAAAATTGCCATTCTTCCATGTTTTCAATGTAACGTCCTGGGCATGATAATGGCCCGTAAAAACCACATTGATGCCCAGACTGGCAAAAAGGGCAGACACCTCCTCGTGGTTATTCACAACATATTCACCGTAAAACTTAGCCTGCCCCTTGTAGTGCTCTGTAATCCCGTGGTGCATAAAAGCGATAACCCTTTTTTGCTTATCCCGGGCTTTGGCAGCAATCTCCCTGATCCATTCCAGGGTCTGTTCCTTGAAGGCCCCGTCGGTATGGGGATGCTGGCCCGGCTGATTGAGATCATACAGGCATGCATCCAGTGCCAGCAACCAGGTGCCGGGAACAGGCTCAGCCACGTAACTTAGTGAATGCTGATCCAGAAACAGTGCTTCACCATACCCGAATGACCGGTGTATTTCGGCAAAATCTGCCGGAGTTACAGATTCTACGATGATTGATGTGTCACCATCGAATGCGCGTGCTTCACCATTGGATACATCATGGTTGCCGGGAATCACGTATACTGACCTGCCTTCATCCTCAATACGTTCAATGAGCTTTGCAAATTCAGTGTGTGATACCCTGGATCCATCTTTGGTCAGGTCGCCGGGGATGATCACAAATGAAGCATCCGACCTGTTAACCAAACTGATGGCTTCGAGCACCAGTTCACGGCTTTCCTTAAGCAGTTTCCGGTCATTGTCAAGATATTCTTCAAAAGCGGCCCCTTCCGTACCAAGAGAAGGATCATAATAATGGGGATCAGTGAATACCATGAAACGTAGATCGGTTGGGGCTGTGGTTTCTGACTGGCCGTTAGAAGCCAATACTTTTGAAAGAAGAAGGAAAATGATAATAATTTTTTTCATTTCTAATAGTTTACTATGCAATAGTAGCTACAAGCCTTGATTGCAATGTAAGCAAAACATTAATAAAATGATAAATTTGCATTAAAACCATTTAATGTCTGGTGTGAAAAAATAATACCTATGAGATATGATTCAGTCATTGTGGGAGGTGGAATTGCCGGCTTAACTGCTGTAGCCTAACTTGCCAAGACTAATTGCGAATACAAAACTGCAGGTAAAGCCCTTAATCGGACTTTAGTGCATAGGCTACGATCCTGTTATCGTAAAAGGTAGGGACATAAACCACCTTGTTTTTTATGCTATAGCCGAGGTCGGCCGTATTGATCTTTTGTTCTTCCGTATCCAGGAGCGTTTGAACCGTATCATTGCCAATGATGTGGATCCGTCCGCCCCATTCAGAGACAATGTAGTAATCATCGATGCCCGTGTATTCAATCCCGTCAGCTCTTATGCCAGTGGCCATTACCTCATATTCGCCGGTATCCTTGCTGACCCTTCTGACCTCACCCGGTCCCTGGGCACCTACGATAATATGATCATTCTCGTTGTACAGTCCGTTTGGACCTTCCAGATCCAATATCCAGTCTGCAACTTCTCCGTCGCTGTATGTCTGTACCTTGTTCGCCCTGCTATCCGAGAAATAGATCTTTCCATCTTCAGTGATGGCCAGGTCGTTCAGGAAAATGGCACCTTCTACGGGTACCATTTGTTTCACTTCGCCCATATCAACATCGATAATAAGCAGCCGATTCATGTCCGTGGCAAAAAGAAAGCCATCATAGAGTCCCATACCACGTGGCTCATTCAGTCCGGTGATCCAGTGGAGGTCGATTACCTTTCCATCGGTACTGAGCTTAGAGATATATCCGGTATCATCTCCCTCTTCGGTTCGGTTCATATTCGCCACATACAAGACATCCCGGGAAGGATCATAGAGCACCGATTCGGGGGTCCTCATGATGGGGTCGGTTGACCATATTTCAGAGAGGCTGAATGTCAAAGATTCGCTATTTGATTGGTCGTTGGAAGACGGTCTTGACTGGCAGGAGAGTAGGAAAATTACAATGACGGCGACAGGTACTAATTTTTTCATTTTGGATTGGGTTTGATTATTTTCTACAAGTTACTAAATAAAACAAGGAACAAGAGAATTTTGTTTTAGAATATTTAGACGAGAATTAGCAGGATAGGGGCGAGATATGATATTATCGGATCGTCCTTAACTCTTTTTACAAGCTATGATCTATTCCTGGGACTGAATACCTCAGAGGGTATCCGGGTCAGGGGATACCGGATCCAGGCCGGGACATCATGCAAATTGTCCGTGAGAAGCGATATTGAGTTCGGTTATATGCTGAATGAGGAGATAAACAGGTCCAGCCCTTTAAGGGCCCATCTGCTGGTGGTTGAATTCTCCTATAGGCTATAAAATAGAGCAGCACTCTAAGGATAGTTGCTTTCAGAAATATTATATCATTTTTGTTTTAGCTTTTCATAACAATAATTGTCAGGATCGTTTCATATCTTTGGAAGATTAACAATTCTTGAATCATGATCCGAAGCACAATCGTCTGGCTGATTTTTATCTGTTTTTTTTATCCGGTTCTTGATGCAGGTGCGCAATCGCTTATACCGCAGCTTCAGAATTCACCAAGTCAGTCTGATACGGTGAAGGAACCTGTCCAACCAATTCCATTGAATAGGATCAACAGTTTAGCAGCAGAGGCCTATAGCCTGATTAACAATTCAGCAGCAATTCAGTTGTCGACAGTTGAGCGTAATTTTATTTCTGAAAGGGCAGACAGCCTTATCCTGAGGATAAACAGTAAACTGGCGGATACGATAATATTTGATTACGACGATCTAAGTTTCAGGGAGCTTGAGCAGATGGAGAATTCCATACTACTTCAGCAAAATGCAATTAAAGAGTTGCAGACAAGAATTGACGGACACCTGGAATTGATCCAGAACAGGATTCAGACCCTTCAAAACAGCCGAAAAAGATGGAGTCAGACACTTAGTGAGTCTGATACGGATGAAATATCCCAAACACTTGTAAGAAGGATCAACCGGGTACTCTCCCTCAATGATTCTATGCGGGTTGAACTTCAGAAAGATATCGATTTTCTTTTTTTTGAATCGGATAAACTGACCTCACTCCAGCTGCGCATAGAAAAGTTCAGAAGTGAAGTTTCCAATCAAGGAAGGTTCACCACAGCAAAAATGTTCAGACAGGATATGCCCCCGTTATGGACGATGTTCTCTAAGTCGGACAGTAAGAAGGAACAGTCATTATGTAGTGATATTAGAATGTCCATCTCAGGTGACAGCCTGACCATGGTAAAAAGTCATTCCAATCGTGCTATCCTGGCGATTTTTCTTTTTGGGGTTTTAATTGCACTTGTTTATTACCTGAAGTTAACACTGAAAGAGGTGAATGTTCAGCAGCACAAAGTGCGTGTGAGCCTTTATATCGATAGAATCTTTAGTAAACCGGTGGAAGTGGCCATGTTGATTGGGTTCTATCTGCTGCGTCTAATGATTCCTGAATTGCCTGTATTCTATGCCACGGTGGTTGCGCTCCTGATTGTTTTTGCAGTGATCAGGCTTGCCGTTGGGATTATGCCCCGGGGTTTTAGAAAATTTCTAATTGGATTTGCAGCAGCCTATATTCTTCTGCGATTTTACGATTTGTTTTTTGATCACCAGCTTCTAAGCAGGTTTATTCTACTTGCAGCCCAGGTGATTGCGATGGTCTACCTGTTGCTATTTGTCAAGGTCCGTCGAATGATTCTTTCCAAAAAGCGAAATGCATTTTATTACATTCTGACGTTGTTCAGTGTTTTCTATCTTGTGCTGCTTACCGTCGCAGTTGCAGCGAATGTTGCCGGTGCTGTTTCATTTTCCGGATACATCTCTTCCGCAATAGTAAACAGCGGCTTCATGATTATAACAACCTATGTTGGGTTTCAAATATCAGTGGCCCTGTTTTATATGTTTCTCTCCAGCTCGGTTTTTAAGTCATCTTTCATCTTACAGCAGCAATTAGAGTATATCTTTACAAAAGTCTATCACCT
>CAYSMO010000212.1:0-4417 GCA_964432125.1 uncultured Bacteroidaceae bacterium | reverse complement strand
CTGCGGTGCTATCGGGCGATCCCCCGTTACCGGACACAATGAAATCGTCTGTGTCTGGCTCTTCGTTAAGAGGATGTGGTGGTTTGGTTGCGGGTTCGCTACCGGATGTCTCAAAGGAGGTCTCCTCTGCCGGTTCATCGTCGGTTGGATCATTTGGTGTTTCAGCAGGGGATTTTTCTCTTTTGTCCCGGATCATCTGCAGTACCGGGGTAGTGAAAAGAACGAATACGGCGAAGAGGAAAAAGAGCAGGAACCCAGTACCGGCGGTGCCCATTAATGCGACCAGCCAGCGGCTGATGTGGTAGCCGTGTGTACCGCCGGGTCCGCCGCCGAGGAAGCCCGATGCGCTGCCGAAGAGATACCCCAGCAGGATGGAGGTGAGGATGATCAGGATCAGAGAATTGCGGGTAACGGCCCAGGTTTTCATGAGTTTGATCCCGAACAGCCGGATTGCCCAAGCGATGAGGATGACCGGGAAAAGGAGGCTGGCGAAACCGAACCATCGGTTGATAAAAAGATCGGATAGCCAGGCGCCCCACTTTCCGCCCTGGTTTTCAACGGTGATCTCGGGGCCCGAGAGGACATTTTCCCACCTGAAGTCCTGGTCAGTTTGCCAGTGGAAGAAGTAGGAGATAAAGGACAAAAACAGGTAAAATGCAAACAGGGTAAGGACAATACCTGTTGCATACCTGAATCGGTCATCCTTTACAAACCTGAATGATCCTTTGAAAGAGCTGTTTTTTGTGGCTGATTTCTTCTTTTTCCTGCTCATCTCTTGCGCTATCTGCGATATAATTATTTGAAAGTACTAAGGTAATAATAACGGAGGCAGGATCGCTAACCTTTTGTGAACAGGCTGTTAATTATTGACTCCATGGTCTCCCTGGATACCTGTTCGTAATCGTCGGGGATCAGGAAAAGAGCGGAATTGACCTCTTTTTTTTCATGATGGCGCATGATCAGTTGCATTTTGAGCATGCTGAGCTGCACCCTGAAATCGCACAGAACATGATCGATAAAATGGTAGGGGGTGGTGATATTCGGGGATTTAATATCAATATCTTCGCTGTAATAGATGTCGTATGTATTGTCTTCTGTTTCAATAACCGCTCTTTTAGAGAGCATTCCGCAGATCCGCAGGGTATCGTCGGTCATATTGAATGTCGGATCCTTCAGTTCGTTGATCCCGGCAGGAATTTCGCCTTTTTTGCCTGTGTAAAAGACCTTGTTTCCGAAAAAATTGAGCAGGGTGGTTACTGAATTCTGGCGGAGGTCGGCGATCTGCACCAGGGAAAATTGTCCGAAAAACCCCTGTATACTTGTCCGGATGAACCTTTTACTGTAATATGCCTCCATCACATCCGGAAGCATTTTCGTGGGAATGTCACCTGCCATTTTTTCCATGTATACTACCTGGTACTCGATGTAGTCGGCCTCCATCGTATCCGGCATTTTGTCTGCACGTTTACAGGCATAGTTGATCAGGAGGAAGATCGACAGCAGGGAAATGGTTCTTACTATGTTGCGCATGAATATAAAATATGGGTAAAAATAGGAAACGAAGACGAACTTAGCAAAGTGTTTGGGCAATGGATTTGGATTTTTTTGATTAATCTATGTGCGGGGCATGGTATTGGGAATGCCGGACGACTTGGAAACCTATTGCAAAACATAGTCGTTTCTGCTGTACATCATTATTTTGGTAAGAAACAGCACTATAAATATCCTAGATTTGTATTTTCTAAAAATGTATACGAATGGAATCGATCACAGTATAGAAAATGAGTTTTATAACTAATTAAATCATAAGGTCTTAAATACGATATATATATGTCTATGAAAAAAGTTGCAGTAATCGCTTTGGGCGGTAACGCCCTCCTGCGGGGCGATCAGGCCGGCACCATTGATGAACAGGAGCAGAACACAACAGATACCCTGGAAAACCTTGTTCACCTGCTGAACGCGGGTTATGAGCTGGTGATCACCCATGGCAATGGTCCACAGGTGGGCAACATCCTGATGCGGAACGATGCAGGGGAGACGATTTATAAGATACCGCAGATGCCATTGGATATTTGTGTGGCCGATTCACAGGGTGGGATTGGATACATGATTGAACGGATGTTGAGGAATGTGCTGAAAAAGCATGGAATTCAGAAAGAGATTGTAACCCTTGTTACACAGGTGCTTGTGAAGAATGATGACCCTGCTTTTGACCATCCGGCCAAGCGTGTGGGAAAGATCTACACGCAAGAGGAGGCCGACAGGCTGGCGGCGGATAAGGGATGGGTGTTCAAGGAGGACAAAAAGATGAAAGATGGTTGGCGGCGGGTTGTTCCTTCGCCGAAGCCTATCGGGATCATGAATGAAAATGTTGTCGAGTCGCTTGCCAGGCAGGGGACCATTGTAATTGCTGCGGGTGGAGGTGGCATTCCCGTGTACATTGATGAAAAGGAGAGGGTGAGGCCGGCTGAGGCGGTGATTGACAAGGACCATGCCTCTGCATTACTGGCAGCTCGGATCAGGGCTGATGAGTTTTATATTTTGACGGATGTATCTTTTGTTTACATCAATTACGGAAAAGAGAATCAGGAGGCCAAAGAGTTTCTTGATTATAAGGATACGCTGGCATACCTTGAGGCAGGAATGTTTGGGGAGGGTGATATGGCCCCAAAGATCCGGGCATGCCTTGATTTTATTGAAAACGGGGGGACAAAGAGTGTGATCACAGAGGCGTTTAAGCTGGAGGATAAAAGTTATGGTACAAAAATTACAATGGAATACGAAGATTAGACTATTTTTGCTGATGGAACATAAAAGAAACAGTTATGGCATATAATGTAAGGAACAGGAATTTTTTAAAGCTGCTGGATTTTTCACCCGAGGAGATCAGGTTTTTGCTCGATCTCAGTTTCTCATTGAAGCGGGCGAAATATAGTGGTACCGAGGAGCCGCGGCTCAAAGGGAAAAGCATAGCTTTAATCTTTGAGAAGGCCTCGACACGCACACGCTGCGCTTTTGAAGTGGCAGCCTATGAGCAGGGGGCACATGTGACCTATCTTGGACCTACCGGTTCACAGATTGGTCAGAAAGAGTCGATGAAAGATACGGCACGGGTACTGGGCAGGATGTACGACGGTATTGAATACAGGGGTTTTGGTCAGGATGTTGTGGAAGAGCTCGGGAAATATGCCGGTGTCCCTGTCTGGAACGGACTGACAACGGAATTTCATCCCACGCAGATATTGGCTGATTTCATGACCATGATGGAGCATTCCGATAAACCGTTGCACCAGGTTGCGTTCGCGTATCTGGGTGATGCGCGGAACAACATGGGTAATTCCCTGCTGGTTGGTGCCGCAAAGATGGGGATGGATTTCAGGGCTGTTGCCCCGAAGGAGTGTCAGCCCGAGGAGGCGCTGGTGAAGCAGTGCCGGGAGATTGCTGAAAAGACAGGAGCGAAGATCACCATTACGGACGATGTGGATAAAGGCGTGAAGGGGGTCGATTTTCTCTATACCGATGTATGGGTATCGATGGGCGAACCGGAGGAGGTATGGGAGGAGCGGATCAGGTTGTTGAAACCTTACCAGGTAAATAGCGATGTAGTGAAGAAAACAGGGAACAGCAATGTGAAGTTTTTACATTGTTTGCCTGCATTTCATAACCGTGAGACGAATGTAGGGGAGGAGATCTACCAGAAATTTGGATTGGAGGCGATGGAGGTGACGGAGGATGTGTTTGAATCGGAGATTTCCCTGGTTTTCGATGAGGCGGAAAACCGGTTGCACACGATAAAGGCCGTCATGGTTGCCACGTTGGGACAATAGATTTCTTTATAATGTAAAATACATTTCTGCTACAGACATGCCGCCCCGCTGGGGCTGGACATGCCGCTCCTACGGAGCTAGGGGGTTCCATGTAGGCAATCTGCTACAGACATTGCGCCCCGCTGGGGCTGGACATTTCGCCCCTAAAGGGGCTAATATGGCTCCGTTAGGAGCCAAATGTCTGTAGCAGAAATGCAATAACGAAGGACGAAAAGCCCCTTTAGGGGCGACATGTCTAGCCCCGTTAGGGGCAGAATGTCTGTAGAGCGACATGTCTAGCCCCAGCGGGGCGGAATGTCTGTAGGGGTTTACCAGATCACATAATAGACAAACAGAAAAAGAAGGGTGGCGCAGACCATCAACTTCATGCCCACGCCCATAAGGAATCCCAAAAAAGAGCCCCATCCGGACCTAAGTGCCTCCTGCTCCCGCTTTCCGGAGATGAGTTCACCAATGAAGGCTCCGGCGAACGGACCGATTATAATTCCAGCCGGGCCGAAAAAGAGGCCGACGATCAGGCCAATGGTGGCACCCCACATGCCCGCTTTCGACCCACCAAATCTTTTCGTTCCCCAAACAGGTACCAC
>CAYSMO010000211.1:0-4436 GCA_964432125.1 uncultured Bacteroidaceae bacterium | reverse complement strand
TGCAAGCAAGCAATCCAACGGCAAATATTCCTGTGATCCTTTTCATGCTTTTCTTCGGTTTACATACAAATACGCCAGCGGAATAAAGAACAGACTCACAAAGGTTCCTACACCCAAACCGCCTGTCAGGGCTACTGCCAGGGGACGCTGCATCTCATTCCCGATCCCCCGAAATATAAGAAAGGGCATAAGTGACAGGATGGTGGTAAGGCTGGTCATCAGAATGGGCTTCAGGCGACGCACTCCTGCGGTCAGCACTGCATGAATAACACTATAACCCTCCCTTCTTAATCGGTTGACGGTATCAATTTTAATGATCGAATCGTTGATCACAATCCCACACATAACCACAATACCAATAAGCGCCATCACGTTAACGGTTTGCCCGAATATGTAAAGAAAAAGCAGTCCCGCCCCAATATCAATGGGAAGCTCAAGAAGTACAATGAAAGGTTGCAAAACAGAATTGAACTGGGCTGCAAGAATAAAATACAGCAAGACAATGGAAATGCCAATAATGATCAGGATCTCCCGGTTCTGCTTCTCTGTTTGGTCAATGCTTCCACTAAAATCGACCCGGGCACCGGGAACATTTGCCACACTGGTCATGATCAAGCGTTCAAATTCGTTCTTCTCTTTAGCCTGCACCTCAAAGTGAAACGGAAAGTACCTTCCATTCTGGTCGGACAGGACTTCCTTCATGGTCTGCCCTTCACTTACCGATATGAAGTCGGTCAATGGAAGCATGCTTACGGTTTCCTTTCCTTCAGCTTCACTTACTTTTCTTACCATGGTGCTCTGGAGCGCATCCAGGAAGTCTGTCTGATCGCCTCCCACAATCACCGGATAGGTGACACTGAAACTGGTCAGGTGAAAGGCTGTATGGCTCTGTAAGGCCACTTGAATGGCGTCAATAATCTCTCTCTTGTCCATTCCATAGGCCTTGATCAGATCTTCTCTCATGGATATCAGAAATCTCTTCTTTACGGCAGGCCCTGTAAACAACTGAGAGGGAAACTGCATTGCGATTTGTTGCCTGACCAGATTGATCTTATTAAGAGATTCTTCTTCGTTGTTGTAGGCGTTTAATCTGACCCGGGCAACCAGGGGCGATTCCTGCTGACCAAAAACCTCTTCAAGGATATTCCTGGGTTTCGAAAACTGGTAATGCGCCGATGAATAATGCTGTACCAGGAACAATGAGGTTTTTGTTTTAAGTGTCTCGACCGCTTTCTCATCCTTGCATGTGAAGCTGATTTTTGATTGGGAAGCATCGCGGGGATCATCCCTGCTGAGCAGGTACATGTCGGTACCCAGTAGAGAGCTTGAATTAATAAGCAATGGCTCCAGTGTACTTACCAATTCTTCCACCCGTTTTCTGTTTTCCTCCACCGGGATAGGTACTCCCCAATCGATTCGTGCTATCACCTCCTTGTGACTCATGGCCGGTAACAAGGAGCGGTCGATCAGTTTCCAGGTACCCACCCCTGCCAGTAAAAAGGCAATACAGATAAGCCATAAGACGTACTGTCGCCGAAAGAACCAGATTAGCCAACGTTCATAATACTGTTCGATTGTACTGAATATGGCCACTTTCTCAAGGAAGTTGCCCCTGGACTTTCGGCTGTGAAGCAGTTTATAATACACCGGCAAGACCATGATGGAAACGAAGTAGGAAACGAATAATCCTATGGTTACTGCAACCGCCTGATCAAAAAAGAGGGTCCCTGCAATGCCGCTAATGAAGATCAGGGGGACAAATATCGAACAGGTGGTCAGCACGGAACTGAGCAGCGGGGTGACGATCTCATTGGTCCCGTTGATGCAGGCCATAGTTAACGATTCCCCCCGTTCCTGGCGCTGACTGATATTATCAAGGACAATAATTGAATTGTCGATCATCATCCCTACACCAAGCAATAATCCCGACAAAGAAATAATGTTAATAGAAAGATTTGACAGATAGAAAAAGAAGATGGCAATGATTAAAGATACTGGCAGTGATATCACCATCAGCCATGGAGTGCGGCTGTCCTTTACAAACAGGAACATAATCAGCAAGGCCAGCACAATACCCAGGTAGAGGCTTTGCTTCAGGTTATTGATAGAAAACCGGAGCAGCGAAGTCTGGTCCTGGGTAACTTCAAAGGCCAGGCCCGGAAATTCTATCTCAAGTTCGCTGATGCGTTTTTCGACCTGCTCCCTGAGGCCCTCCATCTTGGCATTGTCACGCTTAATGACACCCATGGAAATACACTCGGTACGATTAAAAATGCTGATCCCATTCCGGGGCCTGGGTTCGAGAGAAATACCGGCCAGCTCTTTCAGTTGAAATGTGTGATTGTTATGCAGAAGCACCAGCTCCTCAATGTCCTTCAGGTTTTCGAGGGTTCCTGCAAAACTCATATCGTATTCGTAGAAGCCCTGCCTGACTTTGATGGTTCCACGAGCATTGTTGTTCTCCTCCAGGAGAGTTTCTATTGCTTCGATGGGTATCCCAAGGGAACCCAACTTATCCATGTCTGGTTTAAGAACAATTCTGGGCATGGAGTATCCGGTCATATCGATCATGGCCACAGCATCAAGCTGGGCGATCTTTTCCCGGATTACAGTCCGGACCAGTGTGCTGGTTTCCAGAAAAAGCTTAGCAGCTTCTTCTGAATCACTGACTGTGTCTTCGGCAAAGATGTTGATATAAAATACCGGGAGATCGGTGGGCCTGGCTTTGACCACGCTTGGATACTCCATATCCTTGGGGAAATAGGACATGGCATTGTCAATTTTCTGATACACATCGATCAATGCATAGTCCACATCCGCATCCTGGGAGAATCGCATGCGAACCTGACTTACCCCATCCCTGGAATTGGCTTCCACCGATTCAAGCTGGTTTACAGTCTGTAGTTGAAGAATCAGCTGCCGCGATATATTCTTCTCCATTTCAACAGCTGTGTAATTGGGGTATTCCACCTTGATCAGAATCTCAGGGATATCCACCGGGGGCATCATCGATACTGGCAGACGAACAGAAACAACGGCTCCGAGAATGACAAAAGCCAGCACACTCATGGTGACAGAAACCGGCCTATTGATGAGGAATTTTACCATGGGGGCCTATTCCTCTATTTTCTCCACTTTGCTTTCATGAGCCAGGTTCATATTGCCCGAAATGATCACCTCTTTTCCCACAGGCAAATCATCGCCATCTTCTGTTGTAACTGCATAGCTATCACTGTTCTCATATGGAGTGGCTATATACTGCCAATAAGCGAGTCCATCCTCATAATAGAACATCACTTTTCGGTTGTCCCTCATCACCAGGGCTGACTTCGGAATCACCAGCTGGCCGGGAATGGTTCTTTCTATAGCAATTTTACATTTCATTCCATCCATAAGTTTACCTGCCCCATTCGGGACGACTGCCTTTACCTGAATCATTCCACCTGAAGATACCCGGGGATTGATCTCGCTGATCTTTCCTTTGTGATCCTCACCAGTGGCCAAAGGGGTAATTCTCACCTGATCACCCAAACGAAGTTCTCTGAAATGGGTCTCCAGGACCGGGAAGTCAGCTTCCATCGTGTGGTCGTCAATAATGGTAAAAAGCACATCCTCCACGGGTGGATTCATCAACTTCGCATCTAAATCGGCAATGCGACCGCTTATGGGAGCCCGGATGGTATATTTCTGTAGTTCAACCTCTGCCTCTTCTATTTCGAGAAGTTTCTCCTGGTATCCCACATCCATGTTGACCATTTGGAGCACATCGGGCGGAATCCGGGTTGAATCGCCCGTAGAGAACCCATAGCCCAACTTGGCAATCAGTAATTTCTCACGCTCTCTTTTAATCTTCTCCATGGATAACTTCAGCATTTGGAGTTTACGCTGAACATCGCTATCCTCAATCCTCACTAACACCTCATTCTTCCTGACCGATTTACCATTTGTTATATTTAGCTGCACAATGGGTTCTTCCAAATTGCTTCTGACCTTAACACTGGCCACAGCACTCAGTGTACCCTGGCTCATTATCTCCCGTTTGAAATCGCTTCGATTAATAAGTGCTGTGGTGACTTCTGTGATTTCAGTTGAAAGCTCTTGCTGAACTTGTGTAACTTCATTTTCCTTATCGGAATTACTGCAGGACAAAAGGAAAACCAGGAAGATGCTTATAGGAAATAGTAAGGGGCGCATTTGTGGCAGTTTGGTTTGATGTAGTTTCTCCTTATATAAATGTAGGTAAGTTCTAAGAAGACCCCAAAAATCGCACCAAAATAATCGCATTGGTTTCAGTGTGTCCAGACCAGAAATACTTTCATGGCCTAACCTTAATAAAGTTCTGATAAATCGTACGATACCATGAAATTGTCCACATCCTGTGCATCACAGATCAATCGGTTTCGCTCCTTGTCCAGCGTCGCAAAAATGATGCCCTT
>CAYSMO010000210.1:0-4489 GCA_964432125.1 uncultured Bacteroidaceae bacterium | reverse complement strand
GGCCTCACGTGTGGCTGATAGCACATCGGCCGGATTCACACCCCGCGGACAGTGCGTACTACAGTCGCCGCACTGGTAACAAAGCCATACATCGGGATCACCGATCAGCTTCTCCTTCATGCCCCACCCCGCGTAAACCATCTCCTTGCGGGGAAATGGTTTTTCATCGGGCGACAGGTTGCAGACCACCGAGCAGGTTCCGCACTGCATGCAGCTGCTCAGCGATGCCCCACTGATCTTCTCCAACTCCCTCTTAAATTTTATGTCCGGTTTTAGATTAATCATTTATTTTTTGACACTTACATAATTTTGCCTATAAAGTCAGAGTGGCTGGATCATAAAGTTCGAGAGCAAAGCGCGAAAAAATCTTAAGACTCGGACTTTATGGACAGACACTTACATATCTTTGAACGGATTAGGTCCTATCAATTCAATCTCCTCCATATACTCTTCTATATGCTTAATCATTCCTTTATAATCAGTAATCTCGACATACTCGGTGCGGATCCGCTCCGGCTCGAGCATCATCGAGGTGAGGGTCTCCTCGTAGATCTCGCTCCGCTGACCCGTCAGCTCGCTGCCATGGATAAAATGACACTGGTAGTCATCCCCCGGCTTGCAGCCGATCTGCAGAATACCGTCGTACCCCTTCGACAGCGCATCCGACACCCACACCCTGTTGATCGATCCCAGGCACCGCACCGGGATGATCCGCACATAGGGACTGATCTTCAATCCTTTCCTGGCAGCCATGTGCAGCGCCGGCAAGGCATCATTCTCGCACACGAAGATAAGCACCCGCGGCTTCTCCTCAAACTCGTCGGGCACCTCCACCGCCTTGATCTTCTCCGACAGTACCTGTATAGAAAAATCTGCCAGGCCGATCACCCGCTCCGGACACGATCCCATGCAAATGCCGCACCTCCTGCATCGGTTCGGGTTCACCACCGGCGTTCCCGATTCCGTCTCATCATAGGTGCCGAACGGACACTCCTCCGTACAACGCTTACAGTCAGTACAACGCTCGAGGTAGAGCTCCGGGTAGGACTGATCACCCGACCGCGGATGAACCGCATCTCCCCGCTTTGCCGATTCGATCATCTGTATCGCTTTCATCATGGCACCGCTTCCATCCTCCATGGCCGATGGGATATCCATCGGGGCACGGATTCCACCTGCCAGATAGATGCCTGTCCGCCGCGTCTCATAAGGGAAACAGATGAAATGCGAATCGGAAAACTGGTATTTCAGCTCCGGCACACCCTCCCCGAGCCGGTACCCCAGCTTCAGATCGCTCGTCTCGTTGGGCACCATCCCGGTAGCCAGCACCACCCTGTCAACTGCTACTGAAAGCGCTTCACCCAGCAGCCGGTCGCTGATCTGCACGGCAATTTTACCGTCCGACTCAGTTACCCCGTTCACCTCCCCTTTCACCAAAATGATGTTGGGGTCATCCTGCATCTCCTTGTAAAAATCTTCCAAAAATCCGGTCGTCCGGATATCCTTATAGACAATATAGACCACCGCATCCGGATAGCGGTCACGCACATACTTTGCCTGCTTCAGTGACACACCGCAGCAGACAGACGAGCAGTACGGCAGGTGGTTCGCATCGCGCGATCCGGCGCACTGGACAAACAGCACGGAATCCATCGCCGGCAGCGTCTCGTTGAGCACCTCCTCCTCAAAATCGACCGAGGTGGTTACCCCTCCAATTTCTCCCCATCCGAAAAATTCGCCATTCTCAGGCAGGTACGGTTTCCATCCCGATGCCATCACAATGGATCCCACCCGCAATGCTTGCGCGGTCCCGCTGCTCAGGCGAACCTCGAAGGCACCCGGCTGACCGTCAATTCGTTCGATGGTTGTATCCAGGTGAATATGTATGTTCCCATGCTCCTCCACCTGCTGTACCAACTTCTTTACCGCGGGATCGCGAAGCTCACCGAACGGCTGGTCGAACGGTATCTGCTGCTTCCACTGCAGTGCGCGTCCACCCAGTACTCCGGCCTTCTCCACCAGCTGTACGGTATATCCTGCACCTGCCCCGTCCAGTGCAGCGTTCAGCCCTGAAACACCGCCACCCACAACCAGGATCTCTTCACTGATCTCATCAAGTATAAAAGGCTTCGCGGTGGTTAGCTGTTTCAATCCGGTATATCCCATCCGGAGGTAATCTTCCGCCGCCATCAGGGTGTCCTCATCCCCCGGCTCCATGGTCCAGGCCACCAGCTCGCGGATATTCACCCGCTCTGTCTGCACAGTCCCTTCAAACCTGAACTGCTCATCCTTCGTACCTGCGCCACATCCGGCGATCAGGCATCCAGTGAGATTTGCCGCGCGGATATCCTCAGTGATCATCCCGGTACCTTCGGGAGAGCAGAGCGCAGGGTGGGTTTTACAGAGCAAGGGCTTCAGCTCATCCTCCATTTTCACGCTCAGCTCCGACAGTCCGATCGTTTTGCCGATCCGGCACCCTTCACATATGTATATTCCCAATTTTTTCTCCACCTGTATTGTTTTATCGCATCGCTTTGAGCGCTGCTGCTGTCGCATCCTTCACCGATGCTGAAACATCCATCGGTTTTTTGGCGCATGCTGCAACATAGATTCCATCTTCCTGTGATGCAGTGTAAAAACCCTCCTCATTCACCAGCATCCCGGGCAGACTGTTGGCAGAGACTATTCCGGTAGCCAGAACAACCAGGTCGAATGGCTCCCTCACCTTCCTGCCGGAAGCGATATCCTCCGCCTCCACCATCAGCTTTGATGTCTTCACCGTCTGTTCTCCTGCTCTAACCGCCTGTTCTACTGACTCTATCGCCTGTTCATCTGACCTAACTTTCTCTTTACCTGCCTTTACCTCCTGTACCCCTACCTCCACGGCCTTTTCGCCTGCTTCCACCCCATGTTTACCTGCTTCCACCTCCCGTTTCCCAGCTTTTTCAACTACATCCACCCTGGCCACCTTCCCCTTCACCAGTCTGATATTTTTAGTCTGCTCCACACGGTTCAGAAAATCTTCATTGCGTCCGGTTACCCGAAGGTCAATGTAAAAAATCGTAATGTTTGCTTTGGGCAGCAGTTCCGATGCGTTCAACGCATGCTTGAGGGAAGCTGAGCAGCAGACCGCCGAGCAGTAAGGCAGGTAGTTCCTGTCGCGCGATCCGGCACACTGCACAAAAGCGATGGTGGCGGGTGAAGCGTTATCCGACGGTCGCCCGAGCGATCCCCCGATAGAAGAGGTGTTTGCGAGGAGCCGTTCGAATTCAACGTTGGTGACAATATCAGGCGATTGATTATAGGCCAGTCCGGCGATACCCGACGCATCATAATTCTTCCATCCCGTTGCGACGATCACGGAATGCACCTCCAGGGTCTCCCGTTGCTCTTTGGCATGCAGGTCGATCGCCTGGTAGCTGCAGACATCCACACATTGGCTGCATGATTCGCCCCTGCATGCTTCAGCATCGATAACAAATTTCCGGGGGAAAGCGAGGGGTGACGGCAGGTAGATCGCTTTGGTGAACCCCATGTTGTAATGGAAGGTATCGGGACGATCGACAGGGCATGCAGCGGTACAATCGCCGCAGGAGGTGCAGCGGTCGTTCACCATTTTGGGTGCGGTGACCACCTCCACCTGCATATTTCCCCGTTCACCCTGAATGGTTTTTACTTCTGTTTGCGTGAGCAGACGGATACGGGGATTGTTGCGGATTCGTCTGAAATTAATCTCCATGCCACAGGCGGGGGGACAGAGCTTCGGGAAGTAGTTGTGCATCTTCACCACGTTGCCACCGAGGTGTGACGATTGTTCCAGCAGGATTACCTCCCTGCCGGCCTCCGCGAGCTCGACCGCTGAGGTTACTCCCGATATTCCACCGCCGATGATAAGAATGGGTTGCATAAAGTTGGTCGTGGTTTTAGATTAAGAACCTTCCGTGATCATCGTGCCCACTTTTCTTTTGATCATCTCCCATTCGCCGGTTTCGGGATTGTACCTGCAATTGGCGAATGCCTCCCAATCGGGCTTCATCTCCGGGTGATCGGTTCTGAAATAGTATCCCGGCCAGCGGGTCTCCTCACGGAAGAGCATTGTCCGGATGTGCGATTCGGCCTGCCACATGCGGTGTACATTCTCCCAGCATCGCATCAGCTCGTTCGGATCGGCAGCAGCCAGCTTATCGGCATCCTCCTTCATAAACTCCAGGAACTCGAGCCCTTTCTCAAGAAGTGCCTCAGAAGTTTTAAAGCCGACCGAGGCTCCGCCGGCATATTCATCCATAATTTTTTGCAGCCGGAACATGAACATCTTTGGTTTGATAAAATTCGGATTTACATCGGGATCATTTGAATAATCCTTGTGGGCTTCGAATATCTCCAGTGGCCTGAAAACCATCTCCTTCAGCGCATTGATCCGCTCGTCCGTTATTTCGGGAAGGTCGGGGTTATCAACGCAGAAGGCAATGGCCGCTTTTCCGGCAATCCG
>CAYSMO010000209.1:0-4499 GCA_964432125.1 uncultured Bacteroidaceae bacterium | reverse complement strand
GGACGGGGCAGTCCTGCGGTTTCGTTCGGTCGGCACGTGGCGATGTATCTTTGCCCGCCTGATTTGATGCGCGCACTGTCGGAGGTGCTGACTGCTATTGAGCCGTTTGATGCGGCAACCATTGAGGAGCGTGTGAAGGCGGAGATTGAGAAGCGCGGTTGGAACATGGGGGCAGTGATGAATGCATGGCGGCTCCTGCTGGTGGGTGAGCTGAAGGGTCCGTCGCTGTTCGCTACGGCAGAGATCCTCGGGAAAGAGGAGGTATTGAAAAGAATTGGGTCTGGAATTTCAACGTTGGGTTAGGTTATGTTGCCAGAGAGAGACCAGTATGTGAATATCCATGCGCACCGCTGCCCGGCTGATAAGGGTGAGTGGGTGCTTCAAAGTTTAAAGAGCAGTGAGTATCCGCCCGATCTGGATCTATCTGCTGACTATTCGGTAGGGATCCATCCGTGGGAGATTGCCGACAGTTATGTGCCCAATGCGTTAAAAAAGATTAGGCTGGCGGTGGAAAACAGTCAGGTGCTCGCAGTGGGAGAGGTGGGACTCGATAGTTTAACAGAGGCACCTGCCGCATTGCAGATGAAGGTATTCGAGGAGCAGGTGATGCTGGCCGGGGAAAAGAACCTGCCGGTAATTGTTCATGCGGTGAAAACATACCAGGAGCTGATTGGGTTCAGCAAGAGCGTTCGTCCCACGGTGCCAATGATTATTCACGGATTCAGGGGGAGCTTGCAGTTGGCAGAGGATTTGTTAAAATTCGGGTATTATCTCTCTTTCGGGGAGTCGTTGCTGGAGGCTGAAAAGGCGAGAGAGGCTTTTGCCGGGGTTCCGTTAGAAAGGACTTTTCTAGAGACGGACGAATCGGATGTGGCTATTGGCGAGATCTACCGCAGAGCTGCAGAGATCAGGGGAATAGAAGTTGAATCACTTCGTCTTCATATGTTTGAGAAGGCATCAGAAATATTTTCAAGGAGGTAAATTGTTGCAGAACGAAGATCATAGCGGCAGGCCTGGCGTTCCCGGATGGATGACCCGCACGGTTCAGCTGTTGGGTGAGGAGAAATGCAGGCGACTGATGGCGGCGCATGTGCTGGTGGCAGGCATGGGCGGTGTTGGTGCGATGGCGGCAGAGATGTTGGTAAGGGCCGGGATCGGGAGGATCACCATTGCTGATAGCGATGTGGTGCAGGTGACCAATATCAACAGGCAGGTGGGAGCGTTACAGTCGACCGTTGGAAAGCCGAAGACCCTGGTGATGAAAGAGCGGCTGCTCGATATCAATCCGGCGCTTGAAATCACAGTTTTCCAGGAGTATATCGATGAGGGGTCAGTTGCGCGGTTATTGGATGGCGGCTACGACTTCGTGGTGGATGCCATAGATACCCTTACGCCGAAGATCCTTTTGATGGAGCTGGCGGTTAAGCAGGGGTTGCCCCTGGTAAGCTCCATGGGATCGGGGGGGAAGAGCGATCCGACGAAAATATGTATATCCGATTTTGAGAAGAGCTACAATTGCAGGCTGGCGTATCTGCTGCGAAAAAAGTTGCTCAAAAGGGGTGTGGAAGGTGGTTTTCAGGTGGTTTTTTCGAGTGAGCAGGTGGACAGGGAGCTGTTGAAGGAGGCTGAAAATGAGCGAAATAAAAAGTCGATTCCAGGTACTATTTCGTATGTACCTGCGATCTTTGGATGTATGCTCTCATCGGTTGTTGTGGAGGGGCTAATGGCGACTTTGGCATAAAATGTGTTGTAAGAAAAACTGGCGAGGGTGCAACTATTTTCTGTACATTGCCGTTTAATAGATGTAAAATTTAACGCACAACTAAATTTAAAAACTATGAAGAAAATTGCAATTCTTTCAATAGCAGCAGTTTTTGTTGCTGTATCGGCGAATGCTCAGTTGTTCCAGTATGGGATCAAGGGAGGGGTGAATTTTTCATCGATCTCAATGGATGATATTACCGGGATTAATGATGGCAGTGGGGCCTATAGCCTGATCACTGGCGAGACGGTTACCGGCTACCAGGTGGGTTTGATGACCAGAGTTAATATAGCGATGTTCTTTGTGCAGCCCGAGCTGTATTTCAATGCAGTCGCTGGATCAGTAGAGAAGGTATATCAGAGCGGAGGCGAGGAGTTGCTGGAAGTTCAGTTTAACAGGTTTGATATTCCGTTGCTGGTGGGTGTGAAGCTCGGACCGGCCAGGATCAATGCGGGACCGGTAGGATCTGCGGTGATCAGTTCGGTGAATGAGTTGAAAGAGATATCCGCAGATTTGGAGACGCTTACAGACGGCCTTACCTGGGGGTTTCAGGCAGGTGTTGGGGTGGATCTGTTCAAGAAGCTGGCCATCGATTTGAGGTATGAGGGTTCATTGTCGAAATATGGCGAATCCTTTACAGTAGATGAACAATCATTTAACTTTGATGCCAGACCCGTTCAGTATATTGTTACTTTAGGTTACTGGTTCTAGAAAGTGCTGTACATAAAGTCTGAGAACTGCATTGCTCTTGAGCTTTATGATCCAGTTACTCCGACTGTTTTAAGACTTCAGGTTGGGGTCGCTCTAAAAGAGCATTTTTAAGTAATGGAAGATATTTTTAACTGGCGGGGGTGTTTGAGGCACCTTCGCTTTTTTTGTGCGGGAGTTTGATATGCGCTAAGGAGACTTAAGTCAGCCACCGTTTCTCACTGGTGGTTTGGTCGAGAAGTCTGACATGCAACAGTCTGGCGATCTTCAATCCCTCTTCCAGCATCTCCAGCCTGCTTCCATGAGTAAGGGAAATAAAGCGTTCGGGACCTTCAACAACGATCTTCAGCTTGTAGGTGCGTGATGATTTTCCTGTTTCCGGGGCGGGTAGGGGCATGGGACTAACACGTCGGCTGCTTAGCCTGATGCGGACGACAGAAACGTACAGGGGTGGAGGAATGGGACGCCAACTGCCGATGTAGAACCATAGAAACCGGTCGTATTGCCTGATGAGCCCTTTTTGCATGTCGATATTGAATCCCCTGTAAGAGACACAGAAGAGGAGCGCAATGGCTCCTGAGACTCCAGCTTCCTTGTACATCCCCGAAAAGAAAAACACGATTGCCAGGACCAGGGCGAACCAGGGAAGCAGCTGTAAATTGAACTTTTCGTAGGTATACATGCTGCAATATAGCCTGAATTATTCATAAATTTTGGCAAAAATATTGTATTATTCAGAATAATAGAAAATTAGTAATAATTCTGTAAAAAAGTTTTTTTGCCAAAATTTACTAAAGTGCATCTATTTTTGCACATCTACTTCCTTACAAGACCTTTGAAGTAGACGACTACATCGGCAGGTCTTGTAAGTTGTAGCTGCACAAAACTAAATGCATGAATAATCCAGGATAGTGGATTATATATTTTTTTTCTAAAGTTTATGAAGAATTGATTAGGCGGGCCATATGAATTGGGCCAATTTTTTTGCCTTTGTCAATTGAATGATTCAGATGAAGGGTCAAATCTCTCTGTTTGTGGAAATCCCTGAACAATTTAAATGTTGTGTGCGTACTATTTGTACATTTATAATCTTCAAAAGCGCACCATGAGCAGAATCTCAATTGCCATTATTGTTCTCACTAGTGTTATGGTTTCAGGCTGTGATGAACAGGCATATGAGACTTCCTGTTTGCCGGAGCGGATTATCAGAAAAGAATCCGGGACAATAAAAGTGAGTTCTGTTATTGCAGACTTTAAGTATGAGGGAGATAAACTTGAACGTATTGTCTGGAGCAATTCTCAGACGCATTTCAATAGTTACAGTGAGGAAGGGAAACTAATAAAAGTGGCAAGGAAAAATATTCAGAATTTTCAAAAGCTGGAATCTCATATTACCTATGATCATGCGCTGGCTGTAAGAACAGATGAATACAGGATGAGGCTCGACCAGTCTACGCAAGAGGATATTGATACCGTCCATGTGGGCTACCGTGAGTTCGAATACGATGGCGATAAGTTGGTGGCAGAACGGGTGTTTGAGAAGGGGGATGACAGTGACAGGATGGAGTTGGCAAAATACAAGGAGTATGAATATGACCTTTCGGGCAACATGGTTAAGCATGTATCTTTTGATGATTACAAGGGGGATACAATCGAAGCATTCAGTTACATGTACGATAACCGGAAACATCCTTTTTCTTCCCTGGATTTACTATTTGAGGGCGAGACGCATGTAAACAATATATTAACAAAGACCGATCTGTTGAGGGGAGTAGTTTATTCTTATAAGAATGTATATTCATACACGAGTTTTCCGGAACAGATCATTATCGAGCAGGGAAATATTCTGACGGAGGTAGTCAGTATTAATTATACCTGCAAGTAGCCTTTATTTTTCATTTTTTGCTCCACGTATCCCTTAGAGGAACGGTTCTATTAAAGACCAGATTGTCCGGGCGACTGTCGGCGTCGACATTGAAGTAGCCGATCCGCTGGAACTGAAAATGGTCGAGCGGCTGGGCTTCAGCAA
>CAYSMO010000208.1:0-4541 GCA_964432125.1 uncultured Bacteroidaceae bacterium | reverse complement strand
TTATAACGAGGAACTAAAACGCTACCACTAAATTGAACATTTGGGACCCACCCTTCTGTGTTGCTGATTTGTCGCGGCATTCCAGAGGGATGCTTTTTAGTTATTCCCTTGCGTTATTTCGGTTGCAGTTTTTGATGTAAACCCTGCAACTGAAGCGCTGGCACAGACATTGAGATAACATATTGATATTCTGGGCATAAGCAAAACAAAAGGCACCAACCAATGTCAGTGCCTTTTTGTTTTACGGTGTATTGTAGCCTGGTTCTATTCTGCTTCTTTCTTCTTGTCTTCTGTTTTCTTCTTTTCACCATATTGTTTTTGGAGTAGCTCACCTTGATACTTCCTGTAGCTTGGTCCGTAGACTTTCACAACTATCGAGTGATGGAAGATCCTGTCCAAAAGAGCACTGGTTGAAGTGGGATCTCCCAGGAACTCCGGCCAGTCTTCTTCTTCAACATTGGATGTGAAGATCAGAGATTTATTCTCCTTGTACCGCTGGTCTATTACTTTAAACAATAGATGCGCCTCTTTAACGACCTGTAATTCAAGTCTATCATGCCCCATTTCATCGATCACCAGGAGCTGAGGGTTGGTGTACTTCCGGATTCTTTTCCCCAGTGTCTTTTCATACACTCCGGCATTCAAGTCATTGATCAGATCACTTAGCGTGGTATAATAGGTTCTATACTCTTTCTGACAGGCGATAAGTGCCAGACTCTGAGCTATGTGTGATTTTCCTGTGCCGTTATCGCCTATCAGGAGTACAGAGGCATTTCGTTCAATAAAGTCCAGTGTTGCCAGATCCATGATCAGTGGGCGGTTCAGTTTGGCCTGAAAGTCAAAATCAAAGTCCTCAAGCATCTTCAACGGCTTAGGCAACTTGCTTTTCTTGATCAGGTTCTCGACATGCTTCTGACGTTTGTTTGCAGCTTCAGCCTGTACGATATCATGGATAAACTCAAAGTATCCGGGAGTATCCTCTCCGGCTTTTTCCACTACACCGTGGTACTGTTCGGCCAGGAGCTTCATTCCAATATAGTGACAACCCTGGGTGAACTGCTCCTGCTGCTTTGCAGGGTCTGTTTTCATGTTACTGTTCATTGTCTTTATCTTTTCTGCGTTGGATCAACAACCTGTTATACCGTGACTCCGAGTTATTATTTAAAAACCCCTCAATGGTAGTGGCATCATACACCCTGTGCTCATTAGCCCTGCGTACGGCAAATACGATATCCTCTACGCGGTAATTCACTTTCAGGGCCAGCAGCTTCCGTAAATGATGCCCCCATGAGGTCTTTTTATACTTCTTGAGCTGATTGATATATTCATCCATATCCGGGGAAAATGCTTTCAAGCGGGCAATGACATCCCTCATATCCGGCCCTGTCGCTTTACCCTTTTTCTGTTGCGCCCCAACGTACCTGCCCCTTTGGTCTTCTTTAGCCAGGGGATGTACCACCAGTTGTTCCCCTTCGGGAGAGTAGACGATAAGTTCCTCCTCGGTGACACGTACCGGGCACAACTCGTACATGTACTTCTGCGGTACAACGTAATGATACCCCTTCCACTGAATACAGGATTCCTGATTCACCACCTGATGGGTGATATGTGAGGTGTCATAGTGATGCCTTGGCAACGCTTGAAGATAGGGCTGCTCCTCTGTGTACAGATCAACAGGCCTTCGTTTTGTGGTATTATGAACATGAGTATCACTTACCTCGTGAAGCCATAGCTGTAGCTGCCTTTTCAGATCATCCCTGTCCTTGAACTTACGACCACGCAAAAAGCTTAACTCCAGATAATAGAAGGCCCTCTCAACCTTCAGGTTCTCTGAGGGTTGAGCCGGAGTGATCGTAAGAGGACGGAACAGGTACCAGGTCGCGAACTCCAGATACCTGCGATTGTAGATTGGTCCTCCCAGCTCCCAGCGGTCCACACATGCTTTCTGATTGTCGCTCTTAATCTCCCGCGGTACACCATCGAAGTAGATAAAGGCCGCTATCAACTCACGCATCAGCGTTCGCTGGGTCTTATCTTCCACCACAGAGATGTACTGCCGGCGGGAGTAACCCAGGATGTAACTGAAAAAGGTAACCTTTTCTTTCTCTCCTGTGGAGGTAAAGGCAATCTGGTAGTCACTCCAGTCATGAGCGGCACGCTGGCCTGGGAGCGTTTCTACCATCCGCACCGGTGTTTTTGATACCACCTCACGGATCGATTTCAGATAACCACGAACAATGGTGATCTCACCCTCAAAACCTTTCTCCATGAGCTTCTCATAGATGCGCTGCCCCGTGATATCAGGGTATTCCTTCAATATCTCACCAATGTAATCCTTGTATGGATCAAGCTTACTAACGCGTCGCTTCTTGGACCGTACCCGCTCCTCAGGGGTGGTATCACGTAGAACCGATTTTGATACCAGGATCCGGTGGATACGTTTGCGGGAGATGTGAAGCTCACGCGATATGCGCCGGATACTCCATCCATTATGGTGCAAAGTAACCACCGTGTTTTCTATTTGCTCATTTTTCATCCGGTGTGGATTTTTTAGTTAGTATTGGGACGGTAGCATCTATCAGCTTCTTGGCCATCTGATCAAGCTCTCCTATGATCTCATAGACAGCTTCTTGATCGTAAGATTCTAACTCACCAATACGCCGGTCCTTAAGAAGGAATAACACATGCTTCATCAACTTCCATATTTGTGTAACCCCGCTCAATAGCTCTTTGCCATAGATGCTTAGCATATTAATAGGATCATGGTGCATACAGTCCATCTCGTACCGTATAATCTCGTCCGGGTTCTCCAACAACCTTTGCTGGTCTTTTTCGTTTTCTGCTTCCAGGTAATAATCGACCAGACGATTGCTCAACCGACTTGATAACCCATATTGCTTGATTACCCGGGCAACTACAGATTGATTGCCCCGGGGCAACCGCATCAAAGCCCGCGCATGCCGACTGCTAAGAACTCCCATCCTGATATCTGCACATATCTCTTCATCAACCTTGCTGATCAGGGACAGGCGCCGGCTTACCCACGTGGGGCTATGGCCAACGATCTTTGCCAACCCTCGTTGATCCAGATCACTGCCCTCCAAAAGGGAATTTAATATCATCGCCTCCTCCCATACCTCCATCGACTGGTTCGTGCGGTTATAACTCAAAAGCATAACCTTGGCCTGCGACTCATCTACTTCCAGCAAACGACATTCAAGGGTATCCATCACAAGCACCTCAGCTGCTGCCAGGCGCTTATAGCCATCGATCAACTGGATCCCCCCTTCATGAACACGAGCCACTACTGGCTGCAACTGACCATGAACCTTCATGGATCGTTCCACCTCAAGAGAACGGGCCTCATTCATCAAGCGAAGCGCCATCAGAGAAAGATCAAAATCTTCTATACGGATATCTTCGATTTGCACCTTCACCGACTCTGGGTTTATGCCGGTAAAATTATAGGAGCAGATTTCCCTAAACGAACGTGTCCGTCTTTACAATAGAACCCTATTTTACGTAAAATATGCCTCTATCCCTTGCTGTGAGTGCATTTGAAGCATTAACGTGTCCGTCTTTACAATCTTTTGCTTTTTTATCTTAAAAGCCATGTAGGCCCCGTCATTTATGGGCTGTAGAAGTAACGTGTCCGTCTTTACAATCATTGACCCCCCATCTTTCTGTCGACACTTATTACGTAATTGCTGCTGTTCACGATTACGTTGATCATACTCGGGATGATTTTTACGATACGAGGCCTGATAAGCATGCGCCGGGGCTTTATCACGCCAACGTTGGTTGCGGCGCTGTTGCAATGCCTTTCCCTTGCTCGTTCTGCTTGTATGCTTGTCGTGAAGCCGTTTACGGGCGTTCTGACAACCAGGTGAAGAACAAAATTTCTGTTTCTTTATTCGGGGATTACGTGGTAAGGTCTTACCACAATAACGGCAGGTGAAGAATCCAGGCATCGATTTTCTTTTTCTATGCCCGAAAGATGTTCGATTTTATCGGATCTGGTAGGTGGTATCAATTTTTACCCTTGAGTGGTAACGGTTTTAAACCTCGTTAAAAGTCTTTAATAGGATTGTGGTTTTATATTGAAAAACTGGAAGATCGGTAATCGTTCTGAAATAGTAATCATGTACTCGTTTGCTGTATTTCCCACATGAGGGGCATCTTGATCGGCAAGAATTAACGGATGCACAGATCCTTATTATACAATCAGAATACTCAGTTTTTTGAAATCTAAGAAAAGGTAGGTCGATTAGTTGTTTTTCATCTTAAGTAATTGTTAATCATTACTTTAAGATACAAAACAATCATCTGAAAACCAATAAAATCAAGGTGTTATTACATTGAAATTCAGATAGTTATTAACAATGAGAAGCGAGGCATTTTCCCCAAATTTGACGAAGAACCAATGCAACTGGAATTTCCTCTCAAATGACCGGTTAACGAGACTTCCACATCGGCCCTCAGATACTTGATCATTACATCAGATAGCTGTTCCTTTGTAAAATCTATTGGGTCTGCTTCTT
>CAYSMO010000207.1:0-4623 GCA_964432125.1 uncultured Bacteroidaceae bacterium | reverse complement strand
ACTCCCAGTAAATGGTGCAAAATACCGGTATCGGTTAGATATACTTTTGGTGTTTTGACCAATCGTTTTGAAATGTTCCAGTGAAATGGTTGCAAACTTTTTAGCAGAAACGCCTCTTCGAGGAAATCTATGTAGCGTTTTACTGTTGGGGTCGTCACTCCCAACGAGTTCCCTATTGCTGTTGCATTAAGTAATTGTCCGTTCAGGTGGGCCATCATGGTCCATAAACTACGTATTACATTTGGAGAGGCATTTAATCCCAGCTGCAACAGATCACGATTAAGATAGGTGCTGATAAAATTACTCATCCACCGGTGAGAAAGATTAAGCTGTTCAGTGAGCAGCATATTTGGGAATCCACCTTTAATCCACAAATCGTTTTGTGAAAATCTTTCGTGTACTTCACTCATATCGAACGGATGTAACTGGTGATAAGCAATGCGACCCGCCAGTGATTCTGAGGAGTCGCGGATCAATTCCGGTGAAGCTGAGCCTAATAATAAAAATCTGGCTGGTTCACGCTGTTGGTCAACCAATCCCCTGATAAGTGGGTAAAGTTCTTTTTTGTTTTGCACTTCATCGATTACAACGAGATGGTCAGTATGTTGAGAAAGAAACAGTTCGGCATTTTTTAGCTTGAATAGATCAGATTGCATCTCCAAATCAAGATAGATTGTAGGTTTTACCGCTTGAGACATTAATTGTTTGGCCAGTGTGGTCTTTCCTACCTGTCTTGGTCCAATAATCGAAACCACCGGAAAATGGTTTAACGAGTCATGCAGATCGGATAATATTCTTCTGTCGATCATATCAATACAGCTTCAAAGAAAAGCACCTATTTTAAATATTCATGGTAAATATACGAAAAATACCATGAAATAATAAAAAATGATTTTAAAATTTCATGGCAAATAGGTGATTCTATCTTGGTATGCAGTCTGTTCCTTACAAAATTTTATATGAACAGGAATGTTAAATACGATCAAGATACCGGTTACAGTTTATCGGCATTTTCCATTAGGAAAGCTTCCGCTTCGATGCTCCAGAGTCCTTTGTGGTTGTTGCAGATTTCGTCCAGTTTGGCATATACCGGGTTGGTTTTTCCCAGCTCACCGAACTCTGAAATCGGAGTGAGCGGCATCTCGATGTGGTTGTAGATCAGTTTCTTGCCACCTGGGATCTTCGGAAGATTCAGTGTGGTCTCTATCACGGCATTGATTCCTCCGATATGGGTCACCAGTCCGGCAGGATCGAGTCCCTCGTTAAAATACTCCAACGCCTCCTGCATATCGTCGTTGTTCCCTCCCGAGGTGCCCACGATATGGGTGAACTGATAATGCACCCTGTAAAAATTCATTTTGGCCGAAAATTCCGGATCTGCCGGTCCTGCGAAGAAGTTCAGACAACCGTCCTGCCCCAGGATATTATCCGCCTGCTCGATCAGCGCCGGTACCGGTGCAAATACAAACACATCGTCGTACCCCTTGCCATCGGTGAGCTTCATCAGTTCTGCTTCCGGATCTTCGCAATCTTTTGTGTTCAAATACACCAGTTGAATATTGTTTTTTGCAGCCTGATCAATGGTATAAAGTTTTGCAGCACGGTCGAGCCGCGTCTGGTCAATATCTGTCACCACCAGCAGTCCGGGTTGCCGGTCTTTTCGGTTGATCGCGAAGTTGATGGCCGCGAGTCCCATGGGACCGACACCGGCGAGGATCGCCATATTACCGCCCTGCACGATCTCCATCTTGTGGATGTAGGATCCCTGTTTGGTATGGTAGTTGGCATGCATGGCGCCGATAACGCAAGAGAGCGGTTCGGCAAGTGAGGCGGGATAGTATCCTTCCCCGTTATAGGGAAGCAGACAATCCTGCTCCATCACCTCGGATGGGATGATCACATAGGTGGCATCACCCCCGATAAATTTATAGGAGTATCCGGGGGCGCTCAGTATTCCGACAGGTCCACCCTCATAGTTCAGTGCAGGCTGAATGGAGAATTTATCACCAGGCTTAAACTGCCCCGCCCATTTGGCACCCACCTCCACCAGCTCGCCTGCGAATTCGTGACCGATCATGATCGGCTCCTCGGCCACGTTGTCAGGAACGCGTTTGTGGGCCGTGCCCTGTGTGGCGGCTTTGAAGGATGACATGCAGATGGAGTCGCACACCACCTTTGCCAGGATCTCATTCTCTTTGATTTGCGGAAGTTCAAACTCTTCGAGTCGAAGGTCTTCAGCACCATATAGTCTTACTGCTTTTGTTAACATAGGTTTCATTTGTTTGGTGCGCTTATTCAATCTTCATCAGCTGCGTTACGCTCGATTTCAAAACAGTCATTTACCTTTAGTAAACTCCTGTTTTTCAATCTTCGCAAGCCTTGCTGCTAAAGATTTAATTTCACGCACTGATTTATTAATTCTATTCGTTCTTTCATTCAATCTCCATCCTCTGCAGTACGCTCGATTTCAAAACAGTTATCCAGAGGATCGGGACTTCAGTTTTTTAGTCTTTCGTCACCGCTAAGCCCTTTGGGTTTCAGCCGTCGGCGAAAGCTTTTGCCGGTAAGCGGCGGGCATTGCTGCTGTAAATTTTATTTCATGCACTGGTTAAATTATTTTTTTTGCTAAAAAATTAACTTCGTTGAGCTCGTAAAATCAGTTGCTATCAAGCTCAGAAATAATTATTATTCTTTCTGATATTCTAAAACGGACCGAAGTCAGCGAAACGGACCGTACTGTTTTTTTACTTTAACATTTCTTGTCCACCGGTGACTGGTATGGCCTGACCTGTTTCATACTCCTGTTCAATGGCGTAGAAAATGGCACGCGACACATCCTTCACTTCGCAACCACGTCCGGCGGGAACCTGTGCCTCATAATGATGTTTCACATCGTCGACTGTTTTGGCGCCCGGCACCTTTCCGGCTTCCAGGTATTGCACAAAGAGTCCGGTTTTGGGGTCCGACCAGAGCGGACCGTCGAAAAAGTTCCCCGGACAGACCGAGTTGACCTTAATTCGGTCGGGCATCAGCTCGAGGGCGAATGACTGTGTGAGCCCTATCCCTCCGAACTTACCGCCGGCATAGGCGAAATTCTTCTTGCTCCCCTTGAGTCCCGATTTTGAGTTGATCTGGATAATGTCGCTGTACAGGTTTTTATTGTGGGCGGTCTGTACTTTCATCACCTCAGTGGAATATTTTGCGCAGAGGAAAAAACCGATATAGTTCACCTTCGTCATCAATTCAAATGTATCCGGCTCCATCTCATCGAGTCCGCCAGCCCTTAAGATCCCTGCATTGCTGATCATGATATCGAGTCCGCCAAATGCTGTTACCGTCTGTTCTATCATGTTCTGCACCGATGCGGGATCGGATACGTTCGCCTGCAGGAACAGTGCCCTGTTGGCAGATTCGTTTTTGTTCAGCTCTATCTCCAGTGCTTTTCCAGCCTCTTCGTTCAGATCGGCAATGACAATATTGGCACCTTCCTGGAAGAGCTCCTCCGCGATCCCCTTCCCGAATCCCTGTGCAGCACCAGTGACGATGGCAATTCTGTTTTTTACACGGCCGGTGGCTGTCGGACCGGTGACTTTATCGGGCTCCTGTCCGTTTGCGATTTTCAAAGCGTTGGCGTGGAGGATTCCAGCTTCGTATCGTGTTGCGGCGCAGCAGATGATCCCGGTCCCGTGAATATGGAGGTAGGCTGGAAGCTTCAAGGTGCCCTGTTGCTCCGAAGCACTCTGTTGCTCTGAAGTACCCTGTTGCTCCAAAGTGCTTTGTTGCCCAGAAGCAATTTGTTGCCCAGAAGCAATCTGTTGCTCAGAAGCACTCTGTTGCGCCTGGGGCTTACCTTGCTCTGCGGCATTTTCTTGCGGGGGGCTTTGCTGACCTGAGGAGTTTAGCTGCATCCCGGTTCTGTTTTTCAGCTCCTGTATGATCGCCTTTACTGTATACCCCTGCAGTTCGTGCAGGTTCTCTAATTTTGGCAGTGCTTTTTCGATTCCGCCGGAAAGATTTCCTGTGGGGATAAGCGTACAGCTAATCATTGTTTCGGAGGAGAGGGTAGCCCGCACAGCCGGAATCAGTTCATTGGTATTCAAATTTTTTTGCGTCATATTCTATATTTTATCTCTTATGTCGTAAAGGCCTGTTTTTTTTAACCCTTGGGCTATATGCCCTTAGGTTATTTTTATTGAAGAATGAACCTTTAACTCATTATCACCCCTGTTATTTTCCAATCCCTCCAGGTAGTATTATATCGTTGCTTTTCCATGTAATAATTAATTACTATTCCTTCAGGTTGCTATTTATCATTGCTTTTTTTCCGTAGTAGTTTATAACTGCTTCTTCAGATCGATATTAATTATTATTATTCCATATGGTGATTAATTACTGATCTTTCAGACCGTAATATACGTCACTGTCCTTTCATATAGTGTTCTATTACAGCCTTGCCGAGCTGTTCGTATTCGTCCCTTTTGGCGCTGTCGGCCTTTCCGTGTGCGCACACGTAACCTTCTTCCCCTTTAGCACTCAGGTACTGGTGTGCGGCAACGACTGCTGCACCGTTGTATCCGATCGACTTCAGAGAATCGTCAAGCTCGACCCCGCCCCGGCATTTTA
>CAYSMO010000206.1:0-4637 GCA_964432125.1 uncultured Bacteroidaceae bacterium | reverse complement strand
GCCGTAGACTTTTTTTGGGATAGAGATGAATTAGTTGCAACTTTGTCTCTCTAAAATTTTGCCTATGGATGCCATGACGAAAGATTTCAGGGATGCATTGATCGCCATGCGGCGACATCTTCACAAATATCCGGAAACTGCTCATAAAGAGAAGAAGACAGCCGCATACATCACTGATTTTCTCAAGCAGTTTGAACCTGATCAATTGATTGAAGGAGTAGGAGGAAACGGAGTTGTAGCGATTTTTAAAGGCTCAGAACCAGGTCCAAATATTCTCTTTCGAAGTGAGCTTGATGGATTGCCGATCAGGGAGATCAATCGGTTTGACTACAGATCGGTTAACGAAGGTAATGGTCACCTGTGCGGTCACGACGGCCATATGACCATGGTGGCCTCACTTGCACCTCTATTGGCAACATCAAGACCTGCTAAAGGTTCCGTAACACTTTTGTTTCAACCGGCTGAAGAAACAGGGGAGGGGGCACGGTTGGTATTGGACGATGAAAAGTTTGGTTTTGTTCAACCTGATTATCTCTTTGCGACCCACAATCTTCCCGGCTACGAAGAGGCAGCTATTATCACACGCAAAGGCGTATTCGCCTCCGCTTCCAAAGGACTGATTATTCGCCTGGAAGGATCCTCCTCTCATGCGGGTCATCCCGAAGGTGGTAACAATCCGGCAGTGGCGGCTGCGCAGATCCTGCAGACGGCAACGGGCATTCCCGCGAAAATTTTCCCGATGCATGAAGCGGCGCTCATTACACCCATACATATGCGCATTGGAAACCCTGCATTCGGAACTTCACCGGGTGAAGGCGTTGTTATGTTCACTATCAGGGCCCATACCAATGAGGCAATGGAGACCATGGAGAAAGAGATTTTACTGCAGGTGGAACATATTGCAAAGGCGCACCGGTTGTCCTGGCACTGTGACTGGACAGAACCTTTCGATGCGGTCGTGAATGATGAAGCGTGTGTCGACCTCATTGAAAATTGTGCCAAAGAGCTCGATCTGGAGGTCATCAGAAAAGAGATACCCTTTCCCTGGTCGGAAGATTTTGGGGTTTTTACCAGTAAATTTAAAGGAGCGCTCTTTGGAATTGGTTCGGGTGTAGATATGCCCCAGCTACATCACGGGGAATATGATTTTCCGGATGCGCTCCTGGAGAAGGGAACAATGATGTTTTACAGTATGATTAATGAGTTGCTAAATAATTCATAATATACTGATTAGTAAAAACATATATCTTCGCAATAACGTTTTTTCAATGCTACACACATCCTATATCGAGATCAGTGAACGTGCGTTCAAAAATAATTTCAGTTATCTGCGTGACCAGATGTCGAATGGTTCCCGTTATTCCATGGTAATAAAAGGAAACGCTTACGGACATGGAATTGAAACAATCATACCCGTAGCCGAGAAGTATGGAATTGATCATTTTTCAGTTTTTTCTGTAGCAGAAGCAGTTCGTGCCCGGAAGGCCATACAACCCAACTGTGACATCATGATCCTGGGCTGGATTGACAAACCGGAGATTGAGTGGGCGATCAACAATGATGTCTCTTTTTATGTGTTTACATTCGACAGGCTCACAGCGGCCTGCAAGACAGCCCAGAAACTGAAGAAACAGGCCAGAATCCATCTCGAACTCGAGACCGGAATGCACCGTACCGGGTTTTCAGAGAAGGAGATGGAAAAGATGTTGCGGTATGTTAGGCGGTATAACAAACACCTCTTTATCGAGGGAATCTGCACCCATTATGCCGGAGCGGAATCGATCAATAATTACACCAGGATCAGGAAACAGATAAAAACATTCAATGGAGCGGTGCGCAGGGCCAGGGAAGAGGGAATCATGCCCAGGTACAGGCATACAGCTTGTTCTGCTGCTGTTTTAATGTATCCGGAAACCATTATGGATCTGGTTCGTGTTGGAATTGCCAATTACGGATTTTGGCCCAGTGATGAACTTCGAATGCACCATTTCATTGAAAACGAGAAAAAGGGCGTTGCCCCGGTTGATCCGCTTGATCGCGTACTTTCCTGGAAAAGTGCAGTGATGAGCGTGAATTATGTCGCTGCGGGTGAGTATATCAGTTATGGAACGACTTATCTTACCAACAGGGACACTACCATAGCAACGGTGCCTGTTGGCTATGGATATGGCTATACCCGCACACTGAGCAATATGGGGCACGTATTGCTCCACGGCAAACGCGTTAGGGTAGTGGGTTCTGTGAATATGAATATGCTGGTGATTGATGTTACTGATGTGAAACGACCCAGGATTGGGGATGAAGTAGTGCTGATCGGATCCCAGGGCGATCTGAATATCTCGGTAAGCTCTTTCGGGGACATGACCAACAGCATGAACTACGAACTGCTGACCAGGCTGCCGAATCATATACCCAGATACGTTGTCGAATAGCGATGCTCACCCATCCATAGAAGTGCCAGCAAAGTCACTCGACTTAATTTACTGACTAAATAAAGGTACTCTCCTGGTTTTTTTATGCGGAGAATATTTTTTAAAAAACCGGTAATCATTACAAAAAATATCTACTTTTAGCGCAAAATTATTATTTTTATATTTATACTGTAAAATACAGTTAATTAGAACAATATACCATTTATTAATTCATGAGAAATTCCTATTTTGATCTGATCGAACAGAGTTTTTACTTTCCGCAGGAGGGGTTCGACCTGCGTGATGATTATCTGACATTCCAGGGTGTAGCATTGAAGCATCTGATAAAGAAGTATGGCACACCCTTCAGGTTCATCTACCTGCCGAAGATCAGCGATCAGATTAAGAAAGCCCGGAACCTGTTCAACAGGGCGATCAAATCGAGTGGATATGGCGGCAAATACTTTTTTTGTTACTGTACCAAATGCAACCACTTTTACCACGTTATCAAGGAGGCACTGAAACAAAATGTGAACCTGGAGACCTCCTCTTCTTATGACATTGACCTGATTATGGAGCTTCATGCAAAAGGGCTGATCGATCAAAAAAGCACCATACTACACAACGGTTTTAAAACTAAAGATTACCTGAATCGGATCATTGGCATGCAGGAGTCAGGTTTTACAAATTCTGTGATCATTCTTGACAGCAAGGACGAGCTCGAACGGCTTAAGTCCCTGAAAACAAAACACAAGGTCAAGGTCGGCATCAGAATGGCCATCAACGAGGAGCCGCAATCGGCCTATTATACCTCCAGATTGGGGATCCCGGAAGGAGAGGTAATCGATTTCTTTAAAAGTAGTATCAAGGGAGATGAGAAGCTTGAACTGAAGATGCTTCACTTTTTTATTGATTCGGGTATAAAAGATACACTTTATTATTGGGGAGAGTTTAAGCGGGCGCTGAAGCTCTATATTGAACTGAAGAAGGAGAGCGAGGACCTGGATTCATTTAACCTGGGCGGTGGCTTTCCGATTCGTAACCACCTGGGCTTTGAGTATAACTATGAGTACATGATTAATGAGATTATCAATACCATCAAGGATGACTGCTTGAAAGAGGGGGTGCCGGATCCGGATATATACACTGAGTTCGGGCGATACACCGTGGGTGAGGCCGGCGCCATTATCTTCGAGGTGCTGGAGCAGAAGAAGCAGAACGACAATGAGACCTGGTATATCATTAACAACAGCCTGATGAACACCATCCCTGATGCATGGTCGATGCACGAGAAATTTATTTTGCTACCAGTTAATAAATGGAACAATGAATACGGGCGCGCCAATATCGGCGGGATAAGCTGTGATCATTCAGATTACTATAATTCTGAAGACCTGAACCAGGAGGTGTTGTTGCCGAAATACAGCTCGAAGGATAAGGAACCCCTCTATCTGGGCTTTTTTCATACCGGCGCTTACCAGGATTCAATCAGCGGTTATGGGGGAATTAAGCATTGTCTGATTCCGGCTCCCAAGCATGTGATTATTGACAGAGACGAAAAGGGGAATATCATCGATTATGTCTACCGGGAGGAGCAGTCGGCCCAGGATATGTTTAAAATACTGGGTTACAACAGGAAAGATTAATATTTTGAAAGGTATTTATGAGATCGTTTCCTTGATGAGGGGTGGTGATTGGATGGTGTGCGAAAAGGAACAAATCGGCAGATACGGGTTCAGTTACTTAATGCAGGTTGCTCATATAGAATTAAATTTTATCAGTATTTTCCGATGTTTTGGGACTTGCGGTGAGTTTACTTAAACAATTACATATGAAGACATTTGGAGGAATAGAGAAGGATTTGGCCTCATTTGAAAACGCAAAAGTACTTCTGCAATCGATTCCTTATGATGGTACGAGCACATGGGGAAAAGGGGCAGACAAAGGCTTTGAAATGTTCCTGGAGGCTGCAGAGAATATGGAATTGTATGATATCGAAACCGATTCTGAAGTGTATAAACAGGGCATCCATTTGCTGCCACCAATTACAGAGGAGTCTTCACCTGAAGCGGTTTACAATGCGGTACTGGTCAAAGTCAGGGAGCTGCTGGGGTATGACAAGTTTCTTACCTTTTTTGGTGGTGAGCATTCGGTTACTATTGGTTTGATTGAGGCATTTCGTGAAAAATACAGTGATCTGACTGTTTTACAGCTGGATGCACATGC
>CAYSMO010000205.1:0-4760 GCA_964432125.1 uncultured Bacteroidaceae bacterium | reverse complement strand
CCATCGCCATAATAGAATCCCGGTCTGTAGTCTAAAGGTATGAGTTGATCGCGTGCATACAGGTACAGTTCCTTTATTCGCTCAACGGTGTACACCCGCGCTCCCAACTCCAGTAACACAGCCGTTTGGTAGCCGGATCCGGTTCCAACCTCAAGTATTTTCTGATGTTTTCGGGGGTCCAGAAGCTCAGTTTGAAAGGCCACTGTATAAGGTTGTGAAATGGTTTGCCCGGCAGCTATCGGAAAAGCTTTATCTGTATATGAATGATTAATAAAACCGCTGTCCATGAACAGATGACGTGGTACCCGGTTCATTGCTTCAAGTACCTCCTCATTTATAATCCCTTTTTCTCTGAGAGAATCGATAAGTTTCTGCCGAAGGCCCTTGTGTTTAAATGAGTCTTTCATGGCTATAAAGTTAAAAGTAAAAAGTTTATTTTTCAGCGGACAATCACTTCAATTATTATCAATATATGTTTTTGAGCAACTTATAGCGCAGGATTCAATCGGATATGGTTGATATTTAATAAATTAGATTAGAGCACAATGTTTCTTTATGTAAGGCAATTTCACTTCCATGCAATTTTTTCGGCGTCCAATTAGTTAATAGAATAGATTCAGCAGTGTATGAATAAGAATCACCGTAGGCAACGAATCAAGTACCTGGTTGTTGATTATTTGGCGGCTGCTCTGGCGTGGACGCTTTTTTACTTGCATCGCAAACTAAATATTGAGCCCCAGATATTTGGTGTTGACTTGCCTGTATATCTGGGCGTGCGGTTTTGGCTTGGAATAGCGGTAATACCAGTTGCATGGGTTCTATTATACTATTTTTCCGGCTTCTATGAGAATATTTTCCGGAGGTCACGATTTGAAGATTTTTTGCGTACTTTCCTGACAGTCTTATTGGGTGTGGTAGTCATCTTTTTTCTACTTATTCTCGACGATATAATCCCCGATTACACATTCTATTACAATCTCTTTTTCACCCTCTTCTTTCTACAATTTTTATTTACCCTCATCCCCAGGATGATCATAACCAATAGCACAGTAAGGAAGGTCCACTCCAGAAAGCTTGGCTACAATACCATTTTCATTGGCAGCAATGAGAATGCCCGCGAGGTATATCTCGATCTGCAACAGGAGAAACAAGCGAGCGGACATTTCATTCTCGGATTTGTGAATGTCGACAATAAGGAGCACTACCAGCTTCAGGATTATATAGCACATCTGGGAGGGATGTCGGATCTTGAAAAGGTGATTCAGCAGCACCACGTTGAGGAGGTGATCATAGCCCTTGAATCCACGGAACACAGGGAGATCGCCGATATTTTAAACCGCTTGAGCCTGTTGGGGTTGCGTATCAGTGCTATTCCGAGCATGACCGACATCCTTTCAGGAAGGGTTAAATCATCAACAATTTTTGACACCCCGCTTCTGGAAGTTAGTCATGAGCTTATGCCGATCTGGCAAGCCAATCTTAAGAAGTTGCTGGACCTTATTCTCTCCATATTGGCAATTATTGTGCTGCTGCCACTTGCGGTTTTTCTTATACTGGGTGTTAAACTATCTTCTCCCGGACCGCTGTTTTACAAGCAGGAGCGTATTGGCAGGTATGGTAAGCCTTTTAAGATCATCAAGTTTCGTTCCATGTACATGGATGCAGAAACCAATGGTCCGGAATTGTCCTCAAAGCATGATCCCCGGGTTACCCTGTTCGGGAAGTTTATGAGAAAGCACAGACTTGATGAGATACCCAATTTCCTGAATGTGTTGCGGGGAGAGATGTCGCTGGTGGGCCCACGGCCGGAAAGAAAATATTACATTGATAAAATCATTTTGGAGGCACCTCATTTTGTTCATTTACAAAAAGTTAAGCCAGGCATTACTTCATGGGGCCAGGTAAAATACGGCTATGCAGAGAATGTTGAACAGATGGTCAGGCGTTTGCGCTATGATATCCTGTATGTCGAGAATATGTCACTGCTTGTCGACTTCAAGATACTCTTCTACACGATCATAACGATCTTTCGGGGTGGCGGAGTTTAAATAGTTACCAACCACTATTTAAAACCTGTCAATAGAGTCGGAGTGGCTGGATCATAAAGTTCGAGAGCAAAGCGCGCAAAAATATTAAGACGCAGTATACTAACGTATTCGAGGATTTAATATTTTTGCAGCAATGCAGCTATCGGACTTTATGGACAGACACTATTTAAGTCCTCTGGCTTCAAGAAGCGCGTTTACATCAGGCTCTTTACCGCGGAAATTAATATACATTTCCATGGGTTCCAGTGTCCCTCCTTTTGCGAGAATATTCTTGCGGAATGAATCGGCAAGCTCCTGGTTAAACAGGTCACCCGACTCAACAAATGCATTAAACGCATCTTTGTCGAGTACTTCAGACCAGATATAGCTGTAATAACCGGCTGAATAGCCGCCTGAAAAAATATGGCTGAAGTAGGTGGATTTGTAACGGGGGATAATTTCATCGATCAGTCCCACTTCATCCATGGCAGTTTCTTCAAATTTGTTCACATCCAGGTCTTTTATCTCAGAAATCGTATGATAACGCATATCGAGGATGGAGGCTGCGAGATATTCTGTGGTAACAAAACCCATATTGAATTTGCTGCTGGCTTCAATTTTCTCCACAAGCTCATCGGGTATGGGCTCTCCTGTTTCGTAATGCTTTGCATATGTTTTCAGAACGTCAGGATGGCCACCCCAGTTTTCCATAATCTGCGATGGCAACTCTACGAAATCCCTTGGAACACTGGTTCCTGATATGCCAGGATAGGTGCATTCTGAAAATTGTCCGTGAAGCGCATGTCCCATTTCATGAAAAAAGGTAAGTGCCTCATCGAATGATATCAGGGCAGGTTTATCACCTGAAGGTTTAGAGAAATTGCATACGATTGATCCTATGGTGCTGATGTTTTCACCATCGCGGACATGCTGTTTCCTGTAAGAGGTACTCCATGCCCCTGCACGTTTGCTTGCACGGGGATGAAAATCCATGTACTGTACCCCCAGATGCGAACCATCCTTGTCTTTTAATTCGTAGGCAATAACATCTTCATGGTAAACAGGCAGATCGTCCCTTCTTTCGAAAGTAATTCCGAAGAGATCATGGATAACACTCAGTACTCCATCGGTCACTGCCTCTAAGCTGAAATAGGTCCGCAACTCTTCATCATCGAGGGCATATTTCTCCTTGCGAATCTTCTCGGCATAGTACCACCAGTCCCATGATTCCAACTGAAAGTCACCTCCTTCAGAGGTTATCATCTCCTGCATCATGGCAGCCTCTTTTTTCGCCATGTTGAGGGCCGGTGTCCAGAGTTTCATCAGGAGATCATACACGCCATCCGGATTATTTGCCATCCGTTCCTCAAGTACAAAATCGGCATGCGTTTCATATCCCAGCAGCTGCGATCTTTCTGTCCGCAACTTGATGGTTTTTTCGATAATCTCCTTGTTGTCAAATTCATTGTTGTTATTGGCACGGTTGTACATCGCTTTGTACAGATCCTCCCTTAGCTTCCGGTTTTCACTATAAGTGAGAAAAGGTATCCAGCTTGTTTTATGCAGCGTAAACACCCACTTGCCATCCATACTGTCTGCGGCTGCTGCCTCAGCTGCTGCTGAAATAACGCTTTCAGGCAAACCGGACAAATCCGCCTCATTATCAATCACCAGGGTATAGTTGTTGGTCTCCTCCAGGAGATTGTCTCCAAACTGGAGGGAGAGCATCGAAAGTTGCTCGTCAATCTTTCGCATATTTTCCTTATCCTCCTCGCTGAGTGCGGCTCCACTTCGAATAAATCGCTTATAGGTTTTTTCGAGCAGCATCTCCTGTTCTGCAGTGAGATCAAGTTCTTCCCGCTGTTCGTATACTGATTGAATCCTTTTGAACAGTTCACTGTTTAGTGTTATGTTACTCTGATGTGCCGATGTAAGCGGAACCAGTTCGCGTGCAATCTCCTTCATCTCATCGCTGGTATTGGCCGAGCGGATATTGTAAAAAATGCTTGATACCCGGCTCAGGGTTGCTCCACTATAATCCAGTGCGGCGATAGTATTCTCGAAGGTTGGTGCATCGTTGTTCTCAACGATTGCTTCTATTTCCTGGTTTTGGATATCCATTGCCTCATTAAATGCGGGCAAATAATGGTCATAGCTGACCAGGTGAAAAGGCGGTACACCAAAAGGGGTGTCAAATTCTGATAAAAGGGGATTCATTTCTGTTTTTTTTGTGTCGCATGAAGATGCAATGATACATGATCCGATGAGAAGAAGTGCAAGTTTTTTCACGTTACAATAAGTTTTGTGGGTTTTGAAAGTTCGAAATTAGCAGAATTAGCGGGAATATCAAAGGTTGGAGAATAGGCTTTATAGCATGTTCGAAGACAGAGGTTATGATATAGTTTGAAATAGTGAAGAGAAAAGCAGGCAGGAACGGGGGAGGGCGGTTCTGGAGGTAGCTGGGTCTTGGGTTGTTGAAACAGGCAATTAGCTAGTCTTTGCAAGAAAATGTCAACTACTGCGTTATTATTCGCTGCGCTCATGAGCTAAAGGTTCTCGTTTTTGAAGCAGTCATTTACGAACAGTAAACTCCTTGGCTTCAAAAACTTCGAAAGCCTTGTATTTGACGCTTTCTTATCAAAGACTGAAAATAACTTAGTTCTCTTTCTGACACTAGCTAGAGTGTGTCAATAAAGTAGGAGTGGCTGGATCATAAAGTTCGAGAGCAAAGCG
>CAYSMO010000204.1:0-4795 GCA_964432125.1 uncultured Bacteroidaceae bacterium | reverse complement strand
TGGGAGCAATTTCACCTTTTTCTTTGCACTAACCTGGCTGCTGCCACACCTGAAAGAGACTTACAATCTTGACCTGATGCAAGCGGGTTTGTATGCCGCGGCGCCATTTCTGGCCGGTGCACTTGGCAACTGGGTGGCAGGATCGCTCGTTGATGCGATCTTCCGGGCCGGAAAATGGAAACTGAGCAGAAAAGTGCCCGCTATTCTGGGGTTCTCCCTGATGATTATAGGACTGATCGGAAGTTTGCACATGGATTCGGCCATAAGTGCCGTTGCCATGCTCTCGCTGGCCATTTTCGGAGCCGATATGACCCTCAGTCCGTCGTGGTCATTTTGTATCGATATTGGTAAAGAGAACGCCGGTTCAGTCTCAGGAACGATGAACATGGCCGGAAATATCGGGTCGTTCCTCACCGCCCTGGCTTTTCCCTACCTGATGTCATGGACAGGAAGCAATGCCACGTTTTTTTATGTGGCAGCCGGACTGGGACTCGTTTCAATATTTTGCTGGATCAGAATGAATCCCGAGAAATCATTAACATAAAGAATTTATCCATATGAAACCTCTTAAAGTTGTCGGAATCGGATCGGGTTATTTTGCAGGATTTCAATACCGGGCATGGAACAGAATACCTGAGGTTGAGGCGACTGCCATGTGCAACAGGAATGTTGAAAAGGCAGTCCCCATCATGCAGGAGTGCAATATTTCCAACCACTATACAGATTACCTGGAGATGCTCGACAGGGAGAAACCTGATATCGTCGATATAATAACACCACCGGAAACCCACCTTGAGATGTGCAGGGAGGCAGCCGACCGCGGAATTCATATTGTTTGTCAGAAACCCCTGGCCCCCACCATGGAAGAGGCAAGAGAAATTGTTAACTATGTATCTGAAAAGGATATCCGTTTTATGGTGCATGAAAACTGGAGGTTTCAACCATGGTACAGGGAGATAAAGAGGATGCTGGATGAAGGAGTCATCGGACGGTCCCACACCATCTATTTCCGTTCACGGATGGGCGACGGTTGGGGAGAGCATGCCTATATTCCCAGGCAACCCTATTTTAGGGAGTATCCCAGGTTCCTGATCTATGAAAACGGAATACATTTTATCGACACCTTCCGGTATTTATTTGGCGAGGTTGATACCGTATTTGCCGATCTGAGAAAGATCAACCCCGTCATTAAGGGCGAGGATACCGCCCATGTCTGGTTGAAGATGAAAAATGGGGTGCGGGCATTCTGGGATGCCAACAGGTACAACGAGCCAAACTATCCAAATGCACGTTTTACCTTCGGGGAAAGCCTGATTGAGGGTGAGGGGGGGAGTCTGAGATTGTACCCAGATGGAAGAATAACTATACAGCGTTTGGGAGAGAAAGAACTTGAACACATCTATGATTTCCCAACAATTGAATTTGCAGGCGATTGCGTATATGCCACACAACGTCATTTTATCGACCGGCTTATTACCGGAGAACCGTTTGAACCCAACGGAGAAGATTACCTGAAGAGCCTCTCTGTGCAGGAGGCTGTATACGCATCTGGTAAAACAGGAACACTGGTAGCGCTGTGAAATAATATTTTTAGTTTTGTTAAATCCGCTACGGGTGTTGTGACTGTTTCGTAAAAATCTTTATCATTGTGAAAAAAGAGAGGAATGTACCAGACACGAAAAACCTATATACAGCCCGAGATGAAAATGGCGGAGCTGATCGATGAGAATTATTCGCTCCTGCTTCTTCTTCAACATTTTCAGATTGATTTTGCTGTGGGCGACAAGACGGTTGCGCAACTCTGTGAGGAAAATTCAGTGGATTTACCGGTATTTATTATCATTAGTAATCTTTACAATGGATTCTATCCAAACCAGAAGGAGATTGGGGCCATCTCAAACATTGCTGAGATCATCAGGTTTCTTCAGAACAGTCACCACTATTACAAAAATGACAAATACCCTGAAATAAAAGAGTATTTAAATATTCTTCATGAGAGACACAATACCGATACCATTCTGCTGATAGAGAAATTTTTCAATACCTATTTTGAGGAGGTGCTCGAGCACCTGGATTACGAGGAAGATGTTGCATTTCCATACTTCAGTAACCTGCTTGGGAACGATTTTAACGGTTCGAAGTCAGCATTTTCCGTGAATGAATACCGGGAACATCACACCGATATTGAAACCAAGCTGACCGACCTGAAGAATTTGCTTTTGAGACATATTACAATTAAGGACGACCTGACGATCAGAAGGAAGTTCCTTTACAGCCTGTTTGAGCTGGAGGCTGATCTGCAGATCCATTCCCAGGTGGAAGAATTGATCCTGCTTCCACTGGTCGAAAGCATTGAGAACGGCAAGCACCATGGATAAGGTGAGAAGAAATATCGCGATAATCGAGCCTTCCGATATTATTTATGAAGGAATTTCTACGTTGCTGATGAAATCTGGAACCCATTTTTATCTTTCAAGACTCAATGATCTGGGTGAGTTTGATTCGATTATCCAAAAGAGGGACATGCAGGTGGTGATCCTGAATCCGGGCTGTTTGATGAACAAGCTGACAGAATTTGAAAAGTTGAGGTCCGGTTACCCGAAGATCACATGGATCGGACTGGTCTACGCATACTTCGATCAGGAATTATTGAGCAAGTTCAGTGAAACGTTTTCGATCCTGGACCGGGTGGAGCTATTGGAAAATATGATCAGCAGGCAGTTTGATCAGATGAATCAGAACTACGGCAGGCAGGAACAGCTGTCTGAACGGGAACGGGATGTATTGATCCATCTGATCAGGGGCCATTCCAACAAAGAGATAGCCGAAGAGCTCAATATCAGCATCCACACGGTGAACAGTCACCGCAGAAACATCATCGAAAAAACCGGCATCAAAAGCCTGTCGGGCCTCACCATCTATGCCATTTCGATGAACATTATTCCACTCGACACCAGCTATATTTAGGCGGTACCCATTTTCGTTTTTGCCGGATACAACTTTTTTCAATAATTTTTGTTTTAATTCTGTATACCTTTAATATGTATGCTTTTGACTAATATGTATGCTTTTGACAGAACAATCCTTTACTTTTCATACATTCATGTTATTACATGCTGGGGGTTAAAATACCGTTTAGAATTGTAATTCTTCAAAAATCTAAATAACTTTGATTCTACCCCCATTAACATTAATACAATGAAAGAAATTGTCATATTTACCTTGATTGTTGGTTGCATTTTTTTACCGGCATCTTGCTCAAAAGAATCTCACGATTTTGAAAAGGAGATTAAAGTTTGTTCTTTCAACATCCGTTTTGATAATCCCGGTGATGGCTTTAATAGTTGGGAGAACCGAAGAAAAAATGTGGTTGTTTTCCTTGGTGTGGAAAAACCTGAAATCATTGGATTTCAGGAGGTATTGGCGAATCAGCTGGAGTACCTGGAATTGAGACTTACAGGTTATTCACGTGTAGGGGTTGGAAGGGATGATGGGATCGATCAGGGTGAATTTGCGCCCATCATGTACCTGGATGACCGTTTTATGTTGTTGGATAGTGGTAATTTCTGGCTATCAGAGACCCCTGAAGTACCTTCAATCGGCTGGGATGCGCTGATTAAACGAATATGCACATGGGTGATTCTGAAGGACCGTTTGAGTGGAGAGGAGATTCATGTGTATAACACCCACTTCAGTCATGTGGGCTCTGAGGCGCGACTGAGAAGTGCTGAACTTATCATGGACAGTATTGTCAAGAAAAGTCAGAACGTCAGGGTTATCCTTACCGGTGATTTCAATACCGAACCCGGATCCGCGCCCTACAATGAGATCATCGAAAATGGACTCAATGACAGCTACGATAGCGATTTGAAGTTGGGACCAACAGGTACTTTTAATGGGTTTACCCTAACAGGAAATTATGACAGACGAATTGACTTTATCTTTTTTAAAGGATTCGAATCAGATTACTACGTAACGAATAGCATGGTTATAGATAATCAATACTTGTCCGATCATTTTCCAATCATCACCATGTTGCAATACTATACCGAAGAATAGATAGGATCAAATACAATGGGTATATGTTTATCTAAACAACACACGATTCGGCGGAGCCTAATATTTCTCCTGTTACTGCTGTTAGTTATTTTTCAGTATGATTGTAATAATGAATCGAGTGGACCGGGACGTGTGAGGTTTTTGCAATCTGAACGGTTTATACAATCTGATCACCTTGCAGCGGTTGTCTTTACACTGTCTATCGATCCGTCTGCACCTGACAGTTCAGAGATCATCATTGAAGTTGCAGCATCTGGAGGAAGTTCCGGAATTGCTTTTGAATCTTCGCCCCCGGTCTCAAACGGATTGATTACCGTTCCCGTTTTACCCGGTGATAAAATAGTTTCTTTTGAGGTGTACCCTAATGAGGAAGGTATCGGGTATAATTCCCTGATAATTGATTTTGAAATACGTGACACGGGCGAAGGGCTTATTGCAGATGGCCTGGAAGGAGTCTTCTCCTCATTGATCATCCTGAACACAAAGGACCCGGTAAGGAAATTGCCATTTATGGAAAATTTTGATGCCTGTGATTTGGAAACGGGTGATGGATCTCTCCCAATCGGATGGAATGAATTTGTCGTCAAACAAAATTCACTGGGGACAGGCCGTTGGGAATGTGCATCATCTTTCGAAGGGCTTGCCTGCAATGCCTACGCTGAAGATGGATTCAATGGAGACGATTGTGAAGTCTGGCTTTTGAGTCCACCGGTAAGTCTTGCGGGTGAACCGAATC
>CAYSMO010000203.1:0-4869 GCA_964432125.1 uncultured Bacteroidaceae bacterium | reverse complement strand
CATTCTCGGTGGGAACAATTCGCGTTTTGTCGAACCGGTTCAAAGGAAGAAATCCAAGCGTTTCAGCTCCGATGGAGCTATAGAAATTTGACCATAAATAGGGATAGAACTTTTGACCGGTAACATTTTCAACTAATCTGAAAAAATAATAATACCCCAGATCGCTGTATTTGTATTTCTTTTCTTCAAGGGGAGATCGGAGTATCATGTTGTAAATTGAGTCTTGATAATCCTGACGGAGAAAAAGATTCTCTGCTACCTGAATCGGAAATTCAGGAGTGTATTCCCGCTGATAAATTCCCTCCTTGTATTGAATGTTGCGATTGGCGTAGGCTGCGGGACCGATCTTATAGGAATAGATATCATTGTAGTTGTTATGGAAAAGTTTCTGGAGTGGATCCATCGGTTCTATGGTAATGTTATAGAAAGGTATCCAGGGTTGAAGTCCGGCCTGGTGAGTCAATATATCCCTGATCCGCAGGTCTGCTTTATGGGATGTGTCTATCTCCGGAAAATAGTGACCCAGGCAGCTGTCGGGATTAAAAAGACCGTTATCATACAATTTCATAAGGGCAGGAACAGTTGCTGCAATTTTAGTCACCGATGCAATATCATACAGGTGATCATTCTGGACCGCCCGACGTTTTAGATAAGTGTGATAACCATAGGATTTATTCAACACCACTTTCCCCTTTCTGGCAATCAACAACTGACAACCAGGCATTGCCTTGCTTTTCATTGCATCCTCAATTATTTCCTCAATTACCATCAGGCTATCAAAATTCATTGATACAGTTTCGGGATAACTGTAACTCAATCTGTTCATTCCATGCGTAATTAAACCCGTCCCAACAGGATATTTTGTTCCAATCGAAACAGGTAGTCTGCCAATCATCGCAATGCCCCCGAATATGCCCTGGGCTGAGAACCTCTGATTGATCTGTTCATTCGTATAAGAAATGATAATAGCATCAGTATTATCCAGATCTCCTAAAACATTAAGCGCATATGGATATCCAAACAGATTCAGGATAAGATTCCCTCCAAAATCCAATCGGTTGATTAATTCCTTTAATCCCATTGGGATATCATAATTTTTACCATATGACCTTGTATAGTAAAGACTTATAATCAATGTGTTGTAGTTTTCAACAACATCCTTTAGCAAAGAATCTGAGGGGAATTGATCGGGATCGCTATAAAAGAGATGGTCTCCTGAATGATAAAGATCCAGATGTCGTGTAAATTCCGTCGGTCCATCAACACCAAAATTGAGGCTCACCAAATTCAATGATGTCAAATCTTTCAGTGGGAGAACCTGGTTTTCGTCCTTAATAAGTGTGATGGCACTTTCTGCCAGATCTTGCCGCAAAGCGAGGTATTTGCGTGCATTTAGTCTTTTGATTAATCCGTCGGTATTTACCGGCTGAATCGTATCGAGACCAAGCCAAAGCTTAGATTGAAGTATTCTTCTGCACGAAGCTTCGATCTGTTCAACAGAAATATCTCCCTTGCGAACAGCCCTTGATATACCGGTAATCGTTTTTAAAACATCAGTTGGCATCAGAATGATATCATTTCCTGCTTTAACAGCCTCTATTTCGCCTTCGGGAGTATTAAAATGGTTGCTTACTCCCTTCATATTCATTGCATCCGTTACCACAAGTCCTTTAAATTTCATTTCTTTGCGGAGCAGGTCCGTAATTACTTTTCCTGACAAGGATGTTGGCCTGTATTCACGATTATCCAATGAAGGTACGCTCAGATGTGCCACCATCATTCCGCTTAATCCATTTTTAGCAGCTTGCCGGAAAGGAAATAGCTCCAGGGAATCTAACCTTTCACGGGAAAAATCAAGAATGGGTAGGTCATAGTGGGAATCTATGTTTGTATCACCATGCCCAGGAAAATGTTTCGCTGTAACCAGGACTTTTTGTGCATGCAAACCGGTAAAGAACGAAATCACCTTTTGTGTAACATCATTGCGGTCTTCGCCAAATGAACGGGTATTGATAACCGGATTTAGCGGATTGTTATTGATATCAGCCACTGGTGCAAAGTTCATATGAACCCCCATATCGCGCAGCTGACGACCTATATCCTGACCCAACCGATAAATCAGTTCATTGTTTCGAATAGCACCCAGCTCCATCTGCCGGGGATATTTTATCACACTATCTAGCCGCATATCAAGTCCCCATTCCGCATCCATCGCGATCAGCAACGGCACCTCTGAAACCTCCTGTAGTTGATTGGTCATCTCAGCCTGCCTTACAGGTCCGCCAGCAAAGAAAGCGATTCCCCCTACTTTATATCTTTTAACAAGTTTCTGAAGATATTCAAGATGGGCCCTGTCTTTATCAGAATAGGCCTGAACCATGATCATCTGGGCAATTTTTTCATCTAGTGTCATGCGATTCATCAGGGAATCGACCCATGCGTTATCGACTGATAAAAAAGGTGGATCCAGTGAAATGGATGCAGCAATTTCTCCGTTTGACAGAAAACCGGGGTTAACAGGTGCAATTAAAATCAACAATCCCAGAAATGTTGGGATACTCCTTCTCAAAATCTTCTTCATCTCTCACTAAAAAACACTATGAATTTTCAGATACAAAGATAGAATTGTAAGCGAGATCTCAAAGAAAATTGCTTTAACAAGAATCAAGAAACTTTGTATCTTTGCGATCTAAATCAACTGTTATATGGATTGTAAAAAAGAGAACAACCAATCATTTTGCAACTGCACCTATCCATGCAGCAGAAAAGGGATTTGCTGCGATTGCATCGCCTATCACAGAAAAAGCGGTCAGCTTCCTGCCTGTTATTTTCCAGATGATGTAGAGAAGGGTTATGACCGTTCTGTTGATAATTTCATAAAGATCTATAAAGAGCGAGGGATCTGCTGGAATTAATTGGTGGCTGGACAGACTTAATATCTAAGTTTTCTGGCAATTTCTTTAGGCACAGCATCCTTATGAACCATAAAGAAGATGGTTTTAGCCCTCATATAGGTTTTAGAACTATAAAAGTAACCTTCATATATATGATTTTCGACACCCCATGAGTTCTTCACTTTATAGAATTTGTTCCCATCCTGATCGACAGCAGTGCCTGTAATATGCATCAGGTGATCGTCGGTGGTCTGGTAATTATCGAACCACTGCTGTCGTAACTCCTGTGTTATCTCCATCTCCTTTTTTGGTGATGAAAAGTCATAGAACATTGCCTGTCTGTCTCGCTCCGACAATTCACTCCAACGTCCCTGCTCAAGATTTGACAGATCTTCTATCTGTTCTGACGGGATTAGCGATAATCCTTTTGACCAGTTAAAGCCTTTCTCTCCAACGTCAGCATCCCAGCATACTGTATATCCTTTCTCCAAAGCATTATCAAGAATGGCCATGAGCTCATTAAGCGGAACATTGTCAATTCTATTCCATCCCCAGTTATCAGGAATTTCCAGAATAAACGGATTATAAAAGGGATGGTGGGTAAAGGACCCAATGGTAACATAATCATCCGGATCCAATTCCAGGCTTGCAGCAAAGTTTTTAGGGGTAAATTCTGTTCCTTTATAATTGAACTTAGAAGGATAATCTCCAAGGTAAGCATCGAGTACTCCTTCAAAGCCATCTTTCCATACTGGAGTTAGTTTTTGATTTGGGTTCTTGATCACTTTTTCAACATACCCACTTAGAATAGCATGCATTTCACCATGAACAGGAGCTTGTTCTCCAATTGTAAGACCTTCGTAAGCCTCCTCCGGCACCAATCCATATTTTTTCCATACCATGATCAGATCATGCGCAAGTCCACCAGGACTAAAATTATTTTTTCCATGCATTCTGACGAATTTATCAGCCTTTTCAACATAGCAGTTTCTAACTATAAACATTTCTGACAAATCGTATACTCCCTTACCTGTTCGGATGAGTTCGGCTTCCAGGAATGATATTGATGCGAAACTCCAACATGTTCCACTGCGGTGCTGATCTTTGACAGATGTAACCTCAATGTCTATTTTGTCTTTAAAGGTATAACCTATCTCCTGGGCGGAACCAATTACAGTAACAGCAACAATGAGCAGTGTCAATAATAGTGTTTTATTGTTATTTGTCATGATGTTTTTTTTTTGAAAACCAAAGTTAAATGAAAGCATGAACGAAACAAACAATTTCGATTGGATAATATATTTTTAAGCTTCAAGTTTATTGATCATTTCATGGACCTGTTCAGTATAGGTGCGGGATACGGGTATTCTTTTCCCTTCCGTATTTTGCAGATATATGTATAAATTTGTGCCTGAAAGCCGAACCATTTTTACGTTTTCGAAATTCACCATATATGACCGGTGGCATCGTCGGATCATGGTCTTTTCAAGCTCTTTCTCGAGTCTTTTCATCGTATTTCTCAGCATGATTTTTTTCACCCTGTCACCATCCTCAACAAAAACTGTAACATAATTATCTGTGGATTCAATGTACAGTACATCTTTGGAATTCAATGAAAATCGCAATTTATTGGTCTCATCATAAAAATTGACCATTCTTTTTGTCAGGTATTCAGTGGATGTAACTATTGATAGTTCTTCTAGTCTTCTTCTCTGATCCTGCCATGAGTACCAGAGCCATGAAATAGAATACGGAATAACAAGAACAAACAGCGTCCCAAGAAGCATTTTTATGAAATGCTCAAATGGATTTGCTTCATTCTGAAGTAAAAAAAAGTCAATCGCTGAGTAAGTAATTGCAAGCAGGAATACCTCCAGAAGGTTCCAAAGAATATAGGTAATGAAAATAATTTTTGTTTTGCGGGTTATCCTGATGAATATCATTCGACTCATTACAATAACCAGCATTCCGGCAA
>CAYSMO010000202.1:0-4879 GCA_964432125.1 uncultured Bacteroidaceae bacterium | reverse complement strand
ATCCGGAAACAGAGGGTGACCATCCCTGTGGCCCAAAGAAAGCATGCAGGTAGTATGTGGATTCACCCGAGCCCTGTCCATAATCGGAGTATTGCAACTCAAAAATGTTTTCATCATTCAATTTACCAGCGGTTTTGAATAAGTTGTAGTAATCGGTTTCGAGTGAAAAATAACCTGAACCAATTATTTGGTCTGTGGCAGCTGTCACTTCATCCCAGTTCTTAAGTTCCAGATTGGCAAGTGCCTTTACTGCCAATGCCGTGTAGCGGGTCATTCCCCCGGGTACATCGGTACGCTGGTTAGGATGAATATCCAGCAGCAGTGGAATGGCCTCGTCCATCAGGTCGGAAATATATTGCAATCCATCTTCAAAGGTCGATAGTTCCAAATCGTAAAGCTCCACTGCCAGAGGTGTTTCCGGTATAAAAATTTCTCCCCATGTCCGGATCAGTTGCAGCAGTTCCCACGCTTTCATTACTTGAATTTCAGCAATATACTGATCGGCGATTGCCGGGTTTTCGGCAAATTCCTTATATTTTAAAATCTCATCCATGGCTGCATTGAAACTGAACATATCGCCATACAAATTCAACCAAACAGAATTGTTTATCCATGCAGCAGGATCATACCTGAACGCATCTGCTTCCTGAAGGGGAAATTGGTCTCCTGCAGCATTTACATCGTCACCCCTGACTGCTATAATAGGAAATGTCTCCCACTGAAGAAATTGAAGATTTCCATAGGCGCCTATAAGAACAGCGAACATATCTTCCGTATTTTTATAGTTTACATCTTCCACAAGGAATTCCTGGTCCAACGGTTCATCCAGCTTCTTATCGCAGGAGAACAAGGTAAACATAAGAAGTCCGATCAACAGGATATTTCGTAATATTCTTACTGATTTCATGATGATATAATTTTGCGTATTCATTTAAAACTTCATGTTAAGTCCGATAGTGTAAATCGCAGGTACCGGATAGGTCTGCCTGTCATAACCATCTGCAACTTCCGGATTAAAACCATTGTAATCAAAGATCGTTACCGGTCGTTCTGCAGTAAAAAACATTGTAGTGTGTGGCCACTGGTTACCCAATGCTCGCTTGTCAAAAACATTGTATGCCAGGCGTACATTCTGTATTCTGAAAAAAGAGCCATCTTCAAGATAGAATTCACTCATCTGTTGGTTATATCCCTTGCGCATACCAACAGCTGAAGGGTACCTGTCGGAGGTACCTACTCCCCGCCACAGATTTGCTGCTAATTCGGCGTCGATATTGGGATCGGTGGACCAGATGATCTCTCCACGCTTTCGGTTCAGGATCTGATGACCAGCCTGTCCCTGAATGTCCATGGTAAGATCGAAGTTCTTATAGGATACACTCAGGAATCCACCATAAGTGACCTTGGGAAGATAAGATCCCAAAACGACCCTGTCTTCAGAATCGATCACCCCGTCATCGTTCTGATCCCTGAAGAAGAAGTCTCCCGGTTCAATCCGGAAATTGGAAATGAATTCTTCCGTATGCCCGCTGTTCTGTATTTCAGCTTCTGTCTGGAAAACACCTTCTAATTCATAACCAAAATAGGCATTGACCGTTTCGCCGACGATTGAACGCTGGCGGAACTCGGCTGAACCAGCATCAAGATACCCTGGTCCGGGTCCCAGGTCCAGCACCTCATTGGTGAGGGTACCGAAGTTGCCTCCAACAGAATACGAAAAATCCTCGCTGATCTGGTCGGACCATCTCAATTCAAATTCGAATCCACTGTTTCGAATACCGGCAAGACTTCTGCGGATAATGGAACGCTGACCCGGAACGAGTACAAGGGTAACGGCATCCCGGGTATCGCGCTGGTAATAATCAGCTTCAAACGAAAGCCGGGAGTTGAATAATCTTCCGGTAAGGCCCACATTGGTTTCCGCCACTGTCTCCCATTGCTCAACAAGGTCAAAGGCATTGTCGATTGTAAGTCCTTGATATTGTGTATCATTCAAGGATGTTAAGATGGCTTCACGGGTTGCCTGACCAACCGCGGGTTGGATGGCATCGTTTCCCAATTCTCCCCAACTGGCCCTCAGTTTCAGAAAATCCACAAAATCCAAATTGAAGAAAGATTCACTGGAGAGGACCCACCCGGCTCCAAAGGTGAAAAAATTACCCCATTTGGCCTGAAATTTATTGGTGCCGTCTCTACGGTAGGTACCATAAAAAAGGTATTTATGGTTGTAATTATAAGCCACACGTCCGATATAGGATACGCCGAAGAACCTGCCACCAATATCGCCTGTGCCATCACTATCGATCAATCCGGCAACACCATCAGAATTACTTATATACCAAAGCTCCTCATTGTCCCGCTCAAGTCCTTGTATTTCATTGGCCCGCGCAAATACTCCCTCTTGCTGTTCTGACCGGTAGGAATACCCTGTCATTACAGTGAGGTTGTGTTGATCGAAGGAATTTCTATAGGTAAGAATGTTGTCCCATATCTGATTGAACTTGTTAAGACTCTCCCGTTTCAACGAATTCTGAAGTTCAGTCTGTCCATCGTTATATGCAAAATCAACAAACCGGGAATCAGTTGTTCCAAAATTGTAGTTATAGGTCATCTTAAAAGAGAGTATATTAGGCAAAATGTCATAATTGAAATGGAAATTACCGAGAATATCTCCGATCCTATGCCGGTCATTGTTGTAATGCAATGTAAAGAAGGGGTTTTGTGTACCCCGGTATCCCAGTGTCTGGGCACTTGCAATGGGCTCCGGTGAGGAACGGATATCTTCTTTATCGTATACCGGTAATGTAGGAACTGCAAAATATGTCGAAAACCAGACACTCTGAGGGGCATCGAACCGGGTAGCATTGCTGATATTTACATTCCCTCCGATATTGATTCGATCCGTTGCCTTGAAATCGATCTTCGTACGGAAATTTGTCCGCTCATATTCATTCTTTATCACATTCAACAATCCCTTCTGATTGAAATAATTTGCACCGATCGAATACTTAATACTTTTGGTGCCCCCATTGATGCTCAATGAATGGTTCTGCATCGGGCCGTTTCTGAGCACCTCATCATACCAATCGGTATTGACGGCTGGAAGGTTGGGATTATCAGGATTGCTGCCATACCTGTCAATGGAGTTCTGGATAAAGGAGATATCAGCATTATCGCCCGTTTCCCTGATATATTTTGTGAAAAGTTCTGTATCGGACATTTCCAGCACATTCTGTGCCACCTGCATTCCATAATAACCACTGTATACAATCTCTGTTTCCTGGTTGTATTGTCCGGAAGTAGTCTCGATAAGTACGACACCATTTGCCGCCCTTACCCCGTAAATTGCCGCTGCAGAAGCATCTTTCAAAACAGAAATCGATGCAATATCTGATGTATTGAGAAAATCAATATTATCAAAAAACATCCCGTCTACCACATAAAGCGGATCTGAATTACCAAATCCGGGCAGTGAACCCACGCCACGAATTCGCACTGTGGGACTTGAGCCGGGTGCTCCGCTGCTCACTACCTGAACCCCCGCGACCTTTCCCTGCAGTGCCTGCATGGCCTGGGAAGTGGGCGTTTTCGAAAGCTCTTCATTATCGATGGTAACAATTGAAGAAGTAAGGTCCTGTGCCCGCTGGGTACCATATCCAACCACAACCACATCTTCCAGGCCCATGCGATCAAATTCCATGGATACCTGAACATTCTGCTGGTTTTCCACTGCTATTTCCCGGGTCTGGTAACCCACAAATGAAACCTGGAGCACATCACCCTCTTCCGCGTTGATTGTAAAAGCACCCCCGGCATCTGTGATGGTACCTGAAGTAGTACCTTTAATAATTACAGAGGCCCCGGGGAGGGGTTCATTGTTTTCGGCATCAATGACCGTTCCTGTAATGGTGCGCTGTCCGTATGAGGAAATCATCGGTATTAGCAACAAAAGCATAAGGAGACCTTTCAAGGATTCCTTCCAGGAGTCAAATTTCTTTTTCATAGAAAGAAGTTTAGCGTGTGTGTTTAATCTTATCATCAGATATGGAAACTATCGATAAATCTATGGTTTGCTTAGCTAATTGCCATTGCAGTAACTGCATTTGTGATCATTCATGGGTAATTTCATCGTATAGATCATCGATACATTGTTTGATCTGCTAAAATGAATAATAAGTGTGATACCATGCTTTTCGAACAACGAATAAAGCACAAATAGAATGATTTTCCGTGGAGGTAGCTGGCTGGAGCTCGGGAAAGATAGAGATAAAAAAACAGGGTGTCCTGTTAAGACGCCCTGTTTTTTCTAATAATAACTGCTTTACTCATCAACTACGGATACATTGGCTACCCTCAAAATGGTGGCATCAAATGATCCGGGAGCTCCTGCCCTGTATACAAAAGCAAATGCTACTACTTCGCCTGCATAGTCTGAAAGATCAAGTGCTCCTGTGTTTTCAGGATCATCAGTACCTGCATCGTTTGCAGTCATGGCATCATAACCTGCCTGGAAACGGGTCCATGTTGCATCGTCAAAATTCAGTCCGGTATAATCCGTTGAGATCACAATGTCGTAATGGTCCTTGGTGAAATTATCGGTAGGATCAAATCTCCTGTCCACATTAAAACTCAATGCCGGAGAGGTAGCCTCTGTGAGGTTTAATCTTGGAGAAACCAGCCAGACCTCGCAAGAGCCGGCATCTTCTGACCCGGGAACAAAGGCATTTGCCTGAACACCTCCAAATCCGAAGAAATCTTCATTTACACAGGTCCAGTGCCCGGAATTTTCTCCATTCTGCTCGGCAACTTTCTCTTCCCAGCCGTCTGGTATTGGTTCGCCGGAACCATCTGCTGTACAGCCATCAAAATCCTCCTGGAA
>CAYSMO010000201.1:0-4896 GCA_964432125.1 uncultured Bacteroidaceae bacterium | reverse complement strand
CTGATATTTACGAGCTAAATCCCCACGCTCGACATGCTTACATACCTGTTTTACCCGTTGTCAAAACCAAACTCAGCCCCAGGTATTCGTGCACCGCTGTGCACCCTGCAAATGTACAACTCTTTTACGAGGTGCGCAATCTGCCTAACCGTTCAACGGAAGATTCACCTCTACATCAATAAAAAATCAATGATATTTATTTGTTCAATTTGTTTGGGGAGTGAGGCTTTATGGCTTTGATACATGGATATGACAAATAATTTGACAGAAGTATTTTGCATATGCTTCTCTAAAAGCTGAAGACTGGAAACTTCCCGTTTTAGATTCTCTTCGGTTAAATGATAGCATACCTGGAAGCCCAATATTTGATCATCCTCTGCTTTTACTATAAAATCAACCTCCTTACCTTTGTCATCACGTCCCAGAAAAACATTATTTATGCCATATTTTCTGGCAAGATGCTGGTAACATACATTCTCAAGTTTATCCTCTATATCAGCAAAGTGACAAAATAGATTATCTATAAAATAGAACTTTTTGCTTGTGTCAAAAACACTTTTTGTCTTCCACGAAAACTTTTTCAACTTTTCTATAATCCAGGCATTTTCCAGATAGGAAATATACTGTTCAATAGTGGGCTCACTGGCATCAGCTACGTTTGATATTTTCCGGTAGCTGACAATATTTCCTGTATTTCTTTCAAGGTATTGCATCATATTTCTCAATAGCTCGAAAGACCTCAAATTGTACCTCTCAGCAATATCATGGATAACAATTTTATCAATCAAAGATTTTCTATATGTTATTTTTGCTTCTTCAGGAAGGTCAAATGTTTCACAAATACCACCAAAATTCAGGTATTCTGACAATAACCTGTTCATGTCATTTTTAAATTCAGATCTGTCAAAGGCATTTTGATAAGAGATGCCCTTATATTCTAACATTTCTGAAAATGAAAAGGGGAAAAGATCATATTCAAGAATTCTGCCCCCAAGTGTGCTGGCAAATTCTTTTGAAAGTAGTTGCGCATTTGAGCCAGTAATGTATATGTGATGTTCCGTAGAGTCATATATTGTCCGAATGAATTTCTCCCAATTATTTACATTTTGAATTTCGTCAAAGAACAGATAAACCGGTTTATTTGAAAGTGTTCCCGACAAAAACAGATCATATACTTTTCTAAGACTGTTGGTGTCTTTTATAAAGCTCAAACGGTCATTTTCAAAATTGATGAAAAGGATATTCTCCCGGGGAATCGCTTCATTAATCAGAATTTTATACAATCGCTTTAAAATAAAAGACTTTCCACTTCGCCTCAAACCGGTTATAACTTTCAATGGCTTGGGCACAAACAGGACTTTCTTAATTTCCCGTTCCCTTCTTCTTTCTATTCCTTCATCCTTGAGCGAAACACTCTCTATAATTATATCAACTAATTCTTTATATGATAACATATCATTAAAATTATATTAAAACGCTAATATATAAATTATACTTTATACTTTTGCGCTATTATATAATTTTCATTTTATAATACTGCATAAAAACACCCTACAACCAGCATATTTCTCACAAAGTGGCTAAATAGAGTTTGTCAATAGAGTCGGAGTGGCTGGATTTTAGGCTCTTCCTTCAGTAATCTTTGATGAACTTATGATAAAAGGTACTTAACTACATCAATATCTCAGAAGGGCATTCATTTCTGTCTCCTTAATTGGCATCTCCTCTGCGCTGGAAAGAAATACCCGTCCGCCTTTAGAGAGCACGTGCAACGCTGCAAGGTTGAAAAGTGAAACCTGGTATAGACGGTTGCCCGGCTCCGCCAGCTCAATCTTTCTTTTTGTCTCATCGTAGATGCCAAACAGATCCTTGCCCTCCTCCATAAAAAGCGTATCGATACGACCATCAACAGCAGCTGGGATAATCTTTCTGATATCAGTAACTGCTTTGCCGGTTGCCGACTGGTCCTGAAATTGTTTTTTCCTGCTTTCACGTTGCTTTCGGAACTGATCCTCAACAAGGGACCATGCCTCCTCATGTAGTGTAAGCACCTCCGACTCATCAGGATTTCCACTCACATGCCCGTCTGTAAGATTCGAATAGCTGGTAATTTTTTTGTATAAGGAATAATGTTCATCGACACACGCCAGAACCAATGGAGCCTTGTCATCTCCCAGCAGCTTCAGCACCGCGGCATCCACCGCCCTGAAGAATTTCTCAGTCTCCTTCTTTTTATCGTCCTTTCCGGCACCCTGACCGTGATACATGACGTCTTCCTTTCCTCCCTGACCGCTCCTGTGCTGTAAGGATGTTTGCTCGAAATCATAACCAACAATGTCTTCAAGTCTTTCGGGTGTCTCTCCCTTTGTTATGATCTCAGTGATGGAATGTCTGGAGCATTCGTATAAATTGACCATTTGCAGACTGAGTGGCAACAGGTAAAAAATACCGTCATCATTGAAATAAGGAATGATGGGTAAAAGCAGGTAATGATCACTGATATATATTTGCTCGTCGAAGTGTACCGGGAGGGTAAAGTATTGCATTGTTTCGCCATCTGAGAAAATGGCCAATCCGTCCGACTGGTTCCTCCAAAAATGAATTTCATCCAGTAATTCTTCAACCGGCCCAACAATATTTTGAATTTCTCTGCTGTTTATCCCCCTCTCTTCCAGTATTTTATTTACTGACTGTAAACTATTTTTCAACCTCAGTTGTCCCTCCCCGGAATCAACAGGTTCTCCTGCCCTGTGCGTTGGGAAGTAAATGGAGATACAATTGTTACTATGTACATTTGACAATTCCATGAATTGTTTCCATGACATGATTCCGTCTTCTACTTTCTCTTTCATCTTATTCATGTTATATCTATTTTGCTTTTTAAAGTGTTAATTTGCATTGCCTTCTAAATCATGTGATGCTCTGGTTGCATCAACCTGAGTAAGGCAATAATAAATAGTGCGATCAGCATAAACCAGAAGAAAACTCCAAAAGTGATTCCCACAACTTTCGTACCCCCATCTTCTGCTGATATCCTCCTTCTTCGAGGTCCTTCAGCAGGTGGCAACATCGCACCTATTAAAAGCATCACCACAATCGAAATAACCAGGTAGCTTAGCCAGGCCACGCCTCCAAATACCGGACCTATGGGTGTCATCCAGGAACCGAGTCCCCATGTGAACATAAAAATAATCAGAAACAAAAACAGCATCCCATCAAACGGTCCTGTCGTTCTCCGTCTGAAACCATAAACGAGTATTGCTGAGAAAAGCAATGCAAAGAACAGTGATAGTACAATTGAAATAAGTGTCATAACAAAAGTTTTTAAATGAATGATTCAAAATTCCTATAAAACAGTTTTCAAAAAAGGATTACTGGTGCAGCCAGTACCTTAAAAAATTCTGTTCTTACAGATTCCTTTTTCAACTTATAATCAGACTTCCTGAATAGTTCTTTTGGGAGCATGACAATATCGGCTTCTCTTTTCATGATTTGTTCAAGAATGGTTTCTCTCTCCCTGTCGCCAATCAATATTTTAGTATTCAGATTCATTGACTGAGTAATGAAATCATTTACAGTAGCTTCCCATACATCTCTGTTATCTTCTTCCTTAGCAATATCGTTTAGATCAGTAACATCAATGGCCCTGATCGTTAGCGGGAAAGAACGAAACCATTGCAATACCTGTCTCACGGGATCATGCGACTCCTTTGAGTAATCGGTTACTATAACTATATCTTCCGGCTCCCTGAATTTGAATCCCGGGGGTACGATCAGCAATGGCACCTCCACCTGATCGAAAATACCCATCAACTCACTCAGGTTCCCGACCATATCATTATCCGGAACCAGACTTGCTATGCAAATCTCCTCCTTGTCTTCACGAATAATATTTTTTAAACCTTGATCCATCGAATCCTCAATAATCCGGGTCTCGTATTTCAGTGGATAATTTAACCTTGAAGCCTCTGCACTGAGTAGTTTATCCATCTCTTTTTCGACCAGTTTCTTTTCACGGTTAAGTAGTTCCTCCTGAGATAATTTACTTCCGGGAGTAATGGATTGAGAATCAGCATACGGACTACTCACCCCCTGATGAATCCTCGGATCAATCATATGAACTATCTCTACCTTGGTTTCATTGTGTTTCCCCAGGTTGAGACCATAGGGAATAATACTCTTTCTCTCACTCTTGATGTCACTTATAATAATTACTTTCATTTATCTCTGGTTTGTTTATTCATTGAATGACCCGGGGTGCCAAGATAGCTCTCAGCTGCCTCCATAATTGTTTCTGAAAGGGTTGGGTGCGGATGTATGGTGAGCGCAAGATCGGTAGCCGTCGCCCCCATTTCAATGGCTAGTGCGATTTCGGAGATCAGGTCGCCGGCGTCCTTACCAACGATCCCTGCTCCCAGAATGCGTTCGTTTTCAGGATTTACCAGTAATTTTGTAAATCCAAGCTTTTCATCCATGGCTACAGCCCTTCCCGATGCGGCCCATGGAAATTTCACCTTTTTATAGGATTGTTCCCTCTTCTCGGCTTCACTTTCTGTCAGTCCACAAAATGCAATTTCAGGTTCCGTATATACTACACCGGGTATCACCCTGGCATCATTGATCACATTTTTTCCGGATGCAACCTCAGCTGCAATTTTCCCTTCATACATTGCCTTATGCGCCAATAAGGGACCACCTGATACATCACCAACAGCAAAAATATTATCTACAGATGTCCGCTGCCGGTTGTCAACCTTGATAAAGCTATTATCATCGGTTTCGACCCCGGCTTTATCCAGGTCCAGCGATGAATGATCCGGTTTTTCTCCAACAGCCACCAGTATTTTATCATACCCCTTACTGAATGTCTCCTCCTTACCTTCGAACTTAACCTGC
>CAYSMO010000200.1:0-4919 GCA_964432125.1 uncultured Bacteroidaceae bacterium | reverse complement strand
GACTAAAACTTGGTCACCCGGTAGCCGTTCAGGGAAGCTCCACACAGTTCAATACGGAGAGTGCTCCCCAGGCGGAGGTTGTACATTACAGGTTCCCGGCCCGGGATAACCTGCCGAAACTGGCCATGCCAGATGTGCATGTGACCTGGTATGATGGTGGACTGATGCCAGAGAGGATTCCTGAACTCAAAGATGGAGAGATGATGGGAGACAATGGTGGAGGTGTTATTTTTGAGGGTGAGTATGGTAAGATCACCTGTAGCACTTATGGCAGGAACCCGAGACTATGGATCGGCGGCAAAGAGGCCACTGATGATTACAATGCTCCGAAAAAACTGCGTCGCATTGAGACCAGTCACGAAATGGACTGGGTGAGGGCCTGCAAGGAGAGCCCTGAGAACAGGGTTCAGCCGAGCTCCAATTTCAACTACTCCGGACCGCTCAATGAGATGGTCGTGATGGGCAACCTGGCGGTACGTCTGCAGGATCTGAAACGTGAATTGCAGTGGGATGGTGAGGCGATGAAAATCACCAATATTTCCGACAATGATGAGGTGCGGATTGTGAAGTCAGACACCTTCACTGTGGAACAAGGTCACCCGCGCTTCAACACCCAGCATGAGACCGTGAAGGCGAAGCCGTTTGCTGAAGAGATGATCAGGCATCAATACCGTGAAGGCTGGAAACTGTCCTAAAGGTTTTGAGATATATTGTTAAAAGGAGGCTGTTCCGGTTGGGACAGCCTTTTTAATGTATTTTCAGGTTTGTTTGAAAAACTGACTTGGCATCGAACAGCTGGCAACGGATACAAGTAATTTTATACCTTGTTCCACAAATGCCCCATCTATTATCAATGACTGGGGGATGGCTTTTTTTTAATTATATCCTTTAAAAGAGTATTTGGACAATTAAGAATCGGTTCTGTTCCTGTTTCTAAGCAGTTCAAGGATACGTGCAGTAACGGAGTGGACCAGCCGTGCATCGGAGGCCTTCATCATCGACATCCGCTCGATGATCCGGTGGTAGAGCGGGGAGGGTGGATGAATGCCTGCCTCCTGCAGTATCTCGGTGGTGCGCTCCTGCAGCTGCTGCCAGGTAGCATTTTCCTGTTTATTCTGGTTCCGGGCGGGCTCTTGTGGGAGGCAGCGCTCATCCGGCAGTTTCTTCAGTTCCCCGGCCGGACCTGATCTTTCCGCCCCTCCCGGGGTTCCACTTTCTTCCACCTCCGGACCTGATCTTTCCGCTCCTCCCGGGGTTCCACTTTCTTCCCCTTCCAAATTTATCCCTTCCGAACTCACCCCTTCCGAACCCACCCTCTCTGCTCCTGCCGAACATTCATAGGCGATGGTCATCACTGCCTGCGACAGGTTGAGCGACGGGTAGCCCGTTGCCATGGGAATCGTTACCCCCACATTGGCCTTCAGCAATATACTGCTGGGAAGTCCGCTCTCCTCGCTGCCGAATACGATGGCGATCTTTCCGGTAACATCCGATTTTTCGGCGATAAACTGTGCCAGCTGTGGTGCGGGGATATAGTCGACCTTGGCTGAACGTTTTTTGGCAGTGGTGCAGATGATGAAGCTGATATCGGCCACAGCTTCATCGTAGGTGTTGAATATTTTGCAGTTTTCAAGGATTTCGTGTGAGCCGTGTGCCATCATCTTTGCTTCGTCGGAGAGGTGGTCGGCCGGATCGATGAGCCGCAGTTCGCTGAATCCCATTGTCTTCATGGCGCGGGCACTGGCTCCGATGTTTCCAGGCACCGCCGGTTTGTAGAGGATGAAACAGAGATCTGGAACGGTCATTGGCAGAAAAACTTTGGTTTTGCAACAAAGATAACCCTCCCTGTTGAATAATACATTGCGTACTCTGTTTTTTGTAGGTATGAGATGATCTGCAGGCTAACCTTTTATCCATGTGGTAAAAGAGTAGACCGTTTTTCCAGGAAGATTAAAATTGAACTATTGGGTCTGCATTTTCCTCATCTCTCCGGTAACATAAACCGCCCTGGCTTTGAAACCTGCCGAGTTGTTCGGCGCCTTTTCCTCGATGATAGCGATGAATTCGTTACCCAATTCCGGGTAGAGGGTGGCGATCTTCAGTAGCATCTCCATGCAGTAGGCCTTGATCCCGACCGGCACCGCCTCCTTCTCCAGCCAGCTGAGGCAGAGATCAGTTGCGATCCCCTGGTATTTCTCCGGGATATCGTACCTGCAGAGCAGGCGCAGGCAGCTTCGTGTAACGCCGTCGGGATGAGCAGCGGGAATCTCTGCCCAGATCTTTTCGATGTATTTGTCGGCAAGCCAGGGGTACAGCTCCGACAGGTAATCCATGATCCAGGCCGAACGCCAGCAGACAGGCATGTTTCCGGAGAAGGCGATTCTGAATAGTTCGTCGTAGTTCTTGCGGTTGGGACCGATCATGCTGCCGATCTCCTCTTTTTTGAGCCTGAGTACATCTTTGGTAAGTAAACGTGTAAGATCCATTGTTTGAAAAAAACAGATTTACTCCTTCTCAGGCTCCGGCACCACTGCTCCCATGCTGATGATGTTGTACCCCTGGGTGCTGATGGAGTTGCGCTTGTTGAGGTCGATATCGGTGACTTGCATCACGGTTTTGTGGTTATTATCTTTATATTCTGTGATGTATTCCATCACGGTGCCGTTGGTGTAGTAGGCGTGCATGAATAGCCCCGCGAAGGAGGAGTTCTGCATGTAGGTTTTCTTCGCCTCCTTGTCAAAATCATTGGTGACCCACATGGTAACGGTACCATTTTCATCGTCTATAACGTACTCATCGCACGTATACCCGAGGATCTTTTTTGTTTTTCCCGTTTTGTAGGATGTATAGGGGTCGTAGAGATCGGCCTCTTTGACCTCCGCCGCTTCTGCAACCTCCGCTGCTTCCTCCATCTCCGCATTTTCCCCTTTAAGTTCTTCGGAAATTGCCTCCGCCTGCTCCTGAGTATAGCCCACGGCGAAACCGCTTTTCTCACCGTCCTCTTCAGCCAGGGTGAGCATCAGGCTGTTTTCCGTATCGAAAATGATGGTCGAGGCTCCCTTCTGCCCGGGCTCCCTGAAAATCATCCCATAGTCGAGCGATTTAGAATCGATGTAGGTGGTGTATTCAGTCTTCTCCTTCTCCTTGCCGTTGATGAAATCCGTGACCTCCATAGTAATAAAACCGTCGAATTCATAAGCCGGCTTCACATTGGCCGCTCCGGCCGATAAGCCCATGGCGTTCAGCATGGCACGCTGTCCTATTGCCGTACCTGATGATCGCGAAGATGAACTGTTGGTGGGGCTGGTTGAAGTCGCTGCAGCCGGTTGCCCGGTACTGTCAGCCGGATCCTCCTCCAATCCAAAGAGCTTACCGATTGCCTTGTCAACCTCCCTGCCGAGCTTTTCCTCGGAGGATTTCTCTGCCGATTTGACACGTTTATTTACAAACCTGGGAACGATTTGTCCGGTTACCTCTGTGAGTCCTGTTACCAGGATAAGCAGAACACCGATTGTGATTATTTTTTTCATGATCAATATGATATTTTAGTTTTTAGTTAGGGTTGTCTTTTTTCATAAACAGGTAAAGCTGACGGTTAATTTCTGGCCAGTTATTTTTAAGTAGACTAAATTACGACCAATTCACAAAAACAGAAAATATTTTGGTATATTTTTCTAACAAAAATGAACTGTTATTGCTCATTCGTTTATAAATGATCAATTAAATTTTTACGCCGTTGCATAGATCATTAAATAGCAATGCCCTTATTTATGCGGTAACGAACTTTTTGCGTTAACGAATCTGGGGCTACCGGCATATTTATTTGCATCATCGAAAAATCTCTCTCAGCCGATAAGGTGTTCTTCATTAAAAGGCCTTTCCTGTTATTCCTTTACCTTTACAGCCTGGTGTATAACCCTGTTTTTATCTGTGAGTCTGTTCCTCTCGGCATACTGGTATGCCTGGTGCATGAAGGCCTGCAGGCGAAGCTCGATCGATGCATCCTCCTGACCGTCGTAAGCGATCATCACCATCGGGATGTTGTTGTGGTCCTCCCGGAAGCTGCCGCCCACCGACGACACCACCGTCCCCGGCATGCATGTGAACGGTTCAATATTGGCGATCCCCGAGATACCCTTGTGGGCCAGGACCGATGAGGTGCCGAGGTTGGGTGCCGGATCGCCGTCGTAGTGTCGGTGCACATAGGGTCCGCAGGCGTCGAGCATCTCGCGTACGGTGACCTCCAGATTATTGTCGAACATGTGGTGCACCGGTTTGGTGATCTTCCATGCCGACTGGTTCTGCATGTACTCCTGGAGCTTCGACTGCAGGATCCCTTTGTAGTCGCCTTTCCACTTGCTGTCGCGCGTGTACCTGATGGTGGAGTAGGTGAGCCATTCGGCAAACCCGGCGATCCAGGTCTCTGCGCCGAATTTCTCGAGTCGGTCGACCAAAAAAGCGCTGCAGAAGGGGTTGTCGCGCATGAAGATCTCGCCCATCACGGCGACGATCGGTTTGCGCATGCCGTTGGAGATGGGGATTTCAGCGAACGACCTGCCGATCTGTCCGATCGTTTCGGGGAGTCCTTTCGCCCCGTTCTCCATGCACTTCACGATCTGGTCGAGTCCGTGTTTGTACACCTTATCGGTGTTGCCGGCCACCAGTTCGTAGGGTTTATGTTCCTGCTTGAATTTCCTGAGCAGGTCGACCGCCACAAAGCCTTTCCAGCAGTTAAACCTGAACTTGGTGCCATGACCCGCCGAGATATCCTCATAGGAGTTGTCGTTGCTGGGAGAGATAATCTCCGTCTTTTCGTACCCGAGTTTGTCGAAGAGAATTCGCTGAAACTTGTTGTACTGTCCGAATCTGCAGGGACCGTTGTGGTCGGGCATAAAAAAACTTGTTTTGGCCGGATCGGT
>CAYSMO010000199.1:0-4924 GCA_964432125.1 uncultured Bacteroidaceae bacterium | reverse complement strand
TGCCTCCGCGATCACCTTCCAGGCCCCTGCTTCTAGTTCAGCTTTCATATGCTGCACCCAATCCTCGTTGGGAATGTTGATTCCTTTTACCTTTGTTCCGACTTCTGACAATACCCGTTTGCTGACAGCAAACCTTTTGATCATCTGCACCTTGTCTTCAGGATCAATCTTCATGGAGCCATCGGAGATCTCGATCGTCGTGATACCGAACTGGTCCACGAACCGTTGATAATCGTCCAGCATGTTCCGTACCGCGAACATCTCAAAGAGCGTTCCTCCGAAATAGGGCTCCACGCCGGCATCGCGGTAGAGCGTAATCTTTTCTTTCAGGTTTTTAACGATCAGGGCGGTTCCGAATCCAAATTTCACCAGGTCGGTGTAGGGAGCACTTGTTTCGCAGAATGCCTCAGCTTCTTTCAGGCTGAGCCCCTTATCCATCATCATGGTCAGCCCGGATTCCCTGGGCTTAGCGATTCGCTCCGGGATAAATGGCAGGTTATAGTTCATCCGTATAAATTCTTTATTTAACTACTTAATATATAATACTATAAATATCGTTCTAACTACAAGTGACCTGTTGCCTCACCTCATAATTATTTTTTAAAGGAGGTTCGGCGAGCCCTCATCTTCAGTCAGTTCGCTACCGTACAATTTATATAAGTCTTTTTGACTTTGCAGCGCTGAAAAATCAATATCCAATGATGAGGGGTTCATAGGGCAAATTATTTGGTATGGCGCTCGATTAGCTTTCGGGCATTTTTGTCAAGAAATGTATTTTCTGTGATGAATAAAAAGTCGACAAACAACTTCCGGTCTTTTTTCAAGGCCGTTTCGAGGAAATCGTACCCGGCCGATCTGTTTCCGAGGCGGTACTGGCAAGAGGACATCTTTACAGCAAGGTGCGCGTCGTCGGGAAATTCCGCAACTGCTTTCTTGAGCACCTCTAATGCTTTATCGAGCGCATTTGTCAGGAGCAGCAAACGGGCCAGGGAGTTCCAGGCCTCAAGATCCGATGGATCGATTTTAACCACCTGGCCAAAGCACTTCGCCGCCTCTTCCCATTTTTCTAACTCCTCGTAGACATAAGCCAGGTTCATCCAGTAATCGGTGTTCTGGTTGTCGAATTCGAGTGCCTTAAGCAGGTAGATCGTTGCCTCATCGTATTTACTCATCTGGTACAGCGCCATTCCTGCACCGAACCAGCCTTCGGGATCGGTATTGTCCTCTTCAATCAGTTTCTTGTATACTTTCAGTGCCTTTCGCAGCTGACCTGACTGCTCGTAGGCGTCGCCGAGGAACAAAAGGGCTTGCGGATTGTCAGGTTCGATCTCAAGAAATTCGGAAATGGTCTCTATGGCCAGGTGGTACTTAGAAAGAGAGGCATAGGTGTTGGCTTTATTGAAGAACGCAGATGCATAATCGGGATTCAGTGCCAGGGAGTAGTCATATGCCTCAATGGCTTTGTGGGGCTGCTCAAGCTTGAAATAGGCCACCCCGAGGTTGTACCACACGTTTTCAGAAAAGGGATCAATATCCAGGTACTTCTGATAATACTCAACGCTCTTCTGAAAATTATCAAGCCGTTCATGGAAATAACCAAGATCGTAGATGGCTGATAAATAATCGGGGATGAGGACGTGGGCTTTTTCGAGGTATTTAACAGCGTGGCGGTATTGCCTGGCATTCTCGAATGCGATGGCTATATTCAACAGCGCATCAAAGGTATCTTCGGTGGAGAGTGAGAGTCCCTTGTCAAAATTTTTCTCCGCTTCCTGGATGCGCCCTGTCAGACAAAAAGCCGTTCCCCGAAGAAAATAAAACTCAGAATTGGAATGTTCCCAACGGGGCACCTGTTCGAGGATCTCAAGGGCAGGCTTTCCGATCCCCTGCTCGAGGTAGATATGAACCACCTTATATTTTATTTCAACGGATGCGGGATGCTGCTGAGATCCAAGCTGAGCAGCCTCGCTCGCCTCATCGTATTGAAATTCGTCCAGGTAGTAGTCGATGATCTGTTCAAACTCCTCCACATCAAAAAAGGCGGAATGTTTGCTGTTTCGCATTGACTCATATTTCTGAAGCAGTTCCAGAAATTCCTCGTTCTCAAAAATCGGCTCATTTTTCTCGCTCATTCAACAACAGCATTTGAAAATACAAAGATAAAAGAAAGGATTGAATATAATGATACATTAGAGAAATATGGTGGATTTTTACATGTCGCCCCGCCGGGGCTTTTGTTACTTCGGATAGACAATCTGCTACAGACATTCCGCCCTTATCAGGGCTTTTATTGCATCGGATAGACAATCTGCTACAGACATGTCGCCCTTATCAGGGCTTTTATTGCATTGGATGAACAATACAATCTGGCCTGAGGAAAACTAAAAATCAATGTTTTCCAGAAGTTCTTTAAGCTCACCAATACTTTAGGAGGCTGTTCTCCATACGATGTCCAGATCGACATCGATGTAATCATGAATAAGTATATCTCTCATTCCGGCCATTTCTGACCAGGGGACATCAGGATTGTTGTTTCGTAGAGTCATGGATATTCGCTTTGTTGCTTCACCAATTATTTCAAGCTGGCGGACAACAGCATCCTGGGTTAGATGATCTGCTGTAAAACTGTCCCGATCTTTCCTGGAAATATACTTTAATATCCTGTCTATACTCTGAAGAATATGTTCAACATATATCTTGTCGTCTTTATTCATAGATAATCTGAAGATCTTTGAAAATATACTTTTTTAAACGCTCATTCTTTAATGAAGGCTCGGTCACAAGATCAATTTTCTTTCCTATTTGTTGAGAAAGTTCGTTGTGTATCTTAACAATATCAAATAGTGTAGGTGTTCTTTTAAACTTCACCAGGATATCAATATCACTTTCAGAAGTATCCTCTCCCCTGGCATATGAACCAAACAGTCCAATCCTCTCCGGTCCATAAGGCATCAGATAGTTAATAATATTGTTATTTATTTGATTGCGATCCATAACATTGCAAAGATACACTATTTCTTACTACCTGGCTGAAAAAACTCCCCTACTTTTCCGCCCCGCGTTCAGCCAATAATCTCCATATTTTTTATACTTTTGTGGCTGAAAATAATAAAGCTATGTTTGAAAGTTTATCAGATCGGTTAGAGCAGTCGTTTAAGCTGTTGAAGGGCCAGGGGAGAATTACGGATGTCAATGTTGCGGAGACGCTGAAGGATGTGCGCCGAGCGCTGCTGGATGCTGACGTGAATTTCAAGATTGCCAAGCAGTTCACCGACCAAGTGAAGGAGGAGGCGCTGGGACAGAAGATTGTAACCGCGGTGAAGCCGAACGAGATGTTGGTGAAGATCGTTCACGACAGGCTTGCTGAGCTGATGGGTTCGGAGAGCGCCGAGATCGACACAAAAGGTAATCCGAATGTTATTCTGATCGCGGGATTGCAGGGTTCGGGTAAGACCACCTTCTCTGCCAAGCTTGCCAGTTACCTGAAGTCGAAGAGGGGCCGGAACCCGATGTTGGTGGCGGGCGACGTCTACCGCCCCGCAGCGATCGAGCAGCTGAAGATTCTGGGAGAACAAACCGGTGTTAAGGTATACTCGGAGGACGAGAATAAAAATCCCGTAAAGATCGCTAAAGCGGCGATCAAGGCTGCAAGGGATGCCGGGAACAACACAGTGATTATCGATACGGCCGGACGGCTCGCGGTGGATGAGGAGATGATGAAGGAGATCAAGGCGATCAAGGATGCCGTAAATCCGCACGAGATCCTGTTTGTGGTCGACTCGATGACTGGTCAGGATGCCGTAAATACAGCCAAAGAATTTAACGAAAGGCTCGACTTTGACGGTGTGGTGCTCACCAAGCTCGATGGTGATACCCGCGGTGGCGCAGCGCTGTCGATCAAATCGGTGGTGAACAAACCTATTAAGTTTGTTGGTACCGGTGAGAAGATGGATGCGCTGGATGTTTTCTACCCCAAGCGTATGGCCGACAGGATTCTGGGGATGGGCGATATCGTTTCGCTGGTGGAGAAGGCGCAGGAGCAGTACGATGTGGATGAGGCGAGGAAACTACAGAAGAAGATCGCCAAGAATACATTCGACTTCAACGATTTTATGTCGCAGATCCAGCAGATCAAAAAGATGGGGAACGTGAAGGACCTGATGTCAATGGTCCCCGGTATGGGCAAGGCGATCAAGGACCTCGACCTCGATGATGACGCCTTCAAGAGCATCGAGGCGATCATCAACTCCATGACACCGGAGGAGCGCACCGATCCGAAGTTGCTAAACGGAACACGGCGTGCCCGCATTGCGAACGGAAGCGGTACCAGCGTGGCGGAGATCAACCGGCTGGTGAAGCAGTTCGGTGAAACGAGAAAAATGATGCGACTGATGAGTTCAGGAAAAGGAAAGGCGATGGGCCGAGCACTCTCATCCATGCCACGCAAATAATAATCCCAACATAAAATATTATGCAGATAATTGACGGTAAGGCCACAGCAAAAGCGATCAAGGAAGAGATTGCCAAAGAGGTAGAAGCAATGGTTAAAAGGGGCGTAAAGCCTCCCCATCTGGCGGCGGTGCTCGTCGGTCACGATGGCGGCAGCGAGACCTATGTCGCCTTCAAGATCAAGGATTGCGAAGAGGTTGGTTTCAGGTCAAGCCTGGTGCGCTATGAAGATGATGTAACCGAAGAGGAGCTGCTGCAGCGTATTGCAGCGCTGAACGCGGATGAGGAACTGGACGGTTTCATTGTGCAGCTGCCTCTGCCCGATCATATTTCGGAACAGAAGGTGATCGAAGCGATCGACCCGGCAAAGGATGTGGACGGTTTTCACCCGGTGAACGTCGGTAAAACCGTGATCGGACTCCCTGCTTTCGTCAGCGCGACACCCTATGGGATCGTTGAGCTGCTCAAGCGGTAC
>CAYSMO010000198.1:0-4965 GCA_964432125.1 uncultured Bacteroidaceae bacterium | reverse complement strand
GATTATCTGGACCGATACGCTGCAGACCTTCAGTATGCTGGCCGCGGTGGTTCTGACGGTGGTTTACCTCAGCAGGTCGATGGGGCTCGATTTTTCCGGCATGGTCACCACGGTTGCAGAGAGTGAATACGGAAAGATCTTTGAATTCAGCAGCTGGAACGCGGGCAATCACTTTATTCAGCACTTTTTCGCGGGGATGTTTATCACCATCACCATGACGGGGCTTGATCAGGATATGATGCAAAAGAATCTGAGCTGCAGGAACATCAGGGACGCAAAGAAAAATGTTTACTGGATGAGCGCAGCGCTGGTGCCGGTGAATCTGCTTTTTCTTTCGTTGGGGGTGCTCCTGGCGGTATTTGCAGTTAATTCGGGCATTGCCTTGCCAGATAAATCGGACGACCTGTTCCCTATGCTGGCAACGGGAGGAGCGCTTCCGCAGGTGGTGGGGATCACCTTTGTGGTGGGATTGATCGCTGCGGCCTATTCCAGTGCCGACTCGGCGCTCACGGCGCTCACCACTTCTTTTACAGTCGATATTCTGGATAGCCGGGGCAAGAGTGAAGCTGAAATCATGCGGTCGCGAAAGATTGTACACGTTTTTATTTCGGTTTTGCTGGCTGTAGTGATTTTTATTTTTGAGGCGATCAACAACGACAGTGTGATCGCTGCCATCTTCACGGTAGCCGGGTTCACCTATGGTCCGCTGTTGGGATTGTATGCCTTCGGACTCTTTACAAAACTGGACGTGAGGGACCGCTGGGTTCCTTTGGTGGCAGTCCTTTCGCCGGTGGCGGCTTATATCGACAGGCTCATTATAGAATGGATCTTCAAGAATTATGAGATGGGGTTTGAGTTTTTGATTATGAACGGACTCTACACCTTTCTCGGACTGTGGATTATCAGGCACCGGTCAGGCAGGCTGGCTCCCGCAGGGATCGAATCACCTGCTTCGTAATGCATCTGCTTCGTAATGTGGAAGTTGGTCGCAACCGGAGCTGCGGAGATTCACCTTGGGGTAAATCTTTTCAACTACTATCGTTGAGGCGGTGCCTACAAAAGCCAACCAAGCGCTGCTGCGGGGGTTTCGGGCGGTAAATACTAATTTTCCGTTGCTGCTATATTTGCTGGCAGCTGCGGTTCCGGGTTGCGTTCCCCCTTTATTCTTTTTCGGAATCCACGGCAAAGATAGCGTTGATAAGTGATGCGTACTTTTGGCTGATCACCCTGCGTTTTAGCTTGAGGGTGGGGGATACTTCGCCGGTTTGGGGGGTCCAGCTGTCGGGTACCAGCTTGAAGCGCTTGATTCGCTCGACCTGTCCGAGTTGCTCGTTGAACCTGTTCACCTCCTGCTGTATGGCTTCGAGCACGCGTTTGTCGGCAATTGTCTCCTCGTTGCTGCTGAATTTCAGGCCCTGCTCTTCGGCCCAGCCGTTGTTGATGTAGGCAAAATTGGGCGAGATGATCGCGCTGGCGAACTTCTGGTTTTCGCCGATCACCATGAGCATTTCGATGAAGAACGACTCCTTGAACTTGTTTTCGATGGACTGGGGGGCAATGTATTTGCCGCTGGAGAGCTTGAAAATCTCTTTTTTGCGATCGGTGATTTTCAGCCATTTGTTGTCGATGAGTTCACCGATATCTCCTGTGTGGAAGTAATTGTCGCCATTGATGACTTCACTGGTCATCTCAGGCTCCTTGTAGTAACCGAGCATAACATTCGGACCATTGACAAGGATCTCTCCGTCGTCGGCTATTTTCACGTGGACGTCCCTGATGACCATCCCGGCGCTTCCGATCTTCATCTCTTTGGTGGCCTGGTTGGCAACGGAGATAACGGGTGAGGTCTCTGTGAGTCCGTAACCTTCGTATACCTCAATTCCGGCGGCCCAGAATATCCGCACCAGCCGTGGCTGTATGGCTGCACCTCCAGTGATGATGGTGGTGCATCCGCCGAGGCTGTTTCGCCATTTGGAGAAGATCAGCTTGTTGGCGATCTTCAGTTTCATATTGAAGAGGGTGCCGTTTCCTTTTTCCGGATCGTATGCGTTCCCGAGTTTTACGGCCCAGAAGAAGAGGTTTTTCTTGATTCCCTTGAGTTCACGTCCCTTCGCGATGATCTTGTCGTACACGCTTTCCAGCAGGCGCGGTACGGCACTGAATATCTGGGGGTGAATCTCCTGTGAGTCGCGCGCTATGGTACCGATGTTCTCCGCGTAATAGATGCTGATACCTTTGTACTGGAAGAGGTAGTTGACCATCCGTTCGTAGACATGGCTGATCGGCAGGAAGGAGAGAGCCTTATCGGCAGGTCCGTATGAAACATGGTAACTGCAGCTTATCGCATTGGAAACCAAATTTTTATGTGAGAGCATGACCCCTTTGGGCATTCCGGTTGTGCCGGATGTGTAAAGGATCGTAACCATTTCAGAAGGCTGGATGGATGCTTTGATCTTTTCCAGCTCATCTTTCAGTTTATCTTTGTTATTTTGGCCAATCGCTGTGATCTCGCTCCAGTTGGGAACCCCTTCCAGTTCATTAAAGGTGTAGACTTTTTTTACACTCTTTACTTTTCCGGCGAGTGGATTGAGTCGTTCGTAGAGGGTTTTGTCGGAGACTACAACGAGTCCCGGGGCTGCGTGATTGAGGATGTACCCATACTCCTCGTCGCTGATAGTAGGGTAGACCGGCACATTGACCACGCCGGCCAGCGCCATCCCCATGTCCATAAAATTCCATTCCGGCCTGTTGTTGCTGATGGTGAGGATCCTGTCGCCTTTTTTAAGTCCGAGGGTCAGCAGTCCGTAGGCAACATTATAGGCTGTGTCGACATACTCCCGTGCACTGTATTTCTTCCATTCGCCGTTGATCCTGGCGGCGAGCATGTCCTCTTTTTGCCCGTACTTCTGACCGATCTGATCGAGAATGTCAAACGTTCTTGTTGGTTCCATTGTTGGTTTATTTGCGGGGTTGTTTCAACGCCAAAAATAGAATTTCTTTGTTGATTTTTCGACCAAATCTATATAGAAAAGAACACAATTTTATGAACAATTTTATAAATGATATAAGATCAGCGATTTAACTCGAGATTGCGAAGTTTTGTTTTTCGACTAATTAGAATTAGAGTTCTACAATTAGACTGTTCATACGTTCGGAGTGGCTGGATCATAAAGTTCGAGAGCAATGCAGCAACCGAGCAATAAGATAATAGTTGGTTCCTCTCTGATATTATAAAATTGCGAGCTCGCGAACCGGAACGTAGTGGAGCTCGACGGAGTCAATACAATAAAAATAATATTGTTTCATGAGCAACCGGACATTATGGACAGTCACCAATTATCTTTTTGGCCTGTTCGATGGCAGCTGGAATTCCGTCGGGGTTCTTTCCTCCCGCGGTGGCGAAGAAGGGTTGTCCGCCGCCGCCTCCCTGGATCTCCGCGGAGATATTTTTTATAATTTCGGAGGCATTGAGCGCTTTGTCTTTCACCAGGTTATCGGAGATCATGACCACGAGGAGTGCCTTGTTGTCCTGGTTGCTTCCAAGGACGAGAAAGAGGTTTTCCACTTCGTTTTTTATTCTGAAAGCGGCATCGCGCAGCATTTCCGCGTCAGCCTGGGGAAGGGTGCCTGCAATGAAGTTCACCTCGTTGATCTTTTCAGCATTGTTTTTTAATGTATCCAGAGAAGCGGCAACGGCATCTTTTTTGTACCTGTCGACCTCTTTGTTCAGTTCGCCATGTTCAGCTACGAGTTTTTTTACTGCATCAACCAGGTCGGTGTTTTTCTCAAGTTGGTCGGCTATCTGTGATAGCTTGTCGAGTTGGTTATAGATCTGTTTTTCTGCCCCGGCACCAGTCACCGCCTCGATCCTTCTGATCCCTGCCGCGATGGACGACTCTTTCAGGATTTTGAAGAAACCAAGCTGTCCGGTGGCACCGGCATGGATTCCGCCGCAAAGCTCAATGGAGTCACCGAACCTGATTACCCTTACGGAATCGCCATATTTTTCACCGAACAGGGAGATGGCTCCCATCTCCTGCGCCTCTTGCATCGGGACTGTTCTTCGTTCGTCGACCGGGATATTCTGGCGGATCAGGCTATTGACGATCTTTTCCACTTCGCGGATCTCCTCATCGGTAACCTTTTGAAAATGTGCGAAATCAAATCGCAGCATTTCCGGGTTTACCAGGGATCCTTTCTGTTCCACATGCTTGCCCAGCACTTTTCGCAGGGCGTAGTGCACCAGGTGTGTTGCGGTGTGGTTCGCAGCGGTATGTGAACGTTCCGATTCATTTACCCGGGCAGTGAATTGTGCCGTGGGATCTTCGGGAAGTTGATCTGTAATATGGATAATCAGGTCATTTTCTTTTTTGGTATCTGTGATCTTTATTTTTTCATGGTCATTTTCGATCACTCCCTGATCCCCTACCTGTCCGCCGCCCTCAGCGTAAAACGGGGTAACGTCGAATACCAGGTGCCAGGCGCTTTTGCCTTTTGTCTTCACCTCACGGTACCGGGTGATCCTTACCCTGCCTGAGATGGTTTCATATCCTGTAAATTTTTGCTGCTCGTCGTGCGACAGGATGGTCCAGTCGGAGGTGTCTGTTGCAGCATCATTTTTGGATCGTTTTTTCTGCTGTTCCATCTCCCGGGCAAAGCCCTCCTGGTCGACGCTGTATCCCTGTTCGCGCATGATCAGCTCTGTGAGATCGACAGGAAATCCATAGGTGTCGTACAGTTCAAACGCCTGTTTACCATCCAGACGTTTCATTTCCTTCTGCTCCATGGATTCTCTCATCTGGGCCAGTCTTCTGATTCCGTTCTCCAGGGTATTCAGGAAGGACTGTTCCTCTTCACGGATCACCTTTCCGATGAGCTCCTGCTGTGTTTTCAGCTCATTGAAAGTGTCTCCAAGCACCTCGACCAGCGCAGGTACGATTTTGTATATAAATGGTTGTTGCTGTC
>CAYSMO010000197.1:0-4970 GCA_964432125.1 uncultured Bacteroidaceae bacterium | reverse complement strand
ACCTCAATCCCGGGTACACGCACGACAGGCTCTACGGCAATGGCAACCAGGTGTTCACCTACACACAGAGCAGGGTGGCCCGCTATGGCGGAGAGATCCACGCCCATTACCAGCTGCTCGAATCGCTGAAACTTGGGATGATCGCGGAGTACATCTATTCGGTACAGCTTTCAGGTGCAAAGCGAGGGTTTACGCTTCCCTTTTCTCCTCCGGCCTCTTTACTGCTGAACGCTAAATATTTGCGGGAACAGGCATGGGTTTTCCGGGCGGGATACCTCTCCCTCGACGTGAGAATGGCAGCGGCGCAACAGCGTATCGTTCCCCCGGAAGAGATCACCGGCGGCTATGTGACGTTGAATGTTGGAGCAGGGGGGAAGGTGCTGGTCGGGAAGCAGGAGGTGTCCGTTTCATTGCAGGTGAGAAACCTTTTGAACAATAAATATTTTAACCATACCAGCTATTATAGGCTGATTAATGTACCGGATCCGGGCAGGGGTGTTGTGGTGAATATCTCGGTGCCGTTCTCCGGTGATATGAGAAAGAGTAAATGAGAACAGGATGTGAAATAGATGAACAATAGGATGATTATATAAAATGCTAGCATGATTATTTAAATAAATTGAGCTGAGGCTGTAGTGCTCTTAGGGGCGTTACTGATCAGTTGAAAAACAGACTAAACAGATAAAAATTAGAAACAATGAAAACAGACATAATGATGATTAGAGCGATGAAGAATTCAGAATTGAAGCGCTTCAGGGTACAGAATGCATTTTCAAAGAGTGCATTGGTAATGAGTGCAATGGTAGATAGTATAATAGTAAAGATTGCAATGGAGAAGAGCTCAATAGTAAAGAGTACCATGGTATTGGCTGCATTGGTAATATTGGCCTCATGCGGTAAAACTGAAGAGCCGGAGATCGGGTCTTTCGAGTTGGGGTATGATAATTTGAAGATCGCTTATGTGGGTGCCGATCTGCATATGGAGGCGGAAATTGTAGCAGAGGGTACAATCGATGTGATACGTGTTGAGATCCACCCGGAGGGGGACCATGATAAAAAAGGGGTTCGATCGGTTTTACACGAGGGCGAATGGGAAGTGGATACAACATATACCAAATTCTCAGGGCTGAAGAACACCACATTTCATGAGCATATCGAGATACCGATGGATGCAGAACCGGGCGACTACCATTTTCATTTCGAGGTGACCGATATGGAGGGGTACCAGACGGTGTATGAAAAAGAACTTGAGCTTAAAATACCTGATGATGCAGTTGCACCAGAAATATCCATTGCATCGGCACCTACACCGGATCAGTCATTCAGCAATGGACAATCAATAACCATTTCCGGTTCTTTGAGTGACGATAAAGCGTTGGGGGGTACCTATATCGGATTGGTACGGGTCGATCAGAACTTAACAGATGCAGAGGTGAATGCAACCAATACAATTACTATTCTGCATACCCATGATTTTGATTCTCCAACTTCTCATGATTTTTCAGCCAGTATAGCGGTGGGTGCAACGCAAGACAATAACATTACGCCTAAAGATATAAGCGGTGATATTGCCTGGCAATCGGCCAATTACTATATCCTGGTAAAATGCAAAGATGCATTCGGTGGAAACTGGACCTTTTCGAACCATTATCCGATTACGATTAGTTTGTAACTGCCCATAAAGTCCGATTGCTCATGAAATAATATTTTTTGTTGTATTGACTCCGTCGAGCTCCACTACGTTCCGGTTCGCGAGCTCGCAATATTATGATGTCAGAGAAGAAACAACTATATATCTTATTGCTCGGTTGCTGCATTGCTCTCGAACTTCATGATCCAGTCACGCCGACTTTATGGACAGATTAACTAATGATTTTTGAAAAAGGGCAGGCTTGAAAAATAGCCTGTCCTATACTTTTTCAGGGATGAACCCCTCATCATTGAAGATTTTCTTATCCGAGATGTCAGGTAAGGAAGTGAGCAAAATGGATTAGGTTGGGAGGATATTTTCGAATAGCTTGCTATAACGAGAAAAGAGGTATTTGGAAAAAATATGTTGGTTTGTGTAGAAGAATTTCCGGCATGAGATATCTGTTTGCCGGAGGGAAGTATAAATGATTTAAATCTTTTATTAATGACATTAAAAAATATATGGAAAAATGAAAAACTATAGAATAATTACTCATCTGTTTATTCTTCTTCTGTTTCTCTCCTCCTGTGGGTTGGGGGAGAATACAGACAAGGAAAAGCCATTCATTGATTTAACCATTCAGGATGCGTTTCCGGTGAATTGCGATACCTTGTATTTTGGAGAGTCATTTGACCTGAAATTGCGGTTTTCCGATAATGCTGAATTGGGTTCTTACAGTATTGATATACACCATAACTTTGACCATCATTCGCATACTACCGAAGTTACCGAATGTGATCTCGATCCAAAGAAAGAGCCGGTCAATCCAATCAAGTTTATTGAAGATTATGAAATTTCTGAAGGTGTAAAAGAATATGAGACGAACATATCAATTCCTCTGGCTTCCGGCGATGGAAACGGGTACTATGATGAGGGCGATTACCATTTCTTTATCAGCCTCGTTGACAAGGAGGGGTGGTCGTCACAGAAAGGATTGAGCATCAAAATTTTACACAGGGACTGACAGGGCCTCATGGTTCATTGCCGTAGCTTTCTGTAAAGTACTCTATGTATTCAGGCAGCCTTGTGCCCAGGTAGTAAGGTTATAGATCCAGCAACCATTTCCAGGTGGGTTTAATATGAATTGTGTAGCCATTTTCTTTTATGGTATCCTCTTCATCATTGGTGAGGATCAGTCCTTCAGTCAGATTATAGGTTTTTAAAGCATCTAACAATCCCTGAAACTCTCTTTTTCGGGTAGCATCATTGTGAACTGACCAGCTAACCTGGATGGCTTCAACAATTCTGTTTTTCTCTCGTATTACAAAATCGCATTCATGCTTTTGGTTGTGGTAAAACAGCTCTTTGCCCCTTCTTTTTAATTCAATAAAAACAAGATTCTCGAGCAGGCGACCATTGTCTTCGGAGTGGTGAAAACCAATTTCTCGTATTAGTCCAAGGTCAATGAAGTAAGTTTTCTTTGGATTTTGCAACTGTTTCTTCAGTGACCGGTCGTATTTGCTGATCGTAAAAAGAAGGTACGTGTTTTGGATAAAATCCAGATAGCTTTTTATGGTAGAAGCATTTTTTACCCCAATAATCTTAGTGAGTCCATTGTATGAGACAAGCTTTGAAGTGTTGCTTGCCAGGTAGTGCACCAATTCAAGCATCTCTTTGTCGTTTTTTAACCCATTGCGCACCAGCACATCACGGTAAATGATGCTTTCGTAAAGTGATTTTAAGTATTGGGTGCTGCTTGACTTCAAAAAGAAGGGAAATCCTCCCATGTTGAAGAACTTGATAAATGAGGAGTGCAGTTTGATTTTTTCTTCAGTGTTTAAATTCGGTTTATCGGGAACGGATTGTTTTCTATAAAGTAAGAATTCTTTAAATGAAAAAGGGAAGAGCTCAGTTTGGTAATAGCGACCGGTAAGATGTGTTCCTAATTCGCGACTCAACATGGATGCGTTCGATCCGGTAATATATACTTTATTGTTGTAATCGTGCAGTCTCCTCACAAATCGTTCCCAGCCCTCTATATTTTGTATTTCGTCAAAATAATAGGTTTCTTGCTTACCATACATTTCAATAAAAACCTCGAACAGGAGTTGAAAATCGTCGACAGTAAATTTCACCAGGCGCTCATCATCGAAGTTGAAGTAATAATCTTTTTCTCTGTTTGTTGCCCTGATTTCATGTAACAATGTAGATTTTCCGCACCTGCGAATTCCGGAAATAACCTCTATCTCCCTGTCGGTATTTGTTGATTTCAACCTGGGAAGGTCGCTGGTTTTAAAGCCTAAGTCACGCTGATCTGCTATTATTTGTGATATTTCACTTTTGCTAATCATTGTGTAAAGGTATGAAGTTTCTATTGTAAATGCAAGAATAAATCATAAAGTTTCTATTTATAAAAGAAACACATATCTTTCGATGTCGAATTATATGATAAATGGCAGAGTTTGTGATTCATCGTAGAGCGGATCGTGCACAGGGAGCTTCGAGCCGCACAAAGCAAAATTGGGAGACTGAAAAGAAGGAGAATAGAGAGCGGGAACTAAAACCTGAACTAGCAATCAACTTTTCTGTCTTTTCGGGGCGAAGCCATCGGAGGGGAGTTTTTATTGCACATGATACTTCTGTCCGTTTACCTCCTGTGCCAGGAACATGTCATATTCAATGTTGCTGAGTGGATAATCCCAGCATCCCATCCTGTGAAACATATTTCCGCCGAAGCCGCTTTTGAACCGGTAGAGGCCATGCATCGGGTGCGATCGGTAACTGTTGGGTGCCACACCGAACATATCGTACTCCTCGCAGCCTGCCTCACCGGCCAGCCGGATCGCCTCCCACTGGATCGCGTAGGTGGCCATCAGGTTTCTTTTGCGGTTCGATGAAGCACCATAGAGATAGGTGGCGCGCTTGTTGGAGACCACCAGGAACATAGCTGCCAGGAATTCTCCTTCATGATCGGCCATCAGCAGACGCACGTCCACATCGCCTGTATTGTATTGATGTTGTTTCTTCAGTACCGTCCAAAAATACTCCCTGCTATGGAGGGTAACCCCGTTCCTGAGGGCGGTCTCCCGGTAAAGGGCATACCATGTGTTGAGGTGTTCCGGACCATAACTTTTTACGCTGACACCCCTGCGTGCCGATAGTCCGATATTGTAGCGGGTTTTCGGTTTCATTTTTTGCAGGAGTGTTTTTTGGTCCTGCTTCAGGTTCAGGAAGATCGTGTTGGCCGGAAGGTTGTTGCTCATGCATTTATGCAGGTTCCAGTTGTGGGTGTTGAAGTTGAGTCTGAACTCCTGACTGCTGCTTTCGGGGGCGCCGAGCC
>CAYSMO010000196.1:0-5020 GCA_964432125.1 uncultured Bacteroidaceae bacterium | reverse complement strand
CATCATATTGATCGCCAGTGCAGCATGACGCTTACATGCCTTGCCGCCGGTGTAGGGCAGCATATAATTGGCAGGCGCCTCCTCATCGAACACCCTGATGTCCATGCCGAAATGGTCGCGGTACCACCGCCACGCATCTTTTAAACTGGTCACACCGATTCCCACCTGCTGTATTCCTGAAATGATCATTGTATGAAATTATTTTGATATGTTATCTGTTTCTACGCACCCCGCACCTCACACCCCGCACCCCGATTTTCCGGCACAAAATTAAGGAAATTTTTAAGATAGGAGCTTGTTTTTTAGATGAGTCACCCTTTGCCCATTGGTGACGAATGGCAGTTGATAAAGATTCTTTACTGACTTACAATTTGTTCTATTAAATCAATATAATCTTTTACCGGATCGATAAGTCTTTTCACGACGGCATGATCAAAATCGAATAAATCTTCGCTCACAAAACTAAATTTTAATTCCTTCTCTTTTAATATTTGCGAATAATGGTGTATGTGGCATTTTGTTTGTCCAGTCTGACTTTGAATAAACCAGGATTGAAATAACCTGTCCAGAATCTAATTCCAGGTCAATGATTGGATCCCTCAGATTGAATTCATAATCGTAAGTTATTTTGTTCTGTGGAGTAATTACAAGAATATCCCAATCAGAATCCAGGCGGTTATCTCCCCTGGCCCTTGAACCATATAAATACATGTCTGCCAGTGGGTCTTTGGCCGAAATGCCTGATTTTATCCTTTTTATTATCTCCTGTTGTTTCATTAACTGCTTTTGATTGCAAATTAGTTATCTGTAAAGTACAATAACTGTGTCTTAATATTTTGCGCTCTGCCTGCCGTACTTAGGTACTAAGGCAGGCGGTGTTTGCTCTCGAATTTTATGATCCAGCCACTCCGAATCTATGGACACACTCTTAATTATGCTTATTTATATCCGAAATTTACTTTGAAAACAGATAATAAACAAAAATAGTGATTTTATTTATTGAATAATCGTTACCATAAAGTCAGAAGTCGGTTTTCATATTTGTGGTGAGGAGCGACATCCCCCCGCTTCAGGAACATAGTGTTTAGCCCCAGTGCCATGTCTGTAGAAGGTAAAAAAAAAACTTTTATCTTTGTCGTCACCAAAAAGAACCCATATGTCCAAACGAAAAGTCATCGGTGCCATTGACCGTATCGACCGCCGGAACCTTGTCTACTTCTCTCTTTATAACTGGGCGAATCTCGTATTTAACCAATTCTACCGCAAAGTGGAGGTACACGGCCTCGAAAACATTCCCAAAGATGCCCCGGTGATCTTTGCCCCCAACCACCAGAACGCGCTGATGGATGCGCTGATCGTTCTCTTCTCGTCACCAGGCGACACGGTATTCCTGGCGCGGGCCGATCTTTTCAGGAAGAAACTGATGGCGAAGGCGCTCAACTCCCTCAAGATCCTTCCGGTATTTCGCATTCGTGACGGGGTGGATGAACTGGGGAAAAACCAGGAGATCTTCGATATCACCGTCGGCGTGCTTCACCGCAAACACCAGCTCTGCATTATGCCCGAAGGGAACCACAGTGACAGGCGCAGGCTCAGAAACCTCGGAAAGGGCATCTTCCGCATTGCCTTCAAAACACAGGAGAAGATGGGCAACAAACCCTATGTGAAGATTGTTCCCGTGGGGCTCGATTTCTCCGATTTTGTAAAACAATATCAAAACCTGCATGTTGTCTATGGCAAGCCGATCGAGGTGTCGGATTACTGGGATGAATATGAGGAAAATGGTCCGCGTGGACTCAACCTCCTCAAGCAGCGGCTGGCTGATGAGATGAAACCGCTGATGATCCATATCGAGACGAAGGAGTACTACGACATGTATCTCGGACTGCGGACCGTGTTCAATGAGCGGATGCGCGAAATTTTGGGCATTGAAGGCAAGCGGCTGCACGATAAATTTTTGGCTGACAAGGAGATGATCCTCCGGCTGGACGGGGTACTGGAAGAAGAGCAGCAACAGTCCAGCGGAAAGGTGAATGAGCAGTCTGTAGCTGATGGGAACCAACAGATCGATGAGGGGCAGGTAAATACATCCGGTTATGCCGATGGTGGGATGATGAAGGAGCCGTCCCAGCTTGATCCGCTCAGGGAAAAGGTGGAGCGTTATATGAGGTCACTCGAAAAGCTGAATATCCGCGATTGGGTGGTTAAGGCTGAAGGCTATTCAGCTGCCCGTAGCGCCTGGCGGTGGTTTACGCTGCTGCTTACCCTGCCGGTTTTTCTGTACGGATTTATCAACAATGCGCTGATGTACTTTCTGCCTGTTCGGGCCGTGAGAAACATCAAGGATATACAGTTCCATAGCTCGGTGAAGGCCGGACTGGCCATGCTGCTTGTGCTGCCGCTTACCTATCTGCTGCAGACGCTGTTGGTGGGAATCTTTACCGACGGGTGGTACATCTGGGCCGGTTACCTGGTGCTGCTCTACCCGACAGGAAAGCTGGCGCTGCTATGGTACCTCCGGTTGAAAAAGACCCTTCGCGGCGGATGGTTTGGTCGCCAGTACCGGAAAAAAGCGAACACTGCGGTGGATATGGTTGAACTGCGGCAACAGATCGTTCAGGATACAGAAGAACTGATAGCCGATAGATAACTGTCAACGATATGGGGGATGTAGGAAGATCTTCTGCTACAGTTAAAGCACTTTGAAACATCATTTTAATTGAAAAATAAATTTAAACTTACAACTATGAAAACAACTTTTATTCAATCGATTGTCTTTTTACTTTTTACTGCCGGATGGTTTGGATGCTCTACTACTACCAAGGAAACAGAGCGCCCCAATATTGTTTTTATCATGGCAGACGACCACGCGTACCAGGCCCTGAGTGCCTACAGTGATGAACTGATTCAAACGCCGAATATCGATCGCCTGGCCAAAGAGGGGGCTATTTTTACACGGGCTACAGTAACAAACTCCATTTGTGCACCAAGTCGCGCCGTGATGCTTACCGGGAAGCATAGTTTCGCAAATGGGAAAGTGGATAATATCCAGCCTTTTGACTGGGACCAGCCCAATTTCCCGAAAATGTTGCAAGCCGATGGTTATCAAACGGCTATGATTGGAAAAATTCACATGGACGGGATCCCGCAGGGATTCGATTTTTCGATGGTTTTGCCTGGTCAGGGACACTATTTTAACCCCGATTTCCTGATTGAAGGAGAACGGGTCCGCATAGAGGGTTATGTTTCTGATATCATCACCGAAACCACGCTCGACTGGTTGAAAAACAAACGGGATCCGAACAAACCATTTTGCATGTTCTACCACCACAAGGCCCCTCATCGTGAATGGGAGCCTGCTGAACGTCATTACCGCGAGTTTACAGAAAGAACATTCAGGGAGCCAGCCACTCTTTTCGATGATTATGAAGGCCGGGGAACGGCAGCTAAAGCAGCGGAGATGAATATACTGGAGCACATGAACTGGGCGGGTGATTCCAAGCTTTATCCCGAAACGATGGAAGAACTGGGAATTGAACCGACGGTACTGGGTCCTTCCGGTAATAGTTGGGATCTGGTTGCGTTTGAGCGTACTATCGGAAGGTATAACGAGGAACAAAAAGCGGCCTGGGATGAGGTTTACGGACCGATGAACGAGGAATTCAAAAAGCAGTATCCCAACATGAACGAAGAGGAGCTGATGCGATGGAGGTTTCAGCGCTACATGCAGGATTACCTGGGTACCATTGCAGGCATCGACGAGGGCGTTGGTCAGGTGCTCGACTACATTGATGAAGCCGGACTTGCTGAAAATACAATCGTTGTCTATACCTCCGATCAGGGATTTTACCTTGGCGAGCACGGATGGTTCGATAAACGGTTCATGTATGAAGAGTCTTTCCGGACCCCACTGCTCATGCGATACCCCAAGGAGATTAAGCCGGGAACTGAAATTGACAAGCTGGTGCAGAACCTTGATTTTGCGCCTACGTTTTTGGATTATGTCGGAATAGCGGCCCCGGAAGAGATGCAGGGGGAATCGTTCCGCCAACTGGTGGCCGGAGAAACCGATGAATGGCGCGATGCTGTCTATTATACCTATTACGAATATCCGTCGGTGCACATGGTTAAACGACACTATGGCGTGGCCACTGAACGTTATAAACTGATGCACTTTTATTACGATATCGATGAATGGGAGATGTACGACCTGGAAACCGATCCGATGGAGATGACGAATATTTATGGTGATCCGGAATACGCCGAAGTGCGCGAAATGCTCCATGAAAGGCTGGAGGAATTGCGCGATTATTATGGCGATAGCGACGAAAACGACCAAAAGTATCTGAAAGCTTATCTGGATCACATGAACAGCAGGCGTTAGCGTATAGAATCTATATTGTTTTAAAATGAGCAAATTTGAGAATTAAAACCGCTACGCGGGAAATTCACCAATATCGCTATGAAAAAAAATGCGAACAACATGTTGGTTAGTTTTGTAGCCTAAGTGCCTATAATAATAGACCCGGTTATTCATTGATCCAACGGTCAGGCTGGAACCCAGCCCCGGCGGGGCGACATGTCCAGCTCTGATAGGAGCGGATTGTCTGTAGCGAAATGCCCACATGGAACCCAGCCCCGGCGGGGCGATATGTCCAGCTCTGATAGGAGCGGAATGTCTGTAGCGAAATGCCCACATGGAACCCAGCCCCGGCGGGGCGACATGTCTGTAGAAGAATAAAAAATGATAATATGAAAACCTTTAAAAATAAAATAGTCTGGATCACCGGAGCCTCCTCGGGGATCGGGGAGGCCCTCGCAGAGGAGTTCGCCCGCGACGGCGCCACCGTCATCATCTCCTCCCACGAGGCCGATGAGCTCGACCGGGTTAAATACAAACTTGCTTCCATCTCCGAAACGGTCCACCCCGTGGTGTTCAACCTTGGCGATCCTGTTGCCGTGCAAAGCGCGGCCGAGCAGGTGCTGCAGCGGTTCGGGCGGATCGATGTGCTGATGAACA
>CAYSMO010000195.1:0-5040 GCA_964432125.1 uncultured Bacteroidaceae bacterium | reverse complement strand
GGCCGCAGCTGTCGCTGTTGCTGCAATAAAAGAGTGTTTGAGTGAGCTGCACCATGTTAAAAAAATCAGATTCGTTCTGTTTTCAGACCAGGACCTTGAAAAATATACGAGAGCAATCGAAGTTGCCTTTCAATAGGTTACAGAGGAATAAAACTCAGACCAACAGATTGCAGACCAACAGATTGCCGGCCAACATGATGCAGACAGACAGGATTATGGTCCGACAGGATACATTCCAACAGAGTATATCCAACAGATTATATTTCAACAGGATACATTCGAATATATAGATTTACTGTAATAAATATTATTATGATCCATTATTCAGGGACATACACCGATCAGTACCAACTCAGCATGGCACTGGCATATTTCCGAAAGGAGAGAAATCAAACAGCCATTTTTGACTATTTCTTTCGCAAACTGCCTTTCGGGGGCGGGTATGCTGTATTTGCCGGACTGGATGTTCTGCTCGACACCCTCGAAAATCTGAAATTCGACGAGAATGATCTGGAATTCCTCCGTAAAAATGATTTCCCAACTGATTTCCTGGATTACCTGGAAAAATTCAGGTTCAATGGCACGATTCACAGCTCCCGCGAAGGGGACGTTGTTTTTCCGACAAGGCCGGTAGTTACTGTAGAAGCCAATATGATTGAGGCTCAGATCATCGAATCGCTACTACTCAACATTCTTAATTTTCAAACACTCATAGCAACCAAAGCCAGCAGGATACGGTTGATGGCGGGCGACCGGAAACTGATTGACTTTGGGTTAAGAAGAGCACAGGGTCCTGGCGCTTATTATGCAAGCAGGGCAGCTGTTGTTGGAGGTTTCGATGCAACCAGCAATACACGTGCAGGTCGGGATTTTAACATCCCTGTCTCAGGAACCATGGCCCACAGCTTTATTCAGAGTTACGAGAATGAGTTGGAGGCTTTCAGGGATTTTGCCGCTGTTCATCCCGGCAATTGTGTACTGCTCGTTGATACCTACGATACCTTGAAAAGCGGTGTTCCCAATGCGATCACGGTCGGGAAGGAGATGCAGGAGCGTGGTGAACAGCTCAAGGGGATCCGCCTGGATAGCGGTGACCTTGCCTACCTTGCAAAAGAGAGCCGAAAAATGCTGGATAAATCCGGTCTGAAGGATGTGAAAATTGCAGCCTCCAATCAGCTCGACGAGCATGTCATTAAAAGCCTGAACGAACAACAGGCCCCGATTGATCTTTTCGGTGTTGGAACAAGCCTGGTAACCGGCATGCCGGATGCAGCCCTGGATGGAGTATACAAACTGTCGACTGTAAACGACAAACCACGAATCAAACTGTCGGAAAACATCGGCAAAATCACCCTTCCCGGGAAAAAACAGGTTTACCGCCTTATGAATGAGGATGGAAGCTGGGCAGGAGCAGATGCAGTAGCACTGGAGAATGAGGATGATTTTACAACCATGCACCATCCTTTTGTATATGGAAAATCTATGAATGTAGAAAAATTTCGCCGCGAGAAATTGTTGCACAAGGTCGTGGAAAATGGAAACCGGGTAGCAGGAAAACAATCCCTTGAAGAGATTTCAGACTTTCGTCAGGAACGGCTTCAACAATTATCCGGAGAATTTAAAAGGTTCGAAAATCCACATATTTACAAAATTGGTATCAGCAGCGGCCTAAAAGATCTGCGCAACAGGCTGATAAGCGAATCGAGAAATCGGAAGTAGAAGCACAGAATCACTTTTGGTAATGGTTCGGAAATGCCAGATCGAACTATACAATACAACATTTTTTAACATGCTTTTAAAGGAATATAAACCATGAAAACACTTATAATTATCGATGCCCAGAACGATTTTATGCCCGGGGGATCGCTCGAGGTACCGGGCGGTGACGAGATTTTGCCGGTTATAAGCGGCATTCAGAATAAATTTGATTTGGTGGTGGCCACCCAGGACTGGCACCCGGAAAACCACAGCAGTTTTGCCTCGTCTCACAAAGGGAAAAAACCTTTCGACACTATTGAGTGGCAAGGGGTGGAGCAGATTCTCTGGCCCGATCATTGTATCATCAATTCAAACGGTGCAGAGTTTCATTCAGAACTTCATACAGCGCGGATTGAGGCGATTTTCAGAAAGGGAATGGACCGGGAGATTGATAGTTACAGCGGGTTTTATGACAATGGTCATCGAAAGAACACCGGCCTCACTGGCTACCTGCGTGAGCGCAATGCCGACGAATTGTACTTTGGCGGACTGGCTGCTGATGTGTGCGTCCGCTTCACGGTGGAGGATGCCATAAAAGAGGGCTTTAAAGCTACAGTTATTGAGGATGCAACACGCCCCATTGATGAAGATGATTACCGTAAAATGAAAAAGGAGTTACAGGCAAAAGGTTGCAGATTTATCCAAAGCAGTCAACTTTGAGTTGTATTATGAATGATCACTTGATTCCTGGAGACCTTTTATTATTTTTGGATCAAAATATGATCCATTGATCTATCCATCGAATTTTGAAGAGAAGATCGGATTTTCCAGGATCCGTGAGTTAATCAAGGAATACTGTCTGTTTGAGCCGGGCCGCGAGTTGACTGATGCGCTTAGTATGATGCATTCCGCTGCTGCCATTGCAGAGCAGCTGGACCTTGTCAATGAGCTGATGCAGATTCAGCAGAGTGACGAGGATTTCCCTGTTCACCAGTTCCACGACAGCAGGAAGGCGCTGAAGAAAGCAGCCATTGAGGGTACATTCATGGAGATCGAGGAGGTGAATGGACTGGCAAAGAGCCTGGAATCGGTCCGCCTGATCGTCAGATTCTTCGAGGGAAAAGAGGAGGATGAATATCCTCAGCTACGCCGGCTGTCCAAAACGATAAAAATCTATCCTTTTGTCTCTGAACGGATCGGTAAAATACTGAACAAGCATGGACAGATCCGCGATAATGCCTCACCAGAACTTGTTCGTATCAGGCGTGAAACCACAGCCAAACAATCGGCCGTTACCCGGCAGATGAACAAGCTGCTAAAAAAGGCGCAATCGGAAGGGTGGGCAGAGGAGGATATTGGCGCCACCATCCGGAATGGCCGTCCGGTGATACCGGTATCGGCTTCCCATAAAAGGAGTCTCGGTGGACTGGTTCATGACGAATCCACCACCGGTAAAACGGTTTTCATAGAACCAGCAGAGGTGGTCGAACTAACCAATGAGATCCGAGAGCTGGAGTATGCCGAACGGCGTGAGATTATCCGGATACTTACTGAATTTACAAATGACATCAGACCCTACCTTCCTGAATTGGAGGCGATGCACCATTTCCTGGCCAAGATTGATTCCATCCGGGCCAGGGCACTGTTCGCGATCCGGATCAATGCCATCCGCCCCCAATTGGTCGAGCAACCTCATTTGGAGTGGAAAAGGGCTGTTCATCCTTTGCTCTATATCGCTCTTCAGCAGTCAGGCAGAGAGGTTGTTCCATTGTCCATGGAGCTGAACGAAGAGGGTCGAATTCTACTGATATCAGGCCCCAACGCAGGGGGAAAATCGGTCTGTTTGCAGACGGTCGGACTGTTGCAGTACATGCTGCAATGCGGACTGCTTGTCCCGGTGGAGACTGAATCCAGGTTTGGGATATTTTCCGGGATCTTCATAGATATAGGCGATGAACAGTCGATAGACAATGACCTTAGTACCTACAGTTCCCACCTGTTGAATATGAAGCATTTTCTAAAAGGTGCCGCTGACGATACACTGGTGCTGATCGATGAATTTGGTACCGGCACAGAACCGATGCTGGGCGGGGCCATTGCAGAATCCATTCTCGAATACCTGAATGCGGCAGGCACCTTTGGTGTGCTAACCACGCACTATACGAACCTGAAACATTTCGCGGCCTCCACCGATGGCATTGCGAACGGGGCAATGCTGTTCGATAACCACCATATGCAGCCGCTTTATGAGCTGCAAATGGGAAAGCCGGGAAGCTCCTTTGCATTTGAGATCGCACGGAAAATCGGTCTACCGGAGGAGGTGCTGGTAAAGGCATCGGAGAAGGTGGGACAGGACCACATCGATTTCGATAAGCACCTGCGCGATATACTTCGCGACAAAAAATACTGGGAGAGAAAAAGGCAGAAGATCAGGCAGTCGGAAAAGAAGCTAGAGGAGCTGATGCTGAAGTATGAAGAGGAGCTGGGAATGAGTGAAAAGCAGCGTAAGGCACTCATCTCCGAAGCCAAACAGCAGGCAGAGGAGCTGCTTGCCGGCGCCAACCGTCAGATTGAGAACACCATCCGGGAGATCAAGGAGTCGAATGCGGAAAAAGAGGAGACCAGGCAGGCAAGGAAGCGGCTTGAACAGTTCAGGGAGGAGGTGTTGAGAGATGAGCAGGGGAGGGAGGACCAGCTGACTGAAGAGTACCGGAAGTTGAAGCAACGGGAGTCTGAACTGGGAAGACGGCGACCCGATCTGCGTCGTAAAACCGCGCAAAAACGTTCGGAAAAAGCAGAAAAAGCAGCTGATAAAACGATAAGTACCGGTGATAATGTGAAGATTGAAGGTCAGGATACCACCGGGGAGGTGATGGAGATCAGGGGGAAGAATGCCATTGTTGTTTTTGGTAACCTGAAATCGACAGTAAAACTGGACAAGCTTGAGAAAGTTGGTGGTAAAGCTGATACTGAGGTAAAATCCAGCCGTTCGGGAGTGAACCTGGGCGATTGGAACGTGAGCAAGCGGCGGGTCAACTTTAAAAGTGAGATCGATATCCGTGGTAAGCGGGCGGATGAGGCACTGCGGAAGGTGACGGAACTGATCGACGAGGCGATTATGGTCGGTTCGCCGGAGGTGCGGATTCTGCATGGAAAAGGAGATGGAATCCTGCGTCAGCTGATCCGCGACTTGCTGCAGACCAGCGATGTAGTGGAGTGGTATGGCGATGAACATGTGGAGCGGGGAGGAGCGGGAATAACCATTGTGCGATTGGGCTTTTGAGACTGCAACGCAGCTATCGGACATTATGGACAGACATTAAATAACTTTTTCGGGATATT
>CAYSMO010000194.1:0-5043 GCA_964432125.1 uncultured Bacteroidaceae bacterium | reverse complement strand
GATGCCCGGTGATTGTTGTGTATATTGTTCATTCGGCTAATCAGACGTACCGAAATCTTATTTTTATTTCTTTCCCTGTCAGGTTCTTCTTATTTCACGACTATTTTCCGGAACAGCATTTAATTATTCTTTTAAAATTCTGGAAAATGAAAAACGTGGCCAAAGAAAATCTTGAACAACTGAAGGATCTTCTGCAGAAAATTCCTGAAATAGCCTATACAGATAAGCCTGCTGTATTGTATGGAGCAACGGTGGGTCAGCATATCCGGCATATCCTCGAATTCTACCTGTTAATGATTTCCGGATCGATAGAGGGAGTGATCAGCTACGATAAACGCAAAAGAGATCTTCGCATCGAGCATGAAACGGAGTATGCCATCGGCATGACCAACAAAATCATGAAGAGCCTCGATCTGCTCAGCGAAGGGGATCCGGTGGTATTTGAAGGGGACTTTACCGCCGATTCATCCGGCTCTGATAGCATCAAGAGTTCGGTGGGCCGTGAACTGGCCTATTGTATTGAACACAGTATACACCATCAGGCACTCATCAAAGCCGGACTTATCGGAATGGGCATGCCGGCACTCACCGACGAACATTTTGGCGTGGCATATTCAACCATTCGTTACAGGGACCAATCATGTGCACGGTAAGCTATATACCACCCGGAAGCGGAGATGGATTTATCCTGACGTCCAATCGTGATGAGCGGGTACAGCGGGACACCATTGAGCCCAGGTTGTATTCCATCGGAGGGAAGCAACTCTGCTTCCCGAAAGATGTTTTGGCCGGGGGATCGTGGATTGCGGCCAACAACAAGGGGCGGCTCGCCTGTCTGCTGAACGGTGGTTTTGAACCGCATGAGAAGAAATCCAGTCATACCTACAGCAGGGGGAAGGTCCTGATTGACCTGGTGGCCTCGCAACAGGATCCCATGGTCTTTTTCAGTTACGCCGACCTTACCCGGACCGAGCCTTTTACTGTGATTTCACTTGACCTGGATGGAGGTGGCAGCATATCCGGATTTACTGAGTTTATATGGAATGGTTCGCGGAAATATCTCAAGAACCTCGATCCGGACCTACCCTGTCTGTGGTCATCTGTTACACTGTATTCAGCAGCTGAACGTAAGCTCAGGAAAGAGTGGTTCGACCGGTTCTTTCAGGAAAATGGTGATAAGATTACTCCTGAGCTTGTACATACTTTTCATACAGGACAACATACCACAGATGAACGTATCAACCTGTTGATGAAGAGAAACGAAGAATTGAAAACCGTAAGCATAACCCAGGTAAGCCCTGAAAAGGGCAATTTCAGCATGAAGTATGTTGACCTGGTTGAAAAATCAACACATATTCAGAGAGTATGAGATCAGATCGAAAACCGTCAGGCTTTGCCATTGCACTGGCATGGCCACAGACTTATTGCAAGCAGCCCGGTTCGTGGTATGATCCGCTAACCCGAAGGCTGGGAATAAACAGAAACAATTATTACCGGGCTGGACATGCGGCACTGGTATTGGTGGATGTCGCAAGCAGGACGTGTCATTATTTTGATTTCGGAAGGTACCACGCTCCGTTCAGGTATGGAAGGGTACGATCTGCCGGAACGGATCACGATCTCAGAATTTTTACCGTTCCGAAGATTTCCAAAGACGGTAAGTCAATTCTCAATTTTCGTGAGATCCTTGAGGAATTGCAGCATAATCCTGCCTGTCATGGAGAAGGCCCTTTGTATGCCTCCTATCTCCCCGTTGATTTTAAGGCATCAATGAATAAGGCACAGCAGATGCAATCGGAAAGTCCTATTCCATACGGACCTTTCGTTCGCGGCGGAAGTAACTGCTCCCGTTTTGTCAACACGGTAATCCTTTCGGGGATACCTGCCAGGTACAGCAGAATTCGGTTAAAGTATTTTATACCATTTACTCCAACACCGTTAAATAATGTAAATTCCCTGCCAAACCGTGAGATTGTGCCAGTTTTGCGCACATCAGTGCCTTTCAGCCCCGTGCAGCCCCTTACCACTTCTGAACTTAATTCAACAAAACCAGCTCCTGCGCGTCATCCGGTTATTCCTGAAAATGCTCAATGGTTAAGCGGAGAAGGAGCCGGATCCTGGTTTGTTTTCGAAATTGAAGGGGCTTTTCTGAGGGCAACACGGTACAGTCCGGATGGAACTGTTGAATGCAGTGGTTTATATGGTGGTCCGGTCAAAGAGTTAAAGGAAAAGAAAAATTTAATAGATCTTGATTATCTGAGTCATTGTAAAGAGATTCATCTTTTAATTAACGGGAAAAGGTTCAGATTTGGCAGAATCCATACTTATTCATTAAATGATTTGCTTTCAAAAGAAACCATTCAAAGACCCCGTGTGGTCTTTAAGGCGGCAATACCGCATCCGGAACGGGCAGATGGAGTTCATGCTCGACAACGGCATTGCCATGAAATCAAATAATACGCACGCCCGGGTGGAGTTATACCTTCATCATACTCACCGTCTGGACCTTCGATCCTGCCCTGAACCTGAATATATAAACACCTGCTTCAACTCTGCCTCCCCGGTCATTTGTCCCATTCCACTCAATGGTATATTCACCGTTGCTGTGGGGCTTATTGCTCATAATGGTCTTTACCCTTTTCCCCTGCAAATCGAAAATTTCGATGGATACAGAATCAGGCTTGTCCAACGAATACCGGATGGTAGTACCCTGTGAGAAGGGATTGGGGAAGTTCTGCTCTACGCTGAAGCTGTTGGCTTCAATGCTCTTTTGACCAACGGCCTCATGGGCTTCCTGGTAGTCTCCATGACATTGTTCACATTCTGATTTTGAATCCACATTTTTCCTGGCACCTTCCGGTCCATGGCAAGTCATGCAGGTAGCAATGCTCGAAGGTGCAATATACTCTGCAGTGAAGCCACTGCCATAATGATCGTTCAGAAGCTCTGCCGCTTTCGCCGCTACATCGCCCGTGAGCCTTGCACACCTTTCTTTCCTTTTGGCATCATTGATGGCTATGCCGGAAGCCTCGCACCATTTGGTGGCAGATATATGGCATAACACGGATCCACTGGCATTCTGAGTCAATACTTCATCCGATAAGGTAGCGGAATATTTCCCCTGGGTTGCAAAATCGTTGCTGATATCCGTGGGAATCAATTCCTGGGTATACCAGCCGCACAGCTCATTTACGAGCTGATCCGAAGTAGCTTTGTCACAGACCAGCGAGATCAGAGCAGCAGCACCGTTTACAGCCCCGCATATGGTTCCCCATCCTGCCACTCCCCCATGTCCGTACACCATAATCTCATTGGGAAAAGAGGGAAATGTAACCGGCAACTGCGCTCTTAATAAATTGGCCATGGCATTAAATGCCGCATAGCAACACCCCTTCCCTTCCGTGCAGTAATCGTCGTGCGCATTTATGCGAACTGTTTCCACGTTAAGGGTGTCGTAAGGTGCAGGCCATTCTTCGACCAGGCCTTCCGCCCGTGCCTCCTTGGTAAATAAAAAGCCGGTTCCAACGGCTGCAACTCCTACACCTGTCGTGACAGTTGCAGTTTTCTTAAAGAAGTCTTTTCGGGTAATTTTTTTATCCATAATAGTTCGTGTTGAGGTTAGTGTTCAGCTGAACAAAAAAATAAAAGTATCTCTTGAATTGGTTTCACCGGAGGTAGTACGTAATTCGTAAATATACGTACACGTTATTTGTTTCACAAAAAAAACAGCATTTACTTTGCAAAGATTTTGACTTTTGCCAAATATGCCAGGAGGCAAGGTTAAATTACAAAGACCCAATTGTTCGACAGGGAACTGAATAAGCAGGCCCGTTTATTCAGGGCGCTGTCCCATCCGGCAAGGCTCCGGATCCTCAAGTTCCTGGCCGAAACCAATACCTGTATAACGGGAGATATCTCCGGCGAACTGCTGATAAAAGCCAATGAGAATCTGCATTCGTTCAGGGGGATATCGAAAACATGCCATTGCCGGACCATTCTTATGATGTGGTCATCAGCAACTGCGTGCTGAACCTGGTGCCTGACAAACGCAGGGCATTCAGTGAAATATTCAGGGTATTGAAACCGGGCGGGCATTTTTGCATTTCCGATGTGGTGATCACCGGCGAACTTCCCGCTAAGCTCAGGGATGCAGCAGAAATGTATGCAGGCTGTGTATCCGGGGCCATACCGAAGGAGGAATACCTGGAAATCATCCGGAAACAGGGATTTCATGATCCGGAGCTTAAAAAGGAGAAGGAAATTTACCCCATAGCCCGGCAGATTGAGTTGAAGGCTGGTGCCCGGGTGATGTTTATAAAGAACGACTCCAGCGAAGAGAAGGCCTATGTGAACGGAAAACTTGCACGGGTCGATCGCATAAGTGAGGACGAAATTGTGGTGACCATGTCTGGATCCGAAGAGCAGTACACCCTGCGGAAAGAGACCTGGGAGAATAAGAGGTATACGGTAAACGAAGAGAGCAAGGGACTGACCTTCGAAAGGGCGATTATCGATGTGGGAAAGGCCTTTGCTCCCGGTCAGGTCTACGTGGCCCTGAGCCGCCTGCAGAGCCTGGAGGGGCTTATCCTCCGGACCCCCATCAACACCTCCTCCATCCTGAACGACCAGGAGGTGCTGAGCTTCACTTCCAGAATGGAAGAGCAGGAGAATCTGCAGTACATCAAGGCAGAGAATAAAGCAGCCATTGGAATCCTGCTGAAACGCTTCAATAGCGAGAAAGAGAATACAGCCACCTTCCGTGCTCAACTGCAGAGACTGCTTCAGCAGAACAGGCGTGATTTACTCCTGGAACGCGTTTCAAAGGCGAGCGAATACTATTGCCTCTTTATGAAGGAGAACCTGAAACTGCTCCTGTTTCACCTGGCCGAGGTGATGCACCAGAGCCGCACCAAGACCTACCGGAACGCACTGAGCGAAATTGACCAGCAGATGATGATTGTCCTGGGCCGGCTCGAACAGGCAGAGGGGATCAGCCGCAGCATAATTGAGGACCGCGCCATCCAAAAAACAGCAGCAGAACAA
>CAYSMO010000193.1:649-5046 GCA_964432125.1 uncultured Bacteroidaceae bacterium | reverse complement strand
GGTAATTGAGATATCGCAATAGGAAGTGGACACATCAACCAGGATGCCGGCACCCGGATTATTTATCTCCAATGCTTCCATTTTTTTATATTTACGGTAGGGCAGGATAATCTCCCCCTCCCTGGCAGATATTCTGTAGTTAAATTTCTCAAAGTCATCTACCCCGATTTCAATCGTAGTTCGAAAACCATGAATGGTTACAGGGCTATTGCCGGTAAGCTCGATTTCAGCTTTACCGTATGTGCACGACACTTCTGTAACTGCATTCAATCCTTTTAAAGTTATATCCGATTTTTCTGAATGAATGTCAAGTATTCCATTCATGTTTATTCCCTCAATATCTGAGTATCGTGACACTATCTTGCCTCTCTGTTTGATATCCTTCATTTTAATCGATCCAAAAGAAACATCTACATCAGCATTGAAAACATGCTCAACATTAACTGATCCATAAAAGTTGGTTATTACTAGCGGAATGCTATTCGGCACCAGCATTTCAATTTCAATGCTCAGGTTGCTTTTTACCTTTTCAGCATTGCCCTTGAAAAAAGACCTTACAACAAGTTTGTCCCCCTCCTGATCAGCATAGAAGCCAATATATTTCAGATCTGAAATAGCTAAATCTTTATTTATATTCCTGGCAACCGGACGAAGTATTGCTTTTATTTGGTTGCCACTCCATCCTCTCACGGATATGGAGGCCTTTTCTCCTACAATGGCAATCTCCTTTATCTCCTGTCCGAATACCTTCTCCTCCTCCAGGAATGCCTTATGAATAACCTCCTGGGGCATCAATTCATTGAAATTCATCAAGGCCAGAATAAGCGATATTACCCTTAAGATCTTCATGAATATAATAGTTGAATTAGTTCCTGCAGGGTATCGGATTTTAGGTTTTCCAATCGAATAATGGATTTAATGATTACCGGAGAATCGCCTAAATGCTCAACAACAGTTTCAATCTGTCGGAGCTCGCTATCCAGCTCCTGGTAAAGTGCCAGTTTTTCCTTAAAATCGTCAGTTTCACATACTGGAATTCCGGAATTGCACAGGCTTTTTATCTCTTCTATGGCCAGGTAGTCGTCTGCGCTGAATTCGGGAGTCTTCGCCTCCGGATAGACAATTTCGCTCTCAACCATTACTCCATTAAAACGGTTGAAAACCTGGGGAATACCTACGACCAAAAACAATGAAACTGCAGCAGCGATATACAGATACCTCCTGTTCAACGAGATTCTTTTTATGCCTGGCAGATTCCTTTCAATGACTTCCCATGTATCGGAATTGGGACTATGAAGTGGTAGCTGTGAAATCTTTTTCTCAATGACTCCATCCATGGTTAAAGCCTGTTCAAGGGAATTCCACAGATCATCTGCAGGCTCGTATAAAGGAAGATCCTTCAGTTTTTTAGTTATTTGATGATCTTTATCCATGTTTTAAGTCGATAGTTTGTTCCTTAAGAGCTTTTTCGCATAATTCAACTGAGATTTGGAAGTTCCACTGCTTATTTTTAGCATTTCAGCTACTTCATGATGTTTGTAACCTTCTGTTTCAATGAGAACAAAGACCGTTCTGGCCTGCTCTGGCAGGGATAATATTGCACGCTCAAGGTGTTCAGTTGTAAAATCATAATTGCTGCTATCTGATCTTTCCGGAATCTCATCAATCGATACATATGAAATGGTTTTCTTATTCATATAAGCCAATGAAGATCTAATAACAATGGTTCGCATCCAGGTAAAAAGTGTTGATTCAAATCTGAAATTACCGATCGATCTGAATATTTCAATATAGGCTTCCTGTAATACATCATTACTTATCACGCTATCATTTAGCAATCTATAAACCAGTGTGTAAAGTGGGACTTTATACTGTTCAAACAGTGCACGCTGAGCCATTCTATTGTTCGCAAGGCAACCTTTAACAAGTTCCCTGTCGCCTGACAGCTGTTCACCATGTTTCAGTTCCATCTTCTATCCATATAGTGGGAGTAAATTACAGAAAGGTTGGAAATGTAAAAAATTTTATTCAGAACTTCATTTACCCTTCAGAAAAACCGGGGATTTTATTATTCTTTAGGTTCGCAGTTTTAGTTGCACTTCAACGAGGTGAATAATGAAAGAAAAATTGAAAGAAATTGAAAAAAATAATTTAATTTTATACAAGTCATTCGGATTTAACCATTTTTCAATCAATTTTATATGAAGGGAAAACCCGGCCCTTTAAAAAGAAACCGGGTCTCCTTGTAGTATTAATTATCAGGTGTTCGAGCACCCGACAAAAAAACAAAATTATGAAAAAAATTTCATTCTTTTTACTGTTTCTTGCATTACTATTCAATTATGCTTGTGAGAAGGAAAATGTAAGTTTATTGGATCAACCTGAATTCGAAGCATCGCCTCCTGAAGGCATGATGATTTTAGGGGAGAAGACTCCAAATGCATATACTATTGAAAATATGACTCAGGCATATTTAAATCTTAAAAGATCATCTAAGAAGGGAGCAATTGAACTGGAATTGCCTCTTATACCAACCCATTATTATATTAAATTTCTCCCGGAATCCGAATCTGAATTACACCAATTACAAATAGATACTTCTTTAATCCTTTTTGATTTCCCATTAGATTATGAAATAGTTGGAAATGGGACTTTTTACCTTGATCCTTCCTTGCCCGATACAGTAATCACCTGGCAGTATTGTGTTGTTGAGAGAGACTTCATTTTTCCGGATATTAAATACGAGGTAATTGAAGATTTATTCCTTCCTGATTCCAAGATAGAAGAAACCAGTAAAAAGGGAGTTGGAGAATGGACCTTTTGGGATGACCTGGAGATCGAAGCGCTAAATATTAAAGGACTGGGAAACGATAGTGAAAAGAAATCTATTACTGGAACAAAAATCGAACCTTCAGGACAAATAAAAATATCTGATAATTCAGGTTTAGGAACTTTTGGTCTGGGGGGTATAAAAATAATTGCAACCAGAGGATTTAGATCAAAACCAGGATTGACTGATGCGGATGGCAAATTTATAATAGAGTATGAATTTAATGGACCTGTAACATACAAGATAAAGTGGGAAAGAGACGATTTCGATATTCGATCGGGTACATACGGACAGGCTTATTTTAATGGACCCAAGCAAGAGCTCCCCTGGAATTACACGATTAAAAGAGAGAATGACATAACATGGTGTTATGCTCACATTCATCGGTCAGCGCATCAATACTATTACAAAAATAGCAACTATGGAATCGTATCACCTCCAAGGCAGGGTGGATTATTAAACCAAAGACTTCACATAGGTGCAATGGACAAAACTGGACGATCACATTACTATGATTTTAACCGTTTTGTATTTGCTGCAACCGTTAAGGTATACTGTAAATCCGGAACCAGCTACAGGAATAGTGTGGATTTGTTCGGAACAACAATTCATGAACTAGCACACGCCTCTCATTGGAATATAGGTTATTCCACCAAACAGTACCTAGTAGACTATATTTTCAGTAAGGCCTTTCTGCCAGAAAGTTGGGCGGTTTGTATAGAGCATGTTATCACTTCGGATGTCTATAAAACCTCATCTATATCTAGTAATCGAAGGTGGAAAAGCGGGCAGAGTGCAACCACAGCAAGTTTTCAGGATGGAATAAATGATGGATATACCCCTGTATTTATTGATTTGATGGATAACATTAATCAAAGAGATAATGGTCCTGCATATCCAATTGATCAGGTAGAAGGATATACTTTATCTGAATTGGAATATGTACTTTTTCGTACATACAATACTCTTGGAGGTTATGCACCATCTTATCTGGCACCAATATGGGAGAGTTTTGCTATTGGAATATATAAGAATAAACTGGCAGATACTTATATTAATTCAACGGAAGAACACATTGATGAACTTTTTGATAATTATCTTTAAATAATAGAAGATGAGAAAGTTAATTATAATAATTCTTGTTTGTTTTTTGCTTGTATCCTGTGGACTATTCGAGATGACCTACAACACTTATATCATTGATAATCAAACGGAATACATCGTTACTATTCTTGGATATGACAGATACTATTATGCACATAATAATCTTGAGGAATTATTACAGCATGAGGTTATTGTGCTTTCAGATTCTTTCACTATTAATCCCTACGGATCTATTCGTGTCGACAAGGGAACAGGTGATGATTGGCAGGAACAGGGTGTATTTAATAATCCGGATACAGATTCTGTTCAGATTTTCTTCAATCTGGAGAAGGTGCTAGCCTTTGTATGTCCACGATTGGATCCTAGTACATGCGATGATAAGCGCAACATTATGAATTATTTAAAATTCTACGAAGAAACGGACAAAAGGAAAACTGGGTACGATTATACCTACATCATCACT
>CAYSMO010000193.1:0-639 GCA_964432125.1 uncultured Bacteroidaceae bacterium | reverse complement strand
AATGCTGTAGTTATTGAATAAACTGTATATTAATAGATTAACCAAATCTAAAACAAGTTATGATATGCAAGCTGATGAAGCCTATTCAGACTGGCCGTCGACTACTACTATTTTCTATGTCGTTGATAATGCTTCACGGTTGTTGGTTATTCCAGTGGGATTATTGTGGACCTCATAGATATAGGATTCAGTTCGGTAATGAAACCAATGATACAATTGACCTTTTATTGATTCCCCATAATCATTCGGAATCCATCACTCTTTTTCCCGACTCGCTGGTATTACATGCAGAGTTTTGTCTTGATGAAGATGAAGATCCTTTCATTGATGGTGTGTTTTCTGAATTAGATAATGCCTGGTGGGATGAAATCTCAATACGATGGAATGACACAATGCTGCATACATGGAATGGCCCCTATGGTACGGTACCTGATACAATCCGCAGCTTCTTTAATGAAAATTCCTGGGAATTGGTTGAGTCTGAAGAGGGATTAGAGGGTCATTGGGATATCAGTTTCATAATAAAAGAATCAGATTTAGTTGATAATTAGGGGAATTAGCTTATCATCTATAGCTCTATAAAGGGTTGGTTAACAGATTATCAACCACTTCCCTAAAGATCTCTGGTTTATCCTCTGT
>CAYSMO010000192.1:0-5083 GCA_964432125.1 uncultured Bacteroidaceae bacterium | reverse complement strand
CAAAATATATTTAACAAATATAGATTGTTTTTATCAGAAAGGCAATTCTTTTTTTGGGGATGTCTGTTTAGGACTCTATGATTGAGTTTGTAAAAGCAGCTCTTTCAGGTGTATATCCCGTTTACTGTGATCCGAAGGTGATGATGACAATGCCCAAAAGAATGCCAGCCAGATTGATCATGTAAATTCAGTGGACCATTCACCTATAAATTATTTGTATCTTAGAATCTCATAGAAATTGAAATTTTCTTTATGATAAAGCGCTTTTTCAAAAAGAGATACCCGCAGAATTACATTATCAGAAACCCGGTTTCCGGATCGCTTATTCTATTCCTCTTTTCATTAGCTTTTACACTTTTGTACCATCCGCTGAACGTGCACCGAAGTTTCTATTTTGGATTTGAAGCTACCATATTGCTCTATACGGTGCCATGTTCTGTTGTTGCAGGATTGTCGATTTATTTAATGCGGCGTATACCATACTTCAGGAGTATCGGGCAATGGACCGTGTTTAAGGAGATTCTCTTTATATACCTTGTGCTGCAGCTAATGGGCATAACGATATTCCTCCTGGGATTCGTCTTAGAAGGACCTGCTGAAACGAGTCGCTGGAACCTGAATACTTTTATTAATTCATCGAAAGGTGCCTTCCTTATCTATATGCTTCCGTTTACCTTCTTTTCACTGATCAATGCCCGGTTTCTCTTTCTCAATTTCCAGTCAGCCGTGAACACCATCCAGCAGGAGGGAAAACAGGAACTGATGGTGCACATCCATTCATCACTCAAAAAGGAACATCTGGATTTCAAAGCCGATGAGCTTATTTATGCTATGGCAGACGGTAATTATGTGATGTTTCATCTATACAGGGAGCATGGTATAGTAAAGATTCCCATACGAAATTCCATCTCCGACATTGAACAACAACTGGAAAAGATCCCAATGTACTATCGTAGCCACCGGGGTTTTATTATCAATCTTTTCAAGGTGAAAGACAAGCGGGGCAATGCTTCTGGATATATCCTGAAAATGCACCATACCAACGAAAATGTCCCCGTTTCCAGGAGCAGGATCGCCGAATTTGACCGTTTGCTCAATAAATTCCACTCCTGAGTATCCAAATTAGCCAGGTTAGATTTGTTAATTATCACAGGTTTTTGTCGCCGGTCACACGTTCGACTATATGCTTTTTCATTCATCACAAATCCTTGTTGTATTTCACAAAACTTTGCTGACTAAAATTCTCTTTCGTTCCTTTGAATCGTTGAATATTAACGATTTAAATCGAATAAAAATGAAACTTCATCCCAACCAATTTCCGATCCCCAGCGGGCTTTTTAGCCTCTTGCTGACAATGCTCTGTACCCTTACCAATGCCCAAATGGAATATTCAATCCGGGGGAAGATCAGCGATGAATCAGGACAGGCGATAGCATATGCCAATATTGTGCTGAGAGATGCAAAGGACTCCACACTTATTGGAGGAACAATCACCAATGAAACAGGTAACTTTAACCTCAGGCTAAAGTTGCCGGGCAAGTATCTGCTGAATGCCAGTTTTATTGGGTATGAACCTGTGGATACAATGCTGCGTCCAGTTGATGAAGTGACGGACGCAGGCAACATCATTATGCGCAGGGAGCATAACTTACTCGATGAGGTAGTGATCAAAAAGAGACGTAAGAGAGCAAAACAGAAGGTCGGGCTGACCACCTATTATGTGAACAATAATATGAGATCCTCCTCAGAGACTGGTGTAGAGCTAATAAGTCAGGTGCCCGGTATAACAGTAGACCTGATGAACGCGATTTCGCTCAACGGTTCTCAGCAAATCATTATCCTGGTTAATGGCGCAGAGAGGGACGCAGAATACCTGGCTCAGCTCGACGCCAGCCGTATCGACCGGATAGACATACGATCCAGCGGGGGACTGCAATACGATGCAAGCATATCGGGAGTGATTAATGTAATCCTTAAAGAAGAAATGCATGAAGGAATCAGCGGACATGTATATGCCAATATACCCACACAAGCAGATGAAGTGTTCTCCTTTCCCTCAGCAAGCATCAACTTCAGCAGGAATAATACAACCTTGTACACATCCTATAATGGTAGTTTCAGCAACTTCAGGATTGAAGGAAAAAATCAAAAATTGTTGTATCCCGGACAATATTCGAGCGAGATCATCCGAACAGACAGTCTGAGGCAGGAGAACTGGTCACATAAGTTGCATTTTGGGGTAGATCATTTCAGCAACGAAAAAACCCAGGTCAGTCTATATGGATTTATGAGCGGTTTTTCTAACGAGCAAGACGGAAAATTCGAAATAGAAGAAAACTCAAAAATCTCAGGTACAAAATCATACCTCATGCAGAAGGATGACCTGGATAAAAACTGTTCGCTTTACGGCTCTGCTTATCTGAAACACCAGATCAATCCCTCCAACAAACTTATACTTGAAGGAAACGCTTATTTACTAAACTCGCAAACGGGACTAACGCTGACAAGCCGGGAGAGGATTTTCCAACAGGTCAGTCAGTCTGAACCCAGTAAGAAAAAAATAAATCTACGTGCAGGTTTCAGCTCAAGAATCAGTGAAATAGTATCATTCGAATCGGGTATTGAAAGGCAGTGGTATTCCCTTCAGGACAAAACACTCCCGTCCTTCAACTATTCTGAACGCGTTTTTGCAGGGTACCTGCAGGGAGCGTTCAGGGTGAATTTTTTTCATATGCAAGGAGGTTTCGGAACAGAGCACAGTCGGGTAATCTATAGTGATGTATTGTCTGAGAAACGATTTTTCCTGCTTCCACAGTTTGACCTGAAATTCAATTTAAACAGTAAAAACAGCTTGAAAATCAACTATGGAAAACGAATCAACCGCCCACAAAACCATCAGCTGAATCCAAATCCATTTACCTACGACCAGTTTTCAGTGCACCAGGGAAATCCAAAGCTGACTCCGGAGATTATTCATAACCTCTCGGCCATGTATAGTACTTCTTTTCGGGAAAACTTTCTTTCGACCAAAATATTCTACAGGCAAGAGCGTGGAGTAATTGAAGACCTCACCATGTTGACGGATTCTGGTTCATTGCTTATGGAAAAACAAAATTTGGGCGACCTTCATTATGCAGGATTGAAAGTATTGGGAAGCATAAACCTGCATGAAAATTTCAGTATGTCTTCCAACATCGAATTTTATCATGTGCAGACCCAAGTGAATGCTCTGGCTAAAAACCAGGGATTAGCAAACCAAAGTGGACTGGAGATCAGGGGAGATATGTCAGCTATCTGGGCTATAAAAGAGGCACTCTCTTTGTCGGCTTCATTGCAGTTCCAGAGCTCCGCAATTGGCATACAGCGCCAGCACCAGGAAGGCGCACTTTACTTTATATCCCTGGATAAAGTCTTTTTCAAGCGTGTGAAAGTGGAACTTACCAGTGCCCTGCCATTCAAGCGCTCCTTTACCTATCAGGGCTACGATATTGAGGGTGCTGATTTTACAGTAACCTCTGAAGACAATATCAAACTGTCACTGGTCTCAGTATGGTTCAAGCTAAAATATTCTTTCTCTTCTGGTAGCAAAGTCAGACACCTCAAACGCGACAATGTTTTCGAAGAAAAGCGAGTGAAAAAAGGTTTTTGATCGTTTAAGAAGAAAGGTTTCTGAAAACGAAAAAATCGGCATGTGATTTGACTGTAAAATTAGCATCTATTATTTTTGCCCAAATACAGAAATATATGGAGTGAAGCAAGAAATAATAACAAGTATCATTTAAATATAAACCCAAAAAACAGAAAGGATGAACCAAATAACAAGAAGTGAAAAGAAAACTAAAAAAGGGATGTTTATTATTGGATTAGCCTTTGCAGTCATGTTTACAAGCTGCGAAAAAATGTTTGAAGAGATGGACCCGGCTGTCGAATCAAAATGGGACTGGGAAAATGTCTCCCCGGAAAGCCAGGATATCGCATCCGAGGACCTTGAGCAAATGGTCGAGCATATTGAGGACAACAACCTGGCTATTCACAGCATTATCATATACAAAGACGGAACGATTCCTTATGAGGAGTACTTCGATCCTTTTAACGAAGTGAGCCTGCATAATTTGAAATCTACCAGCAAGGGAGTGATCTCTGCCTTAACAGGTATTGCTTTGGAAGAAGGATATATAGAAAGCCTGGACGAGAGCATTTTTAACTACCTGTCAGGTTACGACGTGGACACCACTGGGAAATCGGGCATTACCATACGTCACTTACTCACAATGACCTCCGGATTGGAATGGCAGGAAAACAATCTCAATAGCATGTACACTTTCTTCGTCAACAAACGCATTGTAAAAAGGGTGCTCGACCTGACTCTGGAGGAAGAGCCCGGTACGACATTTAATTATAATACCGGCCTGACCCACCTGCTTTCAGCAATCATTACGGAAGCCTCGGGAATGAGCACGCTGGAATTTGCTGAAAGATACCTGTTTGAACCACTCGAGATAGAACAAATCCAATGGGATACGGACAGAGAAGGTTATCATATCGGGGGATCGGAATTGTTCCTGACGCCGCGTGCAATGACAAAGTTGGGAGTAATGTATTTAAATGGTGGCGAATATATGGGTCGCCAGATTATTTCTGAAGAGTGGGTCATTGAGTCGACAACAACACAGGTCGAAGGATCTTTCTTTGGGGCGGAAATAAAATACGGCTACCTGTGGTGGCTTGATATAGAAAATCCATTATTCACCTATATAGAGGATGATAATAGTTTTCTTGCAATGGGTGCACGCGGGCAGAGGATTTTCGTTTATCCGGAGCTTGACGTAGTGGTTGTGATCACTGCCGATCAGAGGGACGAGTCGCAATGTGATATCATTATTCGGGACCATATATTACCGGCATTGTAAAAGATCAACGCTCTGCACTTTCATTCTTTATCACTCTCACTCTGATTTCGTGGGTCCTTTGGGTCTCGATCAGCGACCTTGTGATTATAAGTAAGATTTTTGGTTTTATTTCTATTTTTATATATATTTGTATATAAATAGAAATATATGTGGAATGAATTTCAGTTAAAAAT
>CAYSMO010000191.1:0-5089 GCA_964432125.1 uncultured Bacteroidaceae bacterium | reverse complement strand
TTCTTCGGATACCACTATGAGCACCATGCATCGCCGGGAACACCCTGGTGGCAGTTGTACAGGATCAAAGAGAAAGAAACTCCGGAACATGGATAAAGAGAGAAGAACTATGGCACATGACAAAAAAAGAAGTGGGGTACTTGAATATACAGAGAAGCATCCCGCCACATAACTAAAAGAGAAGCATTTCGGCACCTGAATATACAGAGAATCACCCCGGCATATGATCATTAAAGCGCGACATCACTGGTTCTTTTACCCTTTTTTTAAAGGCTATTCGAGGTTGATGCCGAGGCTCGACTTCAGAAAGGTGGTGTACCATAGTGAGGTAAAGGATAACGGTCTGCCAGTGTTGATGATCGGCAACCATTTTTCCTGGTGGGATGGGTTCCTGGCGTTGGATATCAACCAGCGGCTGTTCGGTAGGTTGTTTCATATCATGATGCTGGAGGAGCAGTTGAGGGACCGGATGTTTCTGAACAAATCAGGAGCCTACAGCATCCGGCCGGGGCACCGGAGCATGGCCGAGACCTTTGCCTACACGCGGGAGTTGCTGAGCGATCCTGAGAATATGGTGGTGATGTACCCGCAGGGAAAGATTTTCAGTATGCACGATCAGCCCTTTGTTTTTGAGAAGGGGTGGTACAGGATCATTGAGCGGATGGAGCAGCCGGTGCAACCGGTGCAGATGGTTTTCTATTTTGCGCTGGTTGACTATTTTGCGCACCGGAAGCCGACATTGAATATCTACGTGTACGCACACGATGGTCCTTACGGAGGTTCTGATCAGGTTGAGGCGGCGTTTAACGAGCGGTTCGGCGATGCATTGGCGAAACAACGGTTATACATGGAGGGACCGCAGACTGAGGATAGGAGCTTGACAGGAGTTACGAAAAAGAACACCAAATTATGACCGGACTGGCATTTGCAGCGGGAACGATTTTGATGGTGAGGTTGCTGATCGTGGTGATCAACATTTTCCACCGTCAGTGGCTGAAAGAGGTTGACCTGTCGGGCGAGCCGCTGGTCAGCGTACTGATTCCGGCCCGCAACGAGGAGCGGAACCTGCCGTTGATTTTGGGCGATCTGGAGGCGCATGATTACAGCAATATAGAGGTGATCGTCTATGATGATTTGTCGGACGACGGTACACTGGACGTAGCACGTTCTTTTGCAGCGCGCGACAACCGGTTCAGAGTTGTTAAAGGCGGTGCGCTCCCCGCGGGGTGGTTGGGAAAAAACCATAGTTGTCACCAGCTCTCTATACAGGCACAAGGCTCTTACCTGCTCTTCCTCGATGCTGATGTGCGGGTGCGGCCCGGGCTGATCAGGCGATCCCTCGGTCACATGATGCAGCGTGAGCTATCGCTGCTTTCGATATTTCCCCGGCAGCTGATGCACACCCTGGGCGAGCGACTTACCGTTCCCGCGATGAACCTAATCCTCTTGAGTCTGCTGCCCATGCGATTGATAAGGGTCAGTCACCGGCCCTCCCTTGCCGCTGCCAACGGTCAGTTTATGCTGTTTGAGGCGGAGAATTACCGTATGCAGCGGTACCATGAGCGGGTGCGGGAGCTGAACGTGGAGGACATGGCGATTATCAAGCTGATGAAGGTGCAGGGGCGCTGTGTGCACACGATGCTGAGCTCGGGCGAGGTGGAGTGCAGGATGTACGGCGGTTTCAGGGAGGCGATCGGGGGGATGACCCGCAGCGTGTTTGCCTTTTTCGGTGGCAGTGGACTGGTGCTGCTGCTGTTTACGGTTTTCACCACCTTTGGGTTCCTGTTTGTCTGGCTCGGTTTGTCTTGGACCTGGGCGGTGGTTTACCTGGCGCTCACCTGGCTGATGCGGATGCTGGTGTCGTGGGTGAGCAGGCAGCCGTTGTTCTGGAACGCGATGTTGCAGCCGCTGCAGCAGGCGACCTTTGTGGTGTTGGTTATAGAAGCCTTCAGGCGGCGGGTCAGGGAGCGCAACAGCTGGAAGGGCAGGGAGATAAAGTTTACTTAAAGGCAGATATACAGTCCATGTTGGTAATAGTTTGTAATTCCAATACAAATTAGTTTGTAATTCCAATACAAAGTATTATATTTACAGGACAATTTAATTGCAACGAAATATGATAAGCAAACTTGTATTATCTGAAATTATTGACGACCAGTTAGATAGCATATTCAAAAAGAAATGGATTGAGCGCGATGAGCAAATTCCATTGAGAACCAAAATGATAGTAATTGTTTCCGGAGTTCGACGCTGCGGAAAGAGCACCTATATACAACAGAAATTATTAAAATCCGGAAAGGCGCTGTACCTTAATTTTGAAGACCCCCGGTTAATTAATTTTACACTGGATGACTTTTCCAAATTGGAGGATATCGCTAAAGAAGCCGGGAAGAACCTCCTGCTTTTGGATGAAGTTCAGAATATTGACAAATGGGAACGCTATGCCCGGATGGCCAATGAGAAAGGAATTCCTTTATATATCACCGGCTCAAATGCCAGCATGCTAAGCCGCGAGTTGGGAACCCACCTTACAGGGAGATATAAACAGATTGAACTATTCCCTTTTAGTTACAATGAATTCCTTGCTTTTTACAAATTAAAGAGAAACAAGGAGAGTTTTCATCAATATTTTGAACTCGGGGGATTTCCTGAATTCCTGGAAGAGAACGACGAAGATTATCTAAGAACATTACTACGTGATATAATCACCCGGGATATTGCAGTTCGAAGAAAAATCGCGAATGAAAATCAGCTAATCAGACTGGCAGTTCATTTATTGAGCAATACCGGAAAGGAGTTCAGCTACAATAACATCTCCAAGGTGCTTGAAATTAAATCGGTAAGGACCGTTATTGATTATTGCGACTATTTAAGGGAAAGCTACCTAGTCGATTTTATTCCGCGCTATTCAACATCAATAAAAAAGCAAATTGTTAATCCCAAAAAAAGTTACTCTATCGATCCGGCATTTGCCAAAGCCAACAGTCTTTCGTTTAGTAAAGATTTGGGACGAAGGCTGGAGAATTTTGTTTTTAATAAACTGAGGCGCGATTTTTCCGGAATCTATTATTTTAAAGGGGCTAATTCGGAATGCGATTTTCTTATTAAACAGAACGAGCAAATCGTTAAAGCTGTTCAGGTTTGTTGGGAAATCAACAATGACAACATGGCCAGGGAGGTAAATGGCATAAAGGAGGCAATGGCCGAAACAGGGGCACCTGAAGGAATTATCATTACCAATAACCAGGAGGACCATCTGGATGGTATAGATTTAATTCCTGCCTGGAAATGGATGTAATATGATGACTCATATGCAAGCTTGAGTTTATTTATGCCCTGCGGGCGATTGGCCTGCTCCCGGAACGAATGCACATAATGCATCAAAGAAAGATAGATTTAGTGTATCGTGATAAGTGGCCACATTCATGGTCATTCCCCCTCCATGATCCTTCTTTACGACGAAATTTTGTATCTTTGGAATCATAGTATATTGAAAGAGGTTAAAGAAATAAAAAATGAATTACAAGCTATCCTTTCAGGAAAGAGCAGCGCTAGCTACGATGCAGCTATCCAGACAGTTGCCAGTCAGCTTAGAACAAGCCAAAGAACAAGCCCAGTGGCTGAAGAAAAACACCAAAACAAAGGAGAGGAAACGAAGCACTTAATAGATTTTGCGCTAAAAAACAACCTATTTATTAAATCCATTAATGAATCTGATTTCATATCCGAAGGTGCTGAGCAAAAGGTGTATATAAAAAACAGTGAATATGTTGTCAAACTCAATGATGCTATATATTACGCATCTTGGGAAGATTACTTCCAAAATTTATTACTTCACAATTACTTTTTTTCAGACACGGCTTACCAATTTTTGGGATTTTTTAAAGATTCAACAACATTTTTTGCAGTAGTTCAACAACGATTTGTTAAAGCTGATAAGATAACTGAACTTGCAGAAGTTACATCTTTCCTTGCCTCCAATGGCTTTAACAACATCCGAAATCATGACTACTACCATCCGCAATTGGGGATTATTTTAGAAGACTTACATGATGAAAATGTCTTAACCCGGAATGATATCCTCTATTTTATCGACACAGTTTTTTATATTAATTCGGAGGTATTTTGGTCGTAGAATGTAATTATTTCAAGTTAAAAAATTGCATAATTGAAAAGCTTTAGCCATGGTTGTATCGATAGAGAATGCGGATTATAAAGGCGATTATGTTACAAGTGTTTAACCGCGAGATAACATTGGATTACATCCAGCGCAGTATTCCATGTAAATGTGATATTTCTATGCTTGAATATATCCCCATTTTCATATGATCTGACTGGCACAATCTGTGTACCGATAAAGAATATATTTTTGTAGAACATGAACCCCTCATCATTGGATATCGATTTTTCAGTTGCACAAAGACAGAAGGACATGTATAAGTATTTCTGCAACATTCTGTTAGTTGATGAGGGCTCGCCGAGGACCATTGAAAATATTTTATTATGCGAGGCAACCAGTCACTTTAAGTTAGAACGATATTTAAACTTCTTCATATCAGGCAGTTAAATAAAGAATTTATACAGATGAAAAACCTGGTTTTATATCTGTTATTACTTGTTTGGATCCCGGGATTTTCCCAGGGGTTTGAGGAGCGGATCTACGAGGCGTATATCTCGGGGGAGATGGCTGACTGGCAACGGGCGATGGATGAGATGGAGCAGCTATGGGGGTCGACCGGTAGTCATGAGCTGCTGTACGATCTGGTAGTGGCGCAATACGGGTATATTGCCTGGCTGATCTCACAGGAGGAGGACAAAGAGGCGCGTGACTATGTGGCACAGGCGGAAGAATACCTGGAAATTTTGCTCGGGCGTTCACCCGGTAATGCCCGGGCACATGCGTTAATGGGTGCTGTTTACGGGTACAAGATAGGACTGAATGCATACAAGGCGGTGGTATTTGGCAAGAAATCTTTTTCGGAGAATAACCTGGCCTTTGAGCTGGATCCGGATGATCCGCAGGTATGGATGGAGAAGGGAAACATCGAGTTTTACAAGCCGGCGATCTTTGGCAGCAGCAGTGTGGAGG
>CAYSMO010000190.1:0-5096 GCA_964432125.1 uncultured Bacteroidaceae bacterium | reverse complement strand
AATTTTTTTCCTGATTTTATGCAAGTTAATACCCCAGGCATCCTCCCGTCTCGGGCAGGTTTTTTATTTCATGGTAAAAAAAAATGGTTGACAGACAACGACAAGTATGGTATAAGAGTACACTCAAATAATAAAAGGAGATTTAAATGAGCACAAAAATTGAAAAACTCACTAAAAAGCAGGTGGCAAAAATCCCAGAGTACGTTGAGCATTATACCAATGTTGGTCTGTCTCTGCACGATGATACTTTGGCAACGGAAGAAGTCGAACGGATAATTCGGGAAGTATACCGGTACGGTAAGATCGACCAGCCGAAACGGATCATCCGAACCGAGTCGCCGCTGGGGGCAATAGTGGAGGCTCAAAAACTGGGAGCGACAGAATTCTTGTTCGCATTCGGCGCTGCTGATGCGGATGATTCGGCTTATTTTGCCTACATGCGTGAAATTCTCGGGCTTGTTGAGCAGACTGAAGTCTGGGAAGGTTACAAGCAAACTCAGGCTCTAGGCTGGTTCCTCCCCTACCGAGATGTTTGCGTCGTCGCCAACAAGCCGATAGCAATACACACAGATGATTCGGGATTGTTGCATAATGCGGAAGGTCTAGCTATCGAGTATTCTGACGGTTTTGGTTTGTATTCTTGGCACGGCGTTATCCTATCGGGTAAGGCAAGTGGCGATAATTATTCGTGGATTATCACTAATCCGGAGTTGATAACTTTTGAGGTTATCAACCAAGAGAATAATGTGGAAATCAAACGGATCATGATAGAACGCTTAGGTCACAAAAAGTACCTGGAAAGCGGCAACGCTACGCTAATCCACAGCGATGCCCGGGGAGAGCTGTACGAAATTGACCTGGGTCCAGACCACGAAAGGGCTAAAGTAGTTAAGGTCGTTAACTCCAGTGAAAACCCTGACGGTAGTCGTGACATCTACTACATCCCTGTCCCGCCACATATTAAGACAGCTACGGAGGCAGTAGCTAGCACTTTCTCAGACCAGTATAAGTACGACCCCGTGGTGGAAACCTGATCGATCTACCTGCTTGTACCCTGCCACCCGGCAGGGTTTTTTTGACCTGATCGTGGAATTTTTTTCCTGACTTGGTGCAAGTTAATACAAAAGACAGATGAGAAGAGGGAGCTGGCAGAGACACACCGTCCAGTCCTGCGGTCAATTGGCTGCGGAAGCATCAGCCTCATGTCTTCCCGGACTTTGGAGCAATTTCCGACGCATAACGTCGGGGGGTACCCGGTGCGAGGTAAGCCACGTAACGTTAACCGGTTACGAGCCTAGCCTCGCAATGCGGGATTCTTACGAGGTAGGTCACATAACGTTAGGACGAACCCTATATCAAAATCAGTGACCTGTGAGGATTCGGCGATGTTGACGTATACATTTATATTTATTGTATATCCTTTACGAGTGGTCATACGAGTCATAGTTTTTATCATATAAAGAAGGATAGTATATGCTGAAAATAGGGGTCCCAAAAATTACAGAAAACCATATTCCCCCGGGATTGGTGTTGACATTTAAAGTAATACGTCCACTATTCCTCTGTTTTGCGTACTATAGCCAGTATTCTGGGATGACGAAAGTTACTGAATGATTATTTCAACCGCAAGTCTTACGAAGAATATTCTGAAGTCCAGGAATCGTCCGGGGGGGGGTACAGAGTATTGGCGAATATCGCATACCTACCTGGTCCATGTTCTACCTGATGTATGGAGATGACAGTGGGATCAGCGAAGATGATACTGCGGAAGCGGAATCGTTCCAAGATCGTATTATCCTACAGCATGGATCATTCGGGTCGATGGCTATTAATGGAGAACCTTATTTCTCCAATAACCCTGAATTCGGCCTTGCCTCTGACGTTTACGACGTAGAAATTCACGTTTAAGCTGTTTCCCCCTCCTGTAGGGGGTTTCTCAAGATTTTACAGAAAAAACTGATTTCCCCGGAATTAGTGTTGACACTGACACTTATCTTGCAGTATCTGGTTTGGTGATGGGTACAGATTTATACCAAGCATATTACACAAAATCAAAGCCAATTGTAGACTATATGCTACAAAAGCTGGCTGTTACCGACCATTCTATTTTATTAAAACCATGTGCAGGTGACGGCGTTTTTATTGATGCCATACTTGCTAAAACACCATTTGCCAGCTTCTGGAACAGTTTGACAACCAGTGTAAAAGTGCAAGATTAGGTGTTTCTTTAAAATCAAAAGGGTATTTGCATACATTTGACTCAAAGAACCCGATTAATTTCTGGCATTATGAACCGCAGGGTGAATATGACAAAGCACCGATAAGAAAGTAAAATGAAAGCAGTAATTAAGAAAATAAATACAGTGAAGGGCTTCTATGCCGCAGATATTGATGAATCGGGAGAGTACGTTATTTTTGAATTGTTAGATTCCGCTGAACCTGAACTGGAAGATGATATAGAAATAAATGGTAGTCACCCACTCGGTGGGGCGCGGATTAAAAACCTGACTCAAAACACTGAGATCGAAGTATTCATTCAAGATTATACAGATCGTGCTGGTGCCATTAAATTTTTAGGTAATTCATAACTCATGAAACTTACAGACAGTGAAAAACGCGACGCCATTAAACTCATTGAAGCAGGCAAACCCCTCCCTGACAAATACCGCTTTCTTCTTTTCGATGACAAGCGGGAGGTCGAGCTTATCTGGAATGGCAAAACCAATGAAGTGACAAATATTGTGTTGCCTTTTCAGGTCATAGAGCAAATTGATGAACCCAGGCAAGAGCAGGCACCGCAGATTGGCCCACAAGACCCTGAATTTCGAAAGCTTTCAAAAAAGAAAAAAGAAGAAGTCATTGCCAATTTTTATCAAGATTCACTTTTCGATGCCAGAGGCCGCCAGCAAAAGGGCTGGACTAACAAACTCATCTGGGGTGACAACAAGCTAATTCTTTCTTCTCTAAAAAATGGCCCTTTGCGGGATGAGATAGAAAGAACTGGCGGCATCAAGCTCATTTACATAGACCCACCCTTTGATGTTGGTGCTGACTTTTCAATGGATATCGAAATTGGCGATGAGAAACTTACAAAAGAGCCTGGCATATTAGAAGAAATTGCCTACCGCGATACCTGGGGCCGAGGTGCTGATAGTTTTATTTCCATGATTTATGAACGGTTGGTATTGATGCGTGATTTGTTAGCAGAGGATGGAAGTATTTATGTCCATTGTGATTGGCGAGTTAATAGTCATATTAGATTAATTATGGATGAAATTTTTGGGTCCGATCAAGGCGTTAATGAAATTACCTGGAAATGTTCATCTGCTCATTCAAACACAACGCAAAAATATGATGTGACTAATCAGGTAATTTATTTTTATAGCAAGAATCAAAATTATACTTGGAACCTTCAATATGGCCCGTATGATGCTGATTATGTGGATACCTATTATAGGTACAAAGAAGAAGATGGTCGAAGATTTAAATCAACTGATTTGACAGGCCGAATGAATCAAGTTTATGAATGGAAAGGGGTCAAGCGACCCTGGGCATATGCAAAGGATTCTTTGGATCGACTCGAAAGGGAAGGGAAAATTTTTTGGACTAGAAATGGTATTCCTCGTTTAAAACAATATCTTGATGAAATGCCTGGTATTGCTTTACAAACAATTTGGTCAGATATTAATCCAGTAAAGTCTTGGTTCCAGGAAACTGTTAATTACCCGACTCAAAAACCCGAAGCGTTACTTGAACGCATAGTCAAGGCATCTTCTAATGAAGGCGATATCATCGCTGACTTTTTCACTGGTTCTGGCACCACTGCTGCTGTAGCTGAAAAACTTAAGCGTAAATGGATTGTTTCTGACCTTGGTAAATTTGCCATTCACACCACCCGCAAGCGCATGATTCAGGTACAGCGACAATTAAAAGATGAGGGCAAAGACTTTCGTGCCTTTGAATTATTGAATCTAGGCAAATATGAACGTCAACACTATGTAGGCATCAACGAAAATTTGCGTGAAGCAGAAGAACAAAAACAGATCCAAGAAAAAGAAAAGAATTTTATTGAACTAATTCTGCATGCCTATAAGGCCCAAAGTGTCGAAGGCTTCCCTGCATTCCATGGCAAAAAAGCAGGCCGTCTTGTGGCGGTTGGGCCCATCAATTTACCTGTAACCCGTTTATTTGTAGAAGAGCTGATTCTTGAGTGCCGCAAAAATAAAATTACCCGTATAGACGTTTTGGCTTTTGAATTTGCAATGGGCCTCTTCCCGAATATTTTAGATGAAGCAAAACAAAAAGGTATAGATATTGCACCAAAATACATACCCCGTGAAGTCTTTGATAAACGAGCCATTGAGAAGAATCAGGTGGTTTTTCACGATGTCTCTTATATTGAAATAAAGCCCCATGTGAAAACGCCAGATAAAAGAAAAAAAGACGGTCTGTCGAGTGTTGCCGTAGAGCTGACTGACTTTTCAGTTTATTACACACAAGAAACTATAGATAATGTAGCCGAGGGTCTAACCAAAGGTAAAAGTAAAGTTACTGTTGATAATGGCCAAATTGTTAAAGTTTCTAAAAATAATAGCGGTGTCATTAAACGAGATATTCTTACCAAAAAATGGACTGACTGGATAGACTATTGGTCGGTTGACTTTGACTTTGAAAGTAAAAGAGAAATCATTCGTAATAAAAACGAAGAAACCGGTGAAATCGAAGAAAAATGGACCGGTGACTATATATTTGAAAATGAATGGCAATCTTTTCGAACTAAAAAAGACCGTAGCCTTGAACTAAAGTCTGTCTTTCATGAATGTAAATCGGGCAGGTACAAAATTGCTGTCAAGGTAGTTGATATATTCGGCAATGATACCATGCGTATTATTGAGGTACAGGTATGAGTGACAAACTGCCAATCAATACTGATATACTTGTATGGGCTAGGATTTCATTGGGACTAAGCACTGCTGATGTTGCTCAGAAGCTCAAAAGAGACGAAATTGAAATAAAAGCATGGGAAAGCGGTGAAGAAAGTCCTACCTATATTCAGCTTGAGAAACTTGCCTATTCGATTTATAAACGGCCAGTCG
>CAYSMO010000189.1:0-5130 GCA_964432125.1 uncultured Bacteroidaceae bacterium | reverse complement strand
ATCGCGTTCCGCCATCCAGAGAATGGTCCCGAAAATAAACATGATCATAGAATTTCACGGCAAACAACCACCCGTATTTTTATCTACGAGTATGTTGCTCCTTCAAAAATAACATTCTTACCATCAAGCCAGGGGTATTTCTGGCGGGAGAAGGTTTGCATTACCTCCAGTATCAGGGGGAGATTTCTTTTCTTCTTCAGCTGTACTGTGATCGCATCTTCCTGGATAATGACATCAGCACCATTGAGAACAAACTTGTCATAGAGGCTCTGAACAGAAAGATGTTCGTATCGCTCCAGTTGCAAAGCAAGTAATCGGTACAGATTGTTGGCCAGTATTGACATAGTCAGATCAAAATCGACCTTGATGACCATAGAAGAGGAGACCAGGTTCAAGTGAAAGAAATCAATCTGTTCCGAGATTGATTTTTCAACTATCCAGCGACGCGCATATTTTCTGATCACTTTTTCAATAGCCAAATCAAAATCGTTTGTAATGATCATAGCCGGTTTGATTTTCCCATGACCGGTAATGATGACTTGCCTGATCTGTTTGTCATATCCTTTCAGGAACACTTGCTCGTCATACACACGCAAGATTCTGTGTTTACTTCCGGCACATTCAACCTTCACTTTTTTCCATCCCTGTGCAGGCAGATTAGATATTCTTTCGAGTATCTTTTTCCCTCTTCGGCGGATGGTGATAAAATTTATCTCTGCCTGGTCCAGCTTTCTCAGGTTCTCATAATTGGTGAACCTGCTGTCAAAAACAATATATCGGAGCTTGTTATCTTTTTTCGTTGTTCCACTGTGGTAGAAGTCCAGGAATTCAAGAACAACAGCGCTTTCATCCTTTTGCAGGATATCCGCATTGCCATAATCAATCAATCCGGTATCGGGATCCTGTGCAAGCACAGCCAGCATGCTGCTGAGAGCCTTGCCGCGTTTGCCTGACCAGTTGTTTTCCAGGTGGGTATCATCTCCCCAGTAAGGGATGGTGGTGAAGTCCAGGTTGGAGGTGTCCTCCAATAACCCTGCTTTGCTCCATAAACGATGAAGCTGTTTCAAGAACTTTTGATTCATCTCACTGGTAACCCGGTCGGAATATGAAGTGTACCACGCTGTCTTGGGCAACACGTTAAGCCCGGCAAACAGTCCCATGCCCCGGTCCATACACCATGTATCATCAGAAGAGTACCGACGGCGGTTTGCCAGTTTGAGTGCCAAAAAACTAAGAATAGAAGAGGTCTTGTCAATAACCGATGTGCCGGGATAGTCTGACTTGTCAATAACAGTGTCTATTTTGTAACGCCTTATCAGACCCAGGAACATCAGTATCCCTGCATTGGAACTTTTAAAAACCTCCGGAGCAAAATCCAGTGGAGATGATTTCTCTGCAGCTATCTGTACACTGTCCAACTGTTGCCTGACAAGCTTGGCACGTCTGGGTAAACGGGAGAACCCTTCTGCCGATACGATGTTGTAAATATGCTTCTCCGATAAGGGTAGCCCCAGTCCGTCAAGAGCAACCTTGATGTCAGGTACCGAGTAATACTTCTTCCGCATCTCAATGACAAGTAATTTGGTCTGATCGGTCTGTGAAGAAACCTTCCTTCCAGGCCGGTGCTCAACAAAAAAGAAAGAACCCGTGGGATCAGTTTCCAGTTTATTCCTGAAAGAAGCGACCAGGGAAGTAAATGCACGATAAGTATATCCGAAGCGTGAGGCTACCTCTTGAGCTGGTTTGTGTTCTGTAAAGTACATCCTCAGGGCTTCATATTGTTTATGGGAGACCAACTCCGGGGACAGAAAGAAGGATTCTGGCTTCATGATACTGTTTATTTATACTGTGTTATAAATATATTATATCATTTAAATACATGTCCAGATAATAGAGCAACTTATTAACAAACTATGATTTAATTGTTTATAAGGTCCGTGCGAATTATTAATTTATTCTAAATTATTAGCATAATACGGTAATATAAATTATATATACTGTATTCGGGTATGTGTCGAATCTGTCAGGGAAGCCTGTATATAACTGTTATACAGACAATAAAGAGATTAATTGTGTCTATATGGTGGGGGAACAGTACGTTCAATTAATCCCGTGAAAATCTATGATGATCAGAATCAGCGAGGCTACGATCTTGAAAAATTGCAAGGAAAAGAAATTTCGCTGGAAAGTACCAATCTGGGTTTTCTAGATATCTGTGGTGGCCACCCTGATGTAGGAAGCATAAAAGGGCTGGGTCAAATCAAACCAGTCAGACCCATTTTCCCGGCTATCTCACAGGGCAAACAATTTGAAGTGATCAGGAAATTGTAAATTGAATGAAACCAAATGATCCTGAGGATTTTTTGGTACCTTAGCAGGAAGCTTGAAGTAAATCCTAAGTAATTATGGAACAATATCTTAAGCAATCTTTAGATCAGCTGGCACAAAGAGCCAATACAGATGTTCCTGTATGGATCATTGCCCTTGCGGTGGTGGCGGGGAGCCTTTTGCTCTATTTATTAATTTCTGTAATCATAGTCCGGATAGGAAGGAAATCGCCCGATAGCACATTGGGAAAAGCCTGGCAAAAGTTTAAAAATCCGGCCCTGGTGGTGGTCCTGCTTTTCGATTTTATAGTCCTGAAAGAATTGTTTACCCTGGGAGAGAAGGCTTCTGCGTCGGTCAAACAGTTTATTACCGTTTCGATCATCTTCTGTGTCACATGGCTGCTGATCAAATCCATCAACCTTACCCGGGAACTGATCCTTCGCCAATACGATATGGATGAGAAGGATAACCTGAAGGCACGGAAAGTGTATACCCAGTTCAGGGTCCTGGAGCGGATCCTCATTTTCATAGTGATCCTGATTGCCTTCGCCATTGCCCTGATGACCTTTGATGGAATCAAAAGAATCGGAATCAGCCTGTTCGCGTCTGCGGGAGTAGCTGGAATTATTATTGGTTTTGCAGCCCAGAAACTGCTGGCCTCCATTCTGGCAGGTTTTCAGATTGCTTTGACCCAGCCCATCCGGATCGAGGATGTGGTGATTGTGGAAAACGAATGGGGCTGGATCGAAGAGATCACGCTCACGTATGTGGTGGTCAGGATCTGGGACAAGCGCCGGCTGATCGTACCAACCCCCTACTTCATTGAAAATCCCTCTCAAAACTGGACACGGGTGTCTGCAGATATATTAGGAACCGTCTTCATTTACACCGATTATCAGGTTCCCATCGGGGAGCTCAGGAAGGAATTCACACGGATCCTTGAAGAGAGTGACTTGTGGGACGGAAAAGTGAATGTGATGCAGGTAACCAATGCCACCGAAAAGACACTGGAGATCCGGGCTCTTATGTCCACTGTCGATTCCCCTACAGCCTGGGACCTCCGGGTGCTTGTCAGGGAAAGGCTGATCTCCTTTTTGCAGGAGAACTATCCCCAGAGTCTGCCCAGGATGCGGGTGGAAATGTCTCCTTCTCCGGGCCAAGACTCCATGTAGCATGTGACCAAAATCCATTTCAGGGTCATAAGCGAAAATTCAGTTTCACCATGATCTCAAAGACAGTTTTCGAATGCAGAAAAATATCTGCTTTGAAGCGAAGCAGGATCAGGCTGGTCCGACAGATTGCTTATGAAATTTATGTTAGCAGGATGAGGGAGGGCATTCCCGGAGATGCCTATTCTGACTGGATGGAGGCTGAAAAAGAATTGGAAAAACTCACTGCTGTTCCCGTTCAATCTCCTATCTCTGATCGAGCTGTACCATCAGATTCCATGTCATCTTCCTGATTCAGGTACCAGATAGTTTTCAATGTCCTGAAGCACAGATCTCATTTCTTTCAATTGAGCCTCCAGAAGGGGGATGAGCTCCACCATGGACCAATGCCAGTTGGCGGCATTGCTTTCCAATTCTTTGGAGAATTCCTTCAGTTGATAGACATCCTCTTCTGAAATGTATTTTCCAAACAGGGGCTGTTGTTCCTCCAGGAACCTGGCCATGGAGTAATCAAAACTCAGCTTAACATCCATGGGAGATAGAAAATTTGAGTTGGCTAACACTACCTGCTGGGTATGGCTCAATTGGCCATAAATACCCACGATCCTGTTTCTGAGGGCATTGTTTTTTATGATGCCGAGTTTGCCACTGGATTTCATTTCCTCGAAAGTGGCATTGTTCACACTGATAAACATTGCTGTCCATACACCATCCAAATATTCCCTGACAGCAGTATTAAATTCATCCATGTTATCTGGCTGATGAACTGCTTCAACCAATGCGGCTATCAGAATCATATTGTTTTCATACACCAGCTTATGCTGATATACCGTAAGGCTGTCTGATATCAATTCTCCCTGTATCTGCTTCAGGAAATAGCTTTAACTTTTTTTGTCCGCCCTTACCTGGCTCCAGTTATCTATCTGAAGGGCCAGCAGGATACCTATGATCACCAGCACCATCTCTCCAGAAGCATACAGAATGTATATCCCATAGTTGTTTTCTGAAAGCAGACGATGTCTGATTTTGCGGAATAATCGAATCACTTGATGTGTATTAGTCGGGCCTTGCAACAACTATGAACATTTCACAGAAAGAAATGTTTGAATGCTTCATCTACTTATTCAGTAATTTACCCTTCGGAATATTTGAACCAATTGCCGGCAAGGGTGTTTTTTATGAAGATATGATGTCACTCTTAATCATAGGATTGGTATTTAATGCAGAGAGTATGTTTGTGGATTTCAACCGGGGAAGCCCCCTGGAAAACTGGTTTACGGTGGATGATGTGGTGATGGGGGGCCGTTCCAACAGTACCTTTGAGATTAACGGACAGGGCCATGCAGTTTTTTCAGGCAACGTATCTCTCGAGAATAATGGGGGATTTGCTTCTTTAAGGCATGTATTTCAACAGATGGAAATGGGCGCTTACAAAAGCATAGCCATCCGCCTGAAAGGGGATGGCCTGCGATATCAGTTCAGGGTAAAGTCCGGCAGAAATGAACGCCATTCCTATGCCTGTTTTTTTGAGACTTCCGGTTCCTGGGAATGGATAGAGATCCCCCTGTCAGAAATGTATCCCACCTGGAGGGGAAGGAAGTTAAACCAACCCAATTATCCGGCGGAAACCCTT
>CAYSMO010000188.1:0-5189 GCA_964432125.1 uncultured Bacteroidaceae bacterium | reverse complement strand
CGATATATATACCTAAGAACAGGTGAATTATTAGATTTGTCAGCGGTCTCTGATATTTCGCACGGAAACTTCATTCTTGTATCGGATGATATTAATCCATTGGTAAAACAAATCAGCAATCACAAAGCTCCCATTGGTGGATTTTTCATAAAATCAGAGAAGGATAGTAAAAGAGCTGCACTCGTGATCTCCGGCGATGATTCTGCCAGCACACTCTATGCGGCATATCGCTTTGCTGAAAAATTAGGTTGCCGATTTTATTTGCATGGGGATGTAATCCCGGATAAGAAAATACCGTTGGATATTTCTGGTTTTGACGAACAGGGTCAACCTGTTACCAATAATGGACATCAATGGGAAACAAGAGGAATTCAACCTTTCCAGAATTTTCCTGCAGGAGCGGTAATGTGGGGCAAAGATGACTGGAAAATGTACATTGCCCAGTTACCCAAAATGGGGATGAATTTTGTCGGCCTTCACACGTACATGGAAGACCCGGAGGATGATGCAGTCGGTGATTACGGACCTACATTGAATATCTGGATTGGGCATGAGAAGGATTTGAATCCTGATGGAACAGTGGATTTTGCCTATGATGCAACTTTTTTTCATACGCAACAGGATATTATCGGATGGGGAAAAGTTAACACAAGTGAATTTATAGGAGGAACAAGTCAGTTATTTCCTACCGATGGCTATCCCTACGAAATAATCGGGAAAACCTATCATAAAGATCAGGAAGGCTATACCCGCTCATTTAACAGGGCCGCAGAGTTATTCAGCGAGGTGTTCACACTTGCCAATGAACTTGGAATAAAAACTGCTACAGGCGTTGAGATCCCTGTTGGAAGAGATGAGGAAATGGGTGAAGAACCCATGATCAATGGAATACCTCAAATACTTCAGGATCGTTTGCGGGATACGTATGGTTTGGATCCACTCTCACAGGAAGCCTCCGAAGAATTATACCGCGGCATGTACAAATGGTTAATAAAGAATGATATACCAGTAGACTATTTTTGGATATGGACTACAGAAATCTGGATGCCCTGGGGAGGTGCCTCCCGGGATAGCATACGGGTTGCAGCAGCCCTGGAAAATATGAAAACTGCTGTTCGCGTGTTTGAAGATATGAATCCTAAACCCTTCAAAAAATTTGCAACAGGAGGGTGGATGTTGGGAGCAGAAAACAATCCAAACCTGTTTTCTAAGGTTTTTCCTGATCCAAAGACTCCTTTTTCTTCTATGAGCGCCCCATTTGGCAAAATTGGCCCTTATCCGGGAGCTGATGAATGGACTGATGACATTCCCTCTGAAAAAGTGAAATGGCCATTTACATGGTTTGAATTCGACTATGGCCTGGAGCAACCCCAATTCCATGTTTACAGGGTTTTACATGATGCCAACAGTGCTTATGAAAAAGAAACCAATGGGTTAATTGCAGAATTCTGGCGGACGAAAATGCTTTCAGTGATGTTTGCAGCATACAAGGAAGCAACCTGGGATTATGCTCCAACAGTACAAGAAATTGAGGTGGAATTACCTGCTGATGATCAAAATATTTATGCCCTGGTTGATTCGGTGTACCTCGACTGGGCTTCCCATGAATTTGGCCATGGCCCTGCAGCTACCCAGATGGCTAAGGATTTATCCAGGTTTGACAGGAATTGGAAGGATAGAACATTTAAAGATGTAACTAATTTTTCGGAAGGTGCAGATGACATTTATTCCCAGGGATATATTACCGGAGAAGCTTGGTGGACTGAAGAACCCTGGGGAACATGGGAGGAAGAAAAGAAAAAACTCGAGTGGATTGATAACTGGGCAAATCTGCAAAATCAGATCGAAGGGGAAGGAAATCAAGCAAGGTTTGATTACTGGCACAATGTATTTAAAGTATATAAACACATGGCTCATTTTTCTTGTGAACTGAATCAATATAAAGCAAAAACAGCTTCAGACGACCTCGTTTCTGCAGCAGAACACCGGTCAAAATTGGCCAGAATATGGGAGCATATGATGAATGCACAGGTGCAGCGGGTTTATGATGAGGTGGATTTGGGTGAAATTATTAATCTACACTGGAGAACCTGGGAGAACTGGGTTGTAGGTATTTATGATGCCAACTTTATTGAGGCTGGGGGCACATTGTCGGAAGACAGTGAACCATCCCAAAGTTACACCGGTGATAAATTTATTACATGTATACCGGTTTTGACGCAAGTTCGCAGTGGAGAATCGCTTGACATCAAAGCATTGATAATGGGTAAGGTGGAAAATCCCACATTACATTATCGCAGTTTAGGAAATGACTCTTTTAAGACGGTGAAGATGACACATGATGACCGGGGAGTATACAAAAGTTCTATTCCAGGACAAAAGGAAGATTTTGAATGGTATATCACCGCCAATACAAGTTTGGGCGATGTTATTTACCCTGCATCTGCCGGAGCCTCCAAAGACAAAAGAAACTATCAAACTGTAGTCGTTTTAAATTTATCAGCAAATAATTAAAGAAGACAACGATGATGAAACAAATTAAGTTTAAAATATGGATTGGCATTGTTTTCATTTCTCTGTTGAGCTATAATCATGTTTTTGCCCAGCAAATAGTATTACCAAACAATAGCTCAAAGCAAGAGGTTTTGGCTGCCAAGGAAATAAGACGCTATTTATATCTTCGGACCGGAGAATTGTTGCCTCTGAAAGAAGTGAAATCAATCCCTGATGAAGGAGATATCATTCTTGTTGGTGTCGATTCCAATAAAATGGTAAAAACTATTAGTAAACAAACAGCCCCTGATGGGGGATTTCTTATTAAATCAACGGTAGATAATAACAGGACTATTCTTCAAATTTCAGGTGATACCCCAATAAGTACCTTGTATGCCTCTTACCGTTTTGCAGAAAAGCTCGGATGCCGGTTTTATTTGCATGGGGATGTGATCCCTGATAAGAAAATTTCACTGGATATTACAGATTTTGATGAACAGGGCCAACCGGTTACCAAGAATGGTCGGCAATGGGAAACCCGTGGAGCCCAGCCGTTTCAGAATTTCCCAGCCGGGGCAGTTATGTGGAGCCAGGATGATTGGAAAATGTACCTTTCTCAGTTGCCCAAGATGGGGATGAATTTTGTTGGGCTTCATACCTATATGTCCGATCCGGAGGATGACCATGTAGGTGATTATGGGCCAAACCTCAATGTTTGGTTGGGCCATGAGGATGATCTTAACCCTGACGGAACCGTTGATTATGCCTTTAATGCCACCTTCTTTCATACGCACCAGGATATTATTGGTTGGGGGAAAACCAATACCAGTGACCTTTATGGAGGAACGAATCAACTGTTTCCCACCGATGGTTACCCTACTGAAATAATCGGAGAAACTTATCATACGGACCAGCGCGGGTACATCAATTCATTCAATAATGCAGCCAGGCTGTTCAGTGAAGTGTTTTCCTATGCAAATGAATTGGGTGTAAAAACAGCCACCGGCATTGAAATTCCGCTCGGCAAAGATGCGGAAACCAGAGGTGAGGAGATTGTAAATGGTGTTCCAACGGTACTCCAGGAAAGATTACAAGATGTGTATAAGCTTGACCCCGTTTCAGAGGTAGCATCGAAAGAGTTGTATAAAGGCATGTATAAATGGCTTTTATATAATGATATTCCGGTTGATTATTTCTGGATATGGACAACTGAGATATGGATGCCTTGGGGAGGAGCGTCTGAAGATCCAGTGAGAGTCGAAGCTGCAAAGCAAAGCCTGCGAAATGCGGTTGAAGTTTACGAAAGTATGCCGGAAAAACCTTTTGATCAGTTTGCACTCGGTGGATGGGTGTTTGGTGCCCAGGGTGATCCAGATGTGTTCGGGGATGTTTTGAAAGATCCGAATGCAGCCTATTCTTTTATGAATCCTCCATACAATGAGGAAGGTGATCATATGGAAACAGAAGAATGGATTGATATGGTTCCTGAAGAACGGGTGAAATGGCCATTTACATGGATGGAATACGATTTTGCACTGGAACAACCCTCATTCCACATGTACCGGGTGCTTGAAGACGGATTGCTTGCTTATGAACAAAATGCTGATGGTTTTATGGGAGAATTTTGGCGTACCAAGATGATTGCTCATATGTTTGCCGCCTTTAAAAACCTTACATGGGATTATGCCCCTACTGATCAGGAAATCAAAATCGATATTCCCTTAAATCATCCAGTGCGTAATAAAAGGATAGAGGAAATACACCTGGATTGGGCATATCATGAATTTGGAAAAGGTAAAGCTGCTGAAGAAATGGCCTCGATTCTGGCTGATTTTGATAAAAGAAATGATATACGATTTAAAAATGTAACCGATTTTACAGAAGGCGCAGATGATATTTATTCACAAGGATACATAACTGGTGGAGACTGGGGCAGTGACCATAAATGGGGTCCCTGGTCGGAGGAAAAGGATTGGTTTAACTGGGTTGATCGAATGGATGAACTTCGAAAATCTGTTAATGGTAAGGGCAATCTGGCCCGTTTCGATTATTGGCACAATGTATTTAAAGCCCATAAATACATGGCTCATTTTTCCTCAGAACTGAATCAATATGAGGCAAAGACAAATTCTGGTGATCTTTCTGGCGCCGCAACACATCGTTCTAAATTAGCTCGTTTGTGGGAACAAATTATGTCCCTTCAGGTTCAGCGTGTTTACGATGAAGTTGACCTTGGGGTGATTTTAAACCTTCACTGGCGTACCTGGCGAAACTGGCTGGAAGGAAAATATGATGCGAATTTTCTGAAAGCAGGGGGAACATTGCCTGAAGATAAAGATCCTTCCATGGATTATTTAGGTGATAAATTTATTACTTGTATGCCACTCCGCACTCAGGTGAAACCAGATGAACCGCTTATTATCAAAGCCCTTATCATGGGAGAGGTTAAAGATCCCTTATTACACTATCGTCCGCTGGGAACCGATGCATTTTTTATAGTTCCCCTGAAACATGAAAATCGTGGCGTTTTCAGGGGAATTATTCCCGGTCAATCTGAGGACTTTGAATGGTACGTGTCGGCAGAAACAAGCCTTGGAGACGTTCTGTTTCCAACTACTGCTGGCGCTGATGATTCAGAAAAGATGTTTCAGACAGTTATTGTTTCGGATTAAGCTATATAAATGAAAAAAATGAAT
>CAYSMO010000187.1:0-5198 GCA_964432125.1 uncultured Bacteroidaceae bacterium | reverse complement strand
AGGGCCGGACTCAAAGACGGTATGACCATCTCCACACACCACCATTTCAGAGATGGCGACTACCTGGCAAACATGATTTTCGATATAGCCCATGAGCTGGGAGTAAAAGGGCTCAGGTGGTTTCCCTCAGCATCATTCCCCTGTCATGCCCACCTTATCCCATATCTTCAGGACGGTACGATCCATCACATTGAGGGCAGTATGAACGGTCCACTGGGTAAGTTTGTTTCGGAGGGACATATGCAGGGAACAGGGGTGTTGCGGTCGCATGGAGGCCGTTATCAGGCGGTGCAGGATGGAGAGGTAGAGATCGACATCGCTGTTATTGGAGCTCCGACGGCTGATCCTTTCGGAAATGCCAACGGACTGTTTGGTGATTCAGCCTGCGGATTGCTGGGGTTTGCGCTGGCGGATTCACAATATGCTGATAAAGTGATTGTTGTGACCGATAATATGGTCGAGTTTCCCTGCGTCCCATGGCAGATTCAGGGCAACTATGTCGATTATACAGTAAAGGTGGACAAACTGGGAGATCCTGCGCGGATTATCTCCGGCACCACCCGCATCACGCGTTCCCCCGATAGACTATTGCTTGCTGAGCTAACAGCAAAATTCTGTGATGCGGCAGGGATTATCAGGAATGGCTTCTCTTTTCAGAGCGGTGCCGGCGGCACCTCCCTGGCCGTTGGCGAATATTTCAGGAAAATAATGGTCGAAAAGGGAATCAAGGCACGCTTTGCCAGGGGAGGAAGCAACAAATACCTGGTTGCGATGCTGGAGGAGGGGCTGATCGAGTATATTCTCGATGGGCAAACTTTTGACCTCGATGGTGTTCGGTCAATGGCAGAGAATCCCGGACACGTTTGGACAAGTCCTTTTACAAGCTACAATTACCACGGGAAGGGTAATTTTGCCGGTATGGTTGATGTGGCCATATTGGGAGCTACTGAAGTTGATACAGATTTTAATGCGAATGTTGTTACACATTCTGATGGATACCTGTTGCATGGAATTGGGGGTTGGCAGAATTGTCTGTTCTCTAAAACTGTTATCCTGCCTGTGCCGCTGTTTCGCGACAGGATACCGGTGATCAGGGACCGTGTAACAACTTTATGCGGACCAGGAGAATTGATTGATGTGATCGTTACAGAACGGGGGATCGCCGTCAACCCTTTAAGAAAGGATTTAATAGCCGCTGTAAAGGATTCCGGACTGCCGCTCAAAACGATTGAAGCGCTAAAGGAGGAGGCAGAAAAAATCTGTGGAGTCCCTCAGTTACCTGAATTTGAAGATGAAATTGTGGCTGTGATCAAATGGGTCGACGGAACCGTAATTGACGCAGTAAGAAAAGTCAATTAATAGACCCTTTTCCAGATCTATTGAAATTCAGCAGGAAAAATGGGTCCTTAAGATATTTCCAGACGCTCCTTAAAAGGTAAAAAGGTCATGAAATCTGCATGGTGCACAATATAGGCCTCCGTTGATCTTTTTACCATGTCCCCCTCTCCCGCGTGGGTGGCAATAATGTGGCACACTCCCGGGGGAACGCCACATTGTTCTGCCAATGAAACTCCTGAGAAGGGATGACGCAGGTATTTTCCGTACATTCCCTGCACCGCCTTTCCTGAATCATCCAGTTCATACTCAAGAAGTTTGCCCACATCTGCAAGAATGGCTCCTGCAATCAGCGTATCCATGTCAACAGGCAGTGCATCTCCGAAAAATTCATTCATCTTTTGTCCGCTCTCCCATGCAATATGCACTACAGCTCTCTTATGATCCATAAAACTAACTTTCAGGTCTGGTCCGCATAAAAGTGTAAATGGTATGCATTTGAGATCATTCGGTGTAAGAACACTTTTTTCAAGTGCCAATGCCCATGTGTCTGCAACCTGCTCCCTCATTTTCAGGTTGGTGATCCATTCGATTTCGGGCCAAAGTTGATTCACACTCTCTTTGGTTGTCATAATCGGGCTGTTTATATTTGACGTATTATAGCATCTGCCATCTCCCTGGTCGTTGCAGCCCCATGCTTAATCACATCGGCACGACCGGGAAGCTTCATCATATCATAGGTTTTTACCGATCCCTCTTCAATAACGGTGGCAATGGCCTTTCGGATTCTGTCAGAGATATCCTCTTCATTGAGGTGGTCCAGCATCATGCAGGCAGATTCCACCATGGCGATCGGATTGACGATGGAGGTGCTATAATCGGCATATTTAGGGGCCGAACCGTGGGTAGGTTCAAATACAGCTACCTCATCACCAATATTTGCACTGCAGGCAAACCCCAATCCGCCAATCAGTCCGGCAAATCCATCAGAGACAATATCTCCAAACATATTCCCGGCAACAATCACACCGTAGTTCTCAGGATTCTTTGTTAGCCACATCATCTGTGCATCAATATTGGTGTTCCAAAGCTCAATATCCGGAAAATCATTGCGCTGCATCTCCCTTGCCATCCTGTACATCATTCCGGAGGTCTCTCTGATAACATTCGGTTTTTCACATACAGTTACACTCTTGTAACCAAATTTCCTGGCATGATTAAATGATGCCCTGAGGATTCGCTCTGTTGCCTTTTTCGTAAAGATGCGGGTCGAAATGGAAAGTTCTTCTTTAGGTACTTCGGCGAAATTCTTTTTGAATTTCGGATGCGTCAGCAGTGCTTCATAGACAAGGTCCGGAGGATTGCTCCATTCAACGCCCCCATATAATCCCTCGGTATTTTGCCGGAAGATCGCCACATCGACCAGCGGTTCTTCAATTTCACCGTCTTTTCCTCTTCTGATGAAATTCAGCGGATTTCCTTTATAGGTTTTGCATGGCCGGATGCATATATCCAGGTTGAAATGCTGTCTGAGTCCCACGATTGGACTCGAGTATACCATACCCTTATCGAGCAATGATGGATCCAGCTCCTCCATCGCCTCATCTTTTGGTTTGGAAGTAATCGCACCAAACAATCCGACCTTATGCTCTTCAAGCAGTCGGATCGTACGGTCCGGAAGCGGATTGCCCTCTTTTACCCAGAATTCCCAGCCAATATCTCCTTCTATCCATTTCGCTTTGAAACCTGCATGTTCAACAATTCTGATTGCCTCTTCTAAAACAGTTCTTCCGATGCCATCTCCGGGCATCGATACAATGGTACGTGTCATCTAAATAGTAGTTTTATCGTTTGAAGTAAGTTTGTTTATTATCTTTGCTAAAGATATAACTTGGAAGCATTTTACTTGTTATTTCTAACTATGTTTAGCAATATATTATATAGATTATTTTTTGTTTAATAGCCGATTAACAATAATCAAATGAGAGAGCTAGAGCCGACTGAGGTGTGGAGTTATTTTGAAGAAATACTTGAGATTCCCCGGTTATCACGCAACGAAGAGAAAATTATTCAGTACCTTGAGCAATTTGCAGAAGAGAAAAAGCTGAAATATAAAAAGGATAAAACCGGAAACTTACTTGTTAGCAAGCCAGCCTCAAAAGGGTATGAAAACCGGGAAGTCGTGATCCTTCAAAGTCATGTGGACATGGTGGGCGAAAAGCTTAAGGATGTCGCGCACGATTTTTCAAAAGATCCTATTAAAGCTATAATTAAGGATGAATGGGTAACAGCAGAAGGGACCACCCTGGGAGCTGACGATGGCATTGGAATTGCTGCCTCACTAGCTATCCTTGCATCTGATGCGATCAAACATGGCCCCCTTGAATGCCTGTTTACAGTTGATGAAGAAACCGGTATGACAGGTGCTTTCGGTTTAGAGAAAGATTTTATGAATGGGAAAATCCTCCTTAATCTCGATTCTGAAGATGAGGGAGAGATATTTATTGGCTGTGCAGGGGGAATGGATACCATTGGCATGTTCAGAAAAGAGACAAAACGGGTTTCTGAAAAGCAAAATGCTATAAAAATTTCATTGGAAGGTTTACAGGGCGGACATTCAGGTGATGAAATACATAAAGGTTTTGGAAATGCCATCAAACTAATGAACCGTATGTTGTGGAATATGGATCAGAAATTCAAGATCCATGTTGCCTCGTTTGAAGGTGGGAAACTGCGGAATGCTATTCCACGCGAAGCCTCAGCTGTTATCCTGTTCAGCGATGAGATTGAGGGAGAGATCAAGGAGTTTTTCAATTCATTTTATAAAGCGCTTTCGAATGAAATATGTGATGTTGAACCTGGGTTTCAAATGAGCATTCAACCGGCAAAACTTCCGGAAGTGCGATTTAAAAGAGGCTTCCAGCGCAGATTATTAAACATGCTGTATGGATGTCCACATGGTGTGATTGGTTGGAGTCATGATATTGAAGGCTTGGTGGAGACTTCAACCAACCTTGCTTTGATAAAAGATTCTGACCCGAATTTTATTGAAGTGCTTACCAGTCACCGGAGTTCAAAGGAATCAGCTAAGCGTGATATAGCAGACAGAATGGCAGCGCTTTTTACCCTGGCTGGTGCAGAAGTTACTCATTCCGGTGGCTATCCCGGATGGGAGCCCGATCCAACTTCTGAAATTCTAACAATTTCACAAAAAATATATAAAGATTTGTTCGGTCAGGAACCTGAGATTAAAGCTATTCATGCAGGACTGGAATGTGGACTGTTCCTGGAGAAGTATCCTCAACTGGATATGGTATCATTTGGACCTACCATAAAGGGAGCCCACACCCCTGAAGAGCGAATAGAGATTGCTTCGGTTGGAAGATTTTGGGATTTTTTATTGGCACTGCTTCAAAATGCTCCCTTACAGCGCTAAATTAATAGGACCAAACGGAACCGATCAAGATCTATTCATAGCAAAACTGAACGGGAAGGGAATTATAAAATCCCTATTCAACTGGCTCAAATTCTGATTTTGTAACACCGCAGACCGGACAGGACCAGTCATCTGGAATCTCTTCAAATGGAGTGCCAGGTGCAATTCCTGAATCCGGATCACCTTCAACTGGATCATAAACAAAACCGCATACAGTGCATTGGTATTTTTTCATTGACTTTATCTGTAAAATTGTAATTCGAAGATAACTATAATGGCCTGTTAATACAAACAGGTTTTAATCTGATATTTCTCAATTGAATAATAAGTAAAGCGACTGCTCCGGTGATAACCTCACCCGTCTCAAAATCAAGTTCAGAGCCGTGCATGCTGTGCGGAATCATGTATATCACAAAAAGAACAATGG
>CAYSMO010000186.1:0-5214 GCA_964432125.1 uncultured Bacteroidaceae bacterium | reverse complement strand
ACGGTACGCGCTTTCCGATCGACACCTGACCGGCGGAGAGGGGACGGTAAAGGAAGTTGTAAAAGAGGCGGTGAAGGAGAAGGTCACCGAAGAGGTCGAACGGGTAAAGGATGAGGTGAAACAGGAGGCGACCCAAAGGGCTGCTGAGCTGATTGAAAATGCGGAGGCTGAGAAGGCCAGGTTGGCGGGGGAGGCCCGACAGGCAGGTGATAAATTGATATCTGAAGCTGAAAAGAAGGGGGAACAACTGATCAAGGAGGCTGGAAACAATCCGCTCAAACAGATCGCCGCGAAGAAGGCAGCCGAAGAGCTGGTAAAGCAGGCAGAGAGGCAGTCGGCCAGGCTCGTTGAAGAGGCTGATCGCAAAGGTGATGCAATCGTTGAAAGGGCAAGGCAGGAGGCTGCGAAGCTATAAGACAAAATATCTATAACTTTTTTGCATTCCATACGTTACAGTTTAATAGTATAGCCATGTAGAATGTAACCTGACGGAACAATAAAAAGCAAGGAAAATGAGACAATTAAACAGGAGACACCTTATTGTGGGGGTATTCTTTCTGTTTGTTCTCAGTTGTGTGTTTCCCTCTTGTGCAACATCGAGACAAAGCACGATTGATGCCCAGAGAAGGGGACTGATGATGATGGACAAATCGGAGTACTCCAGGAACCGGACAAAGTTCAAAAGTTCAAAATCTTACAGAAAGCAGAAACGCAGAACTACGCAGTATAAAAGAAGCAAAATACGCCGATAATACTGCATGCTAACTGGAATTCGACACATCCGCTGAAGGGGAACCGCTCCAGAGGGACCAGGAATAGCCAAAGAAGGAACCCTGAACAAGCCCCTGACCTGATGGCCATTTGAAACTGCGTTGTAATACAGCTCAGGGGTCATCATTGATCGAATGGTCTAAATGTTCTTTTGAGTAGAAGATTTACTCCGAGGTTATTGCCATACATCTGGCCTATATCTGCCGCCAGCATGATGTTCAGGTCGATTCCCTGCCAGATAGCAGGCAGCGTGGTTTCAAGATACCAACTGAATTGATTCCTTTGGGAAGATGGCTTTTTATACGTTCCTTTATTTGTGCTGTAAGTAAAGAATGTGCGGTAGTCCAACCCTCCAATTACTCCACCCAAACCTACATGTAATGCCATTACCCTGTTATTATACAATCTGGTATTATTCCCATAATATACCGGAGAGGTGATTAGCGGTGTGCCCAGGGTAAACCACTTGTAAGACCATCCGCTCAGGTAAATGTAATGGTTATAGTAATCGTCATCCCCTACCAGTTTTATGCTGTCTGATATATCATGAACCGAACCAGACTGCCAGGTAGTTTGAATGTATTCCATGACAATGTGGTTTACAAGACGATCGGAGTCTTTTGTCCTGATCACAAGACCTTTAACGCCATCTTTATAGAACGGTTTTGAAAAACCGGAATTATCCTCAAAAATAGTTTGAAAATAGAATGAGGTGGTAAATCTTTCATGTTTGTAATCAATACGGTAATTACGTGCTCCGAGGTGGTTGCCAAGTTTATTGATCACTTCTCCCGTATCGACTGCTCCCGGGTCCCCTTCCTTCACGACGAAGACTTTTTTATAGGCATCCCAGCCTGAGGGCAATACCCCAAACCTTGGATTCGGAGACTCTCCTCCCCACTGCGCAAAATGAATAAGTCCCACTGATGCATTGATAAAAAAGTCACCCCCAAAACGAACGTGGGCGTGTTTCTGATGCATATAAAGATTCTTCACATACCGGTCCTCTTCAAACCAACCATGTGCTAACGAGCCATTCACTTCAACATAACCCTTTGTGAATGGGACATCTACATATCCGGGCGTGGCGAGTACAAGTTTGGGCATTGGCCGGGCATTGGCAGACCAAACCGAGCCGCCTGTTGAAAGGATGCTGTCCTGATTTCCGATCACCTCCTCCTTCCTTCCGGCCCAAAAGGTCAGCAATGAAGTCTTAATAGCGGCATATCCTTGATGAATTTTAAACCCAGCCTCTCGTGCCCCCGGATAAAAGCATTCTAAGCCATAATCAAAACGCAGGAATGATTTGGAGCTGTCTACCGCTTCAATACTAAAACCAACTATTCCACCATAGGGATTCAATGAATATTTTCCGTGCTGGTTTGAAATATTCCAAAAAGGTCTATTCTCACCTATTCCGGCAGATCCCCCTCCATACAAATCTATTACCGGAGGAGAAATCTGACCGGAACAAAGCATAGAGATGAATAGAAAAAATATGGGGACAAAGATCGTCTTCAAAATTTACTCTTCAATTAATTCAATAACCTTTCTAATATTGGTGTTAAAATCAAATTTGCGCTCAACCTGCAATCTGGCATTCCTTCCCATCTGGATCAAAGCGCTCTTATCAGTCCAAAGCTGTATGATCTTATCAGCATATTGTTCAACATCACCAAATGGAATCAGATACCCTGAATCGCCATCAACAATCATTTCGGGCATGCTGCTGATATTAAAAGCCAAAACAGGCTTTCCTGCAGCCATAGCCTCCAGTATAACGTGCGATGATCCCTCATGAACCGAGGTTGACAGGTAGATATCAAGCCCTTTTAAGAAATCTTTAATATCATCCACAAAATCGAGAAAAACAACCTCATTCCAAAGATTCTCCTTCATACATCTGTTCTTTAACGACTTCTCAAGTTCACCACTTCCAGCAATGAACAACTTAAACTCAATATGACGTTCTTTCAGTATATGTGCTATACTGATCAGATAGTCCTGTCCTTTTTGTTCTACCAGCCTACCGGCATTACCCATTATAAGGTGAACCGGACGATCTTTCCCATTCATAAAGAAACCCGGAGCTGGCCAATTGGCCAGATTAATCCCGTTATAAATTGTATGCACCCTGCTTTCATTAATTATCCCGGGGTTTCTCTGAAAAATGGTATGTCTGATCTCTTCCGAATTGGTAATGATCCGGGTCAAAACATGTCGAAAAAAAAATCGATTATAAAAAGAATTTTTTACAGGAATAGCTGATCCTCGTCTATATATTATCTGCTCAACTCCCGCCATCCGGGCAGCCAATCCTCCCAATTTCATATCATTTGGTAACCCGAGAAGAATAGAATTGACATGATGTGTCTCAAACAGCCTTTTGAAAAAATACAACTTAAAGGGATTTAAGAAACTAAAGTTGGATATTTGTTTTGATATTACACGGATATCACGATGCCCTTTTAGCTTGTAATACAATTCACTTTCCCGATTTGTTATCACCAGGACAGAATACCCCAATTGAACAAAAAAACATGCGGTTTCATAATGCCATTTCTCTCCTCCTCCCCAAACCCGGTTCGAATTCATAAAACAGACTCTTTTCTTATCCTGGGATTGATGATCCATGTCCAACTGAAATGCTTTAAACATAAATAAAGGAACCTCAGTGATCAATTACACAGCTGAAGCTTTCTTGTCGAGCTTTTCGTAAATTGAGTTGTTGCTCTTAAACTCAGGAATGGTTGCTTTTAATTGCAAAACCAATTCATTGTCATTCTGGTTCTTTAATGCCTGTTTGAACCTTTTCATTCTTGCATCGATCCATTCATGATCATATTCCTGCACCTGCGCAATTAGAATTTTGGGATGGTACGTGGGTATGTTGTTTTCAGTGCTATAGATAAGTTCTTCAAAGATCTTTTCTCCGGGTCGCAATCCGATAAATTTAATCTCTATATCCACATCCGGTTCATAGCCGCTTAGTTTAATCATGTTTCTGGCCAGGTTAACTATCTTGATCGATTTTCCCATATCGAAGACAAATATTTCTCCTCCATTTCCCATAGAAGCGGCCTCCAGCACAAGCTGACAGGCCTCTGAGATGGTCATAAAATACCTGTTAATATCAGGATGAGTAACTGTAACCGGTCCCCCCTTATCAATCTGCTCTTTAAACAGGGAGATGACAGATCCGTTCGACCCAAGTACATTTCCGAAACGGGTAGTAATAAAACGGGTTCCGGAAATATTGTTATTCAATGACTGGATATATATTTCAGCGGCCCGCTTGGTGGCCCCCATCACATTGGTGGGATTAACAGCTTTATCACTGGAAATCATAATGAATGTCTTCACATCGTGCTTGATGGATAGATCTGCAAGAATTTTTGTTCCAACGACATTGTTCCTGACAGCCTCTTGCGGATTGTCCTCCATTACGGGAACATGTTTATAGGCAGCAGCGTGATATACGATGTCGGGCCGAAACTCCTTAAAGATAGTGTCCATACGACAATCATCAGTAATATCGGCAAGTACATTATGGTACATAACCGGATTTTGCAGCTGGGAAAGCGCCAGTTCCATATTATACAGCGGCGTTTCAGCCTGATCCACCAAAACAATTCTGTTTATGGGATACCGGCAAAGCTGCCGAACAATTTCACTACCAATTGATCCGGCTGCACCGGTAACCATGATGGTTTGGTTGTACAATTGTTTTTTTAGTTTGCCATTGCTAAGATTAATGGGATTTCGCTCCAACAGGTCCTCTATATGGATGCTTTTAAGGTGTTTTGTCTGTAGATCATTATCGAGCCACGATCGGATACTTGGCACTGTTTTCACCTCCACTCCTTTGTCAAGACAGGTCTGAATAATCTGCTTTCTGATTTGTGAAGAAATACTTGGTGTCGCGATAACAAAAAGAGAGACGTTGTGTTTTTCAAGCAGAGCATCAACCTCTGTATATGGATATATCTGAACACCCCCCATTTTTTTGCCTGATTTATTGCGGTTTGTCTCAACATATCCAACAATTCTGTAACTATTCTCTTCGTCAAGATCAAAGGCCCGCTTGGCCAGAATGGCCAGTTCATTTGAACCCAGTATCAGTACTTTTTTCGAATATCTCTCGGGATGGGTCAGCTCGGAACAGATAAATTTCACAGCAAGACGAAGCGAGGTCATCAGGTAAACAGAGGTAATAAGATCAATCAGTACAATAGAATTAGGAATTATGTAGCTCCTGCCAAGAATGCCGGCATTAACCACATTGATTAAAATAAAAATCCCGCTTCCCGCGCTGTTTACTATAAGAATCCTGAAAGAATCCCGTACGCTGGTATGCCTTACAATTCCCATATATGATTTTCCAACCAGGAAAGTCAACGAGCGAACCAGAATCCAAATGAATCCAGGTGGGCACCACGGCCG
>CAYSMO010000185.1:0-5224 GCA_964432125.1 uncultured Bacteroidaceae bacterium | reverse complement strand
TTTCGGGGGAACCGTGAAAGCGGAAAGCTCTTTGATTGAAGGTACGGCCTTTATCTTGGAAATACCGGAAAATCCAGTTAGCCCGACGACTACTGACTCTTCTCCTCATTTATATTCCACCAACAACGAAGAGGTGGCTGCCCAGAACGGGGTATTGATAGAAGAGGCCAGAACGGAAAACGAAAAACCCCATGTGCTTGTAATAGAAGATAATCGGGAGCTGCGTGATTATATACACTACTGCCTTGCCAATGATTACCAGGTGGTGGTCAGGGAAAATGGACAGGCCGGCCTCGACGAGGCTGTGCGCAGTATACCCGACATCATTCTCTCGGATGTGATGATGCCGGGAATGGACGGGCTCCAGCTCTGTCGCCTACTGAAAACCGACAAAAATACAAGCCACATACCCATCATCCTGCTTTCAGCAAGAGCAGGCGAAGAGGGAATACTGGATGGACTCAGGGCTTTGGCCGATGATTACCTTGTGAAACCTTTCCGGGTGGAAGAGCTGCAGCAGCGGATGATTAACTTGCTAAGAACACGCAGGGAGCTGAGGGAACTGTATTCAAGGGATCTGCTCTACCAGAACTCCCCGGAATCCATCCAATCGGTCGAAAAAATGTTCCTTCAAAAACTGATGAATATCATTGAAAAGAACATCTCCAACGAAGAATTTACCGTGGAGGGGCTGAGCATGGAAATAGGGATGAGCAGGAGCCAGCTTCACCGCAAACTTATGGCGTTGATCAATATGAACGCCAGTAATTTCATCCGGAATTACCGCCTTAAACGCGGAAAAGAACTGCTTGTTAATCATGCCGGAACCATTTCCGAAGTCGCTTACCTGGTTGGGTTTAACAGTCCCGCCTACTTTACAAAATGTTACAGGGAGTATTTTGGACTGACCCCCGGGGAACAATTAGTTTCCGTATAAATATTTGTTTTTAAGAACAATATACAGATACAACATAGTTTATAAAGATTGCAACACAGGTATAATCAGAATAAAAGATCTTAAAATACATTTGTATCAAACCAAAACATTGAAATTATGAAAACACATTTCCCGTTTCTGATATTGATGCTCCTGTTATCGGGTATCTCACTCCCTGAATTATTGTCACAAGGACCCATCACTCCTACCAACGGTTTTGTTGGAAGGTCCGAAGTGGGGGTAATTTATGACGGTAGCGGCTATGAGAATGGCAGCGACATTTCGTTCACCCATACCATATTAAGCCTGAAAGAGGATTACGAAGCCATCTCCAATGTAAGCAACCGCTTTAACGCCTCTGAGGCCTTGCACGATATGGATAATCTTGGAAATGCTTTGATCAACGGGGTTACCGGTGATTTTAACGGCGATGGTGTCTATGAATACATGGTGGTGAGTCATGGAGAAAACAATGGAATCGATTTTTCCATCCCCGGAATGAGTGATCTGACGATCGACAGTTTTTATATCGGTCACATCCCTGCAGGACCTGTAAGCGAGCTCTATGATGTCTACACGGGGAATATCCTGGTTGATGCAGGCGATCTTACAGGAAATGGAAAAACTGAGATTGCCATTGCCTTTGTTTCTGAAACAGATCATATTATGATTCATATATTCGGACTCGATGAAGAAAACACCCTCAGGGAACTTCATTCATTTCAGTCTGAATTGCTCGCGGAGGCTTCCACTTCCGAGAAATTTTCCATTTCCGTCGATGACCTTGACAGAGACGGAAAGGCTGAATTACTATTGGTTTTTTACTCTTCTGATCCTGCACCGGGATCCTACCTGAGTATTTTCAGTTTCAGCGGACAAAGTTCCCTTGTCAGCAAATTACACGTCAAACAACTTATTGACAGTGACCATTCTGTTAATAAAACAGAGGATGACCTCGATCTGTCCTTTGATATAGCAGCGGGAGATTTCGATGGAGATTCCATCATGGAAATCGCATTTGGTTTTTCACAGTACCATGAGCCCGGGGAGTTGTTTATTTTCCCTATGGAGGTGATGGATGATTCCGAAACTCCGGAGATAGATCCTTTTGAAAAGCTGGTATATAACCCTGATGACCTTTTCAGGAAAGAGCTGAACTGGAACGGCTCTCCCCTCAACCTGCTGCCGGGCGATGCCAATGGGAACGGAAGAGATGAGCTTATCGCCAGCGGAACATATACTCACCTGGTCTATACGGCAGCAGCCGGAAACCTTGTCTTCACAGACAAATACCTTGAAAAAAACTGGGGAGAATCCCTTACCTCGGTTGCTCTTGCCGACCTGGACAACAAGGAAGACAATGGAAAAGAGATTCTGATGCTGCTAAATGCTTCCGGCAATTATGAATTAGAGAGCTATACACTTTCCAAAGAGTATGTTATTACAAGACTAGCCGCCCTCAGTCTGAACTCCTGGGAAAGGAATGCAGGCTCCGGGCTCCTGGTGACAGGAGATTTCGACGGAGATGTTTTTCGCATTGGTGAAGGGGTTAAATATACAAAGACCGATGTGGTTCAACCCCTGGTAATACTGAATGCCCCACCTACCCATTTCGACCAGTTCGGCGACAACATCTTCGATGTCAACTATTGCCACAACGGAAGCAATTGTGAAAGCTATGCCACCTACACCACCACCAGTTCAACCGATGTTTCCGTGAGCACAACCCTTCGCGAATCCTGGGGTGTAAGTGCAACCTTAAAAGGTGGAGGTAAGGTGCTGGGGTTCGGTGTGGAAGCCTATATGACAGGTACCTATGGAAAGAATTTCGAAAAGACCTCTTCCAGTTCTGAAACGGTTACAATCCAGCAATCGGTAACCGCCACTTACGACGACCAGATCTATGCCACCGTATGCGATTATGAGATCTGGGAATACAAGGTGTACAATGCCAAGAACCAGCCCCGGGGCAATATTATCACCTTGAAACCCCTGCTCACCGAAAACCGCTGGTTTCCAAGCAAGGAGCGAAGTGCAGCGGGCTACATTCCCAAGCATGAAGTGGGAAATATCTTATCGTACACACCTTACCAGGACCTGATCAATCCTGATGGAGAGGACAAAATTCGCGGATCCTATGGTAGCGACAGCTACGACCTGGATGCAAATACCGATGTGACCTTCTCTGTCAATCTGAGTAATACTTTTAACAACACCGAAGTGGAAAACCGCGAGATCGGTGTGGAGGTTGGTGCCTCTGTAAGCAACTGGGGACTTGAGTTAAGCGGAACGGCATCCTATAACAGGAGCGACCTGAGTACCCACTCTGTTTCGGTGGGCAGTGCCCTGGACATCTCCGTCCATCTCGGCGGAGTGAATCGCAGCATCGGGGAGACCGGGTACAATGTTACACCCTACATTTACTGGGCCACCAGCGGTGCAATGGTGATCGATTATGCCGCCCGTCCCATCTTGCCCGAACCGGGTGGTACCAATACCTGGTGGAGCGCTAATTACAGCAAGCCGGATCCCGCGTTTATTTTACCATGGAGACTCGATCCGGAAAAAGGATTAACACTGGAAGATGAGGCAAGAAGATACCAGACCAAGTCCATCCGGTTTTCACCGGCGGAACCAAAAGCCGGCGATACCATTACCATTTCTGCCGTCATCAACAATTTCAGCCCCTATCCAACCGCGAGCAGTGTTCCAGTCAGCTTTTACGTTGGAGATCCGATGAACGGGGGAACGCTAATCACTGACATTCATGGAGAGAGTGTGTTTGCTACGGCTGGAGTAATCGACAACCAGGCATTCGGTGAAGTGAGCTTCCAATGGGTCGTACCGGAGAACCTGGAATCCTTCCCCCGGATCTATGGCTACATCAACCCGATGAATACGCTTTCAGAAGTACATGAAAGGAACAACATCGGTTGGGCCATTCTTGGGAAATCTGAACATGGAGGAGCTGTGGGATCGGATGAACAAGAATCCGTGACAGATGTGCCTGGGGCGGTAGTATTCCCAAATCCCTTCAGGAATCAGGCCTGGATACAATATAGCCTGGAGAATTACTCTGATGTTGAGACCCGCATTTGCAACCTTCAGGGACAGTCCGTTTTCATTCACAACCAGTCAGGCATGGGTCCCGGGACCCACAGGGAGAGCCTCTCGGTGGAGCAGCTACCTGCAGGAGTGTATTTCTATAGTCTGCGGAGCAGTGAATTTAATTATTCGGGTAAGATTTTAAAGGTAAAGTAGTTGAGTAGATAAAGGGGCAGGGTGGTTGCATTGACAAACAACCCCCCTGTCCCAAATATTCTGAGTAACAATGAAACTTAACATTGGTATCATCCTGCTGTCTTTATTTATGGCCTTGTTGAACAAGGGTTGCCAGGGTGACTCTTTTGAATGGTCGGAGCAATACAATGAGGAGCGGGAGCATACCCTTCCCGTAGTTTCTATCAGTATGAATCCGGATGATCTGTTTGGTGATTCCACCGGAATCTATGTAGTTGGGAAGAATGGAACCATCGGGTATTGCAATAATGCGTTGCGAAGGAATTATTGTCAGGACTGGGAGCGGACCGCTTCCATTGAATACCTGGATTTTCAAACGGGTGAACGCTATTTAAGTCCGGCAGGTATAAAGATCCATGGCAATTGCAGCCGTAACTTTCCCCAGAAGTCATTTGCCCTGTTTGCCCGAAAAAAATATGGAAACGGAAAATTCAAACACCGATTTTTTCCGGACAAAGAGATTGATGGCTTTGAAGCATTTTTACTTCGAAATTCCGGGAACGACAACAACCGTTCAATGTTCAGGGACGGGCTAATGGCAGGAATCGCCCGGGAAGCAGGAAATATAGATTACCAGGCCTCGAAGCCAGTTTCGGTGTATATAAATGGGGAGTACTGGGGGATCTACAACCTGCGCGAAAAACTAAACGAGCATTACATAGCGGACAACCATAACATTGCACCGGATATGCTGCATATGTTTAAAGATACAGATAAGCTGGTCCATGGGCACAGCGATGCGATGGAACCGCTTATTACCTACCTTCGCAACAATGATTTGTCGGAGCCTTCACATTACGAATGGATTCAAAATGAATTGGATATTGGTTCATTTATTCATTATATGATCGCTGAAATATATTGTGCCAATACCGATTGGATCTCCAACAACATCAAATACTGGCGACCGAAAAACGGTCAGGGAAAATGGCGGTGGATACTTTACGATACCGACCTGGGATTTGGGCTGAACGGGACGGGATACAC
>CAYSMO010000184.1:0-5257 GCA_964432125.1 uncultured Bacteroidaceae bacterium | reverse complement strand
CCCATCCTTAAAAGGGATGTGCTCTACCAACTGAGCTACTGAATCATCCGTTTTTGCTTTTTAAAATCGGTTGCAAAGATAAAAACTTAATATTGATTATCAAAAAGAATCCCTGGCAAAAAGATATTGATTTTCAAACTTGTTAGATAAGTTAATGGATGATTGTAATATAGCTTATAAATTTATCCAGTAACATTATTTTTTTTCATGATTCCTGTAATAAAATTTCTCCCCGTTCGTCTCCCATGTAGAAATCAATCAGAGAAAATAAAAATTATCAACCAAAAATTTTGATCATGAAAAAATTAACAGTTTTAATCGCAATCTTTCTCCTGCCTGTATTGGCAATGGCCCAGACAGGAAACATCGACAAGCTAATGAAGAAATACGGCGGACAGGAGGGGGTAACCGTTGTTAATATCAGTCCGCAGCTCTTTCAGGTGATGTCGGAATTGGATGTTCAGGAGTTTAGTGGACAGGATTTTCCGCTCGACAAGCTTTCTGCTGTGAAAATTATCACCATCGAGAATTCAGCACTTTTAACTGGCACCAATTTTTATGAGGAGGTGACAGCCGACTTCGATCTTACATCGTTTGCCGAGATCATGACAGTAAAGGATGGTGCAGAGGATGTGCGGATGTGGATGAAAAATGAGGGAAAGCAAATCCGGGAATTTCTGCTGCTGGTATCTTCACCGGATGAAGGAGTGGTTGTCTATATCAGCGGCGACTTTAATATGAAGGATATTGGTGGACTTGCACAATCATTCAACGGAATGGAGGGACTTGAGGCGTTGGAAAACATGGAAATTAATTAACTTACAGCCACATTCTTTACGCCCATATGAAATCCTCAGCGTTTAAATTATTGGTTTTACCATTCAGCTCCCGGTTATACAGGATGGCGCACAGCCTGCTTGGTAACCGGGAGGAAGCTGAGGACGCAGTGCAGGAAGTATACCTTAAGCTGTGGAAGATGCGGAACGACCTGGAAAAATATAAAAGTATAGAGGCACTTTGTGTGCAAGTTACGCGAAATCACTGCCTGGATCAGCTCAGAAGGCGAAAATTGGAAAGGGCATTAAAGGACGAGAAGGAACAGGAAAGCAGAGGGGAATCGAACAATCCTTCCAGCGAAATGATTAGAAAAGAGCGGTCAGAAATAATGAATCACCTGATCAACCAACTCCCTGAACCGCAAAGGTCCCTGGTCCATTTCAGACATATTGAAAACAAAGAGTATAGTGAGATTGAGCAGTTAATGGATATGAAGGAGAATGCCATCAGGGTAAGCATCTCCCGTGCAAGAAAACAGTTGAAGGAGATGTTGCAAAAACAGTATGCATCATGGATAAATTAAAACAAATTAGAAATTTGCTTGACAGGTTTTACGAGGGTAACACCAGTAAGTCAGAAGAGATGGAACTGGAGAATTTCTTCCTTGAAGCAGACAAGCTGCCAGAAGAGTTCCTTACTGACCAGGATCTGTTCAGGTCCATCGCCGATCTGAAGGAACCGGTCGACGTTCCATCGGACCTGAACGAAAAGCTGATCGATCGTCTGGATGCTAAAGCAAAATCTGAATCAAGAACAAGAAGAGTCGGGATATATTCTATGTCGGGACTTGCTGCGGGACTGCTTGTTCTGCTCAGTGTGTACCTCGGAATTATTCGTGAAAGTCATCATCAATCGATACAGCAATATGCGATTGAAGATCCGGCGATCGCGTATGTAGAGACCAAAAGAGCCCTTGAATATATTTCCAGTAAATGGAGCAAAGGAACCTCCGAGCTTGATAACCTCCAACAGGTCAACAAAGGAATGGAGTCCGTCAGTACAATCAGGAAATTCTCAAGTGGTTCCCGTGAACTAAACCTGCTCGGAAACCTTGAGAAAGCCGATCAAATTCAAATGAACTGAACAATTAACAACAGAATATCATGAAAAAGTTAATCATAGTAATGGCACTGACTGTAATCACCGCAACTTTAAGCGCGCAGTCGGCAGTAGATAAGATTTTTAACAAGTATGCGGGGAAAGATGGGTATACGACTGTTGTAATCAACAAGTTTATGTTCCAGTTTCTCTCAAACATAGAGACCAATGATCCTGATTACGAGTCATTTAAAAATGCCACATCAGGAATTGAATCAATACGTATTCTCACAAGGGATGGAAATAGTTCTGCTGCTTTTGGAAAAGAGTTGCTGGAGATCCTGCCCCGAAAAGAGTACCAGGAGATGATGACCGTGAAGGAGTCCGATGAGGAGGTGGTATTCCTGGTGAAGGAGGTGGGTGGTGAAATCACCGAATTTCTGCTGGTTGTCTCCGGAAGTGGCGAAGATGTTTTAATTGCCATCACAGGTATCATTGACATGAAAAGCATCTCCAGCCTGACCAGTGGTATGGATCTGCCGGCTATGGAGAGCTTGAAGGAATTGGATAAGTAGTGGCTGTCCAAAAAGTCCGAAAGCTGCATTGCTGCAAAAATCTTAAATCCTCGAATACGTTAGTATACTGCGTCTTAAGATTTTTGCGCGCTTTGCTCTCGAACTTTATGATCCAGCCACTTCGACTCTGTGGACACACTAAGTAATGGTAAACTATCAGTAATACAAAACCTTCTCCACCTTATTCTTCCTCAGCCAGCTGCTTAGGATCTGACGAACGTCACGGTTGTCCAGTGCGGGCTTTACACATTCAAGCATTTGCTCCACACCCACATATCCCTCATTGATTGAGATATACCCAAACCCCATATACATCCCCTTTTCAATCCGCACGATACTACGCTCCTCCGGATCCCTTCCCTGGTCGATGATCAGCATATTTGCATGGTCGAACCGGAATCCCGACAACAGCTCATCCACCCGTTTGTTGTAAACCTTTACCGGCTCCTGTTGTACACATGCTCCGTTGCACTGACGAATTCCATAGTGAAAGCAGGCCCCTTCGGTATTATACAGTCCGCTGAGCTTTTGGCACAGCCAGTGTTTCTCCACCAACCGTGTTAGATGTTCCCGTGCCTCAGTTTTATTGTTGAACGCAGTAACGGGCGTATCAACCACATCAGCCAGGCGGGCCAGCTTTAACGTCGTATATCCAAAACCATCATGCCCTGTATACATTCCCCAATGCGACAGGGATCTGCGCTGGGCGCGGTTATACAAAGGCTTGTTCTGTTTAATCTCTTCCGACTCCTTCAGTAGCGCGATCAGCTCGCTACCCGTTAGTTCATAAGAAATTGATGCGATTCTCTCCCGCATCTCAAGGGCACGTTTTTCTTCACAGTTGCCCAAATGCGACAATACCCGTTTTTTGATGCTCTTGCTCTTCCCGATATATAAAAGTGTATTCCTCTCGTCATAAAAATAGTAGGTGCCGGCTTTCTCTGGAAGTCTCTCAATATCCTCTACAGATAAGTTTCCGTTCAGGTTTTTATATTTTTTTGCTGAAGGCAGATGCGAAAGGAGGGAGGTGCCGTTTACCTGCGAATGTTGCTGAAGCAGCTCGAAAAGCTTCGTGGTCGCCAATGCATCACCAGCGGCTCTGTGGCGATCTGTTATTTCAATGCCTATTTCGGCACAGAGTTTTCCAAGACTGTATGATTTGTGTCCCGGAATGATTTTTTTACTCAACTGGATGGTACAGATCGTATCCCGCTGAAAGTCATAGCCCAGCCTGCTGAATTCACTCTTGATGAAGCCGTAATCGAATTTCACATTGTGGCCCACCACAATAAAACCTTCGGTTCGCTCAACCAGCTCTTTGGCAATCTCGTAAAACCTTGGAGCATCGGCCACCATACCATTGGTGATGCCTGTAAGGCCTGTAATAAACGGAGGAATGGACTTCTCCGGGTTAATCAGTGTAGACCATTCACCTGTGATTTTCTCACCATCGTGAAAGAAAACAGCAATTTCGGTGATCTTTTCAGTTTTGGGACTTCCCCCGGTGGTCTCAATATCAAGAATAGCATACATCTTCTGTCCTTCTATCTGATCTCCCGACGAACCACTTACCTGATCAAACACTTAAGAAAAAGGTACTATTTTTACTTCGATGTATCTTTTTCAGCTGTTTCGGTATCTTTCGTTTTATCCTCATCCTTTTTTGCATCCGACTTTTTTTCTGGAGCAGGTTTGTCATCAGCTGCTTCTTTGGCCTTTGGTTTCTCAGTAACGGCTGCTTCTTCAGTTTTCTCCTTTTTGACATCAGGTTTCCCAACAGCTGTTGCTTTCTTCGGCTCCGCTTTTGATTCTGCGTCAGCAGGCGCCTCTTTCAACGGCTTTTCTTCCGCTTTCTTTTCTTCTTTTGCGACGGGTTTAACCGGCACCTCTTTTTTCTCGGCGGCAGGCTGCTTTTCAGCTTTCTCTTCCGTTTCTTTTACCGGTTGCTGTTTTTCAACCTCTTTTGAAGGAGCTTCCTTCATCTGAACATTTTCCGTGACTTCAGTTGTGGTTATCTTCTTCTCTGGTTTTTCAGCTGACTTAGTCCTTTTTACAGAAGCCATTCCGGCTGATGCTGGTCCTTTTGTTTTCTTGCGTGGTCTTAGTCTTCCGTAAGATCCGCTAAATAGTTTACCCCTTTTTGTTTTCTTGTCTCCTTTACCCATGCTTTTATTTTTATTAATCAAACAAAATTAATGATATTTTATCTTTATGCAAATATGAAGGCATCTCAATTTGGATGAACCAACAAGCTCATCAGGGTGTTATAGGGGTATAAATCGATTATTTAAATAAATTATATAGAACTGGTTATGATTAATAAAGTAACAACACTAAGTCTATTTGCAGCTTTCTTGTTTTTTCAGACGCAAGGACAGTCCATAAATAAGACCAGTACGGAGAAGCCTGGAACAGATACATCGGAAATAATTATTAATCCCATGAAATACAATAAACTAAATGATTTTGAGCAGTATGTGATCCTCAAAAAAGGAACAGAAAGACCATGGACTGGAGAATATGTGGACCACAAAGAATCAGGCACTTACGTATGCAGACAGTGCAATGCTCCGCTGTACAGGTCGGATGACAAGTTTGACAGCCATTGTGGTTGGCCCAGCTTCGATGATGAGATTGAGGGCGCCGTGACGCGAAAGCTCGATGCCGATGGGCAAAGAACAGAGATTATTTGCAGTAATTGTGGTGGACATCTCGGACATGTCTTTGTTGGAGAACGTTTTACAGAGAAGAATACCAGGCACTGCGTGAATTCAGTCTCCATGACCTTTATACCGGATAAGAATACC
>CAYSMO010000183.1:0-5319 GCA_964432125.1 uncultured Bacteroidaceae bacterium | reverse complement strand
TATATCGATTTTGCTTCAACATACGGTCTGGAGTATATTATCCTCGACGGAGGCTGGGCAATTAACAAACTGGATATTACACAGGCTAATCCGGATATTGATTTACCGGAATTAATCCAATACGGAAACAGCAAAAATGTGCGGCTTATTTTGTGGACAGGTTGGTTAACGCTGCATAAAAACATGAAGGTAATGGAATTGTATAAAGATTGGGGCATTGCGGGTATTAAGGTTGATTTTATGAACCGTAGCGACCAATGGATGGTAAATTACTATGAAGCAGTGGCCAAAGAAGCCGCGAAAAACCATTTGCTGGTCGATTTTCACGGGGCGTTTAAGCCTGCAGGTTTACGGAGAGCCTATCCGAATGTTGTTACCTACGAAGCTGTAAGGGGGCTTGAATACAGCAAATGGAGTAAAACTGTAACACCGGATCATGACGTTACTATTCCATTTATACGAATGGTATGCGGACCAATGGATTATACGCCGGGCGCCATGCGTAATTTCCAGCCCGGAAATTTTAATTCGGTACGCGAGCGCCCCGGAAGCATGGGGACCCGTTGTCACCAGGTCGCCCAGTTTATTATCTATGAAAGTGGTATCCAAATGTTCAGCGATAGCCCCTCAAATTATTACGGTGAAAAGGAAACTACAGCATTCTTGTCTCAAATTCCGGTTGAGTGGGATGAACTGAAAGTGCTTGAGGCAAAAGTGGGAGAATACCTGATTGTTGCCAGAAAAAGCGGCGACAAGTGGTTTGTTGCAGGTATGACCGACGAAACGGAAAGGACTTTCACCGTTGATTTATCCTTTCTGAAAACAAAAGAATACAAGGCAACAATTATGCAGGATGGAATCAATGCCCATAGGTTTGCCGAAGATTATCAACGGTTGGAAAAAGTTGTTTCAAACAACACCAAACTAAAGGTAAAAATGGCGCCTGGAGGTGGATTCGCAATAATTATTGAATAAATTATACATTATACTATATGAAAAAAATAACACTTTATTTTTTCTCAATAACACTAATATTTCTATTACCGTTCTGTTCAGTGAAAAAGCAACAGGCGCCACTGCCCAATATTATTTTTATACTCACAGATGATTTGGGATACGGTGACCTGGGTGTGTTATATCAGAATAAAAGAAAAGAAGCTGGAAAACCATATCATAAAACCCCCCAACTCGATAGAATGGCAGAGGAGGGAATGTTACTCACCCGGCATTATGCACCGGCACCGGTATGTGCTCCTGCGCGGGCATCCTTATTAACGGGTTTACACCAAGGGCATGCTGAAATCCGTAACAATCAGTTTGACAAAGCATTACCTGATGATCACTCAATTGCTTATGTTTTGAAGGAAGCTGGATACGCAACTGCAATTATCGGCAAATATGGATTACAGGGAAAAGATGGAACAAATCCGGAAACCTGGGAAGCTTATCCTACCAAAAGGGGATTTGATTATTTTTTTGGGTATGTTCGGCATGGCGATGGGCATAATCATTATCCCGCCCATAAAGTAGAAGAACGTTCACCGAAAGAATTATATTCAGGAAACGATGAAATATCAGCCCAATTAAAAGGCTGCTATACAACCGATCTTTTTACAGCCATGACCAAAAAATGGATTGTTGAACATCGCAATGAAAATCCCGCTCAACCCTTTTTTCTATATCTGGCTTATGATACCCCCCACGCGGGCATGGAGGTTGCATCTACTCCTTACCCTAAAGGAGGAGGTTTAAATGGTGGCGTTCAGTGGATTGGTGAACCAGATAATTTTATTAATACAGTTACTGGTAGTATTGATACCTATATACATCCTGATTATCAAAACAACAGTTGGCCAATGGTGCAACAACGGTTTGCAAGCATGGTACGAAGAATTGATAACGGAGTTGGTGATATATTTCATCTTTTAAAAGATTTGAATATTGATGAAAATACATTGGTGATATTTACTTCAGATAACGGCCCTCATGCCGAATCTTATGGATATGGAACCTATGCACCTACCCTTTTTGAGAGTTATGGTGAATTTGACGGTATAAAAAGAGATACCTGGGAAGGGGGTATAAGAGTTCCCGCAATTGTGAGATGGCCCGGAAAGATACCATCTCATTCTAAGGATGACACACCATCCGGATTTTACGATTGGTTACCGACGTTTGCAGAGTTGGTCAGGTTGCCTGCACCGGCAAGTACCGATGGAGTTTCCTTGTTGCCCCTTTTAACAAAAGAAGGGAAGAGAATGGAAGGAACAGTCTATATTGAATACAGTGTTTATGGCGAAACTCCTGATTACGAATCTTTTGATGACGCACATTCAGGTCAAAAACGAGGTGAAATGCAGGTCATTTATCATGATGGTTTTAAAGGTGTTCGCTATAATATTAATTCTCATTTCGATGATTTCCGCATTTACGACACAAAAAGTGATCCCCAGGAAGTAAATAATCTTGCCGGGTCTTACGCTTATTTTGACAACCTTCAAAAAACAATGAAAGAGAAAGTGCTTCAGGTACGTATTCCTAATGCCGAAGCTCCACGTCCGTATGATTCGGTGCCTTTACCTGCAATCGATATTCCGGGCAATCTTAAAAATGGAATAAGATACCTGTTGTTTCCGGTAAAAGTTCCCTGGGTTCCCGATGTACAAACACTAAATCAAAATCCTGTTGAATCGGGATTTTTTAGCCAAATTAATTTAGAATCCGGAAAATTATATCCTGATTTTGTAATGGCATTCGAGGGACTTTTATATGCGCCTCAAAAAGGTAAATATAATCTGGCGTTAAATACCGATGGAAATGCGGTAATCCACATTCACAATGCAATGGTAATTGATGCTGATAAACGATACATTAATGAAACTTCCATAGATTCAGATATATGGTTGGAGGAAGGATACCATCCGATAAAAATCGTGTATCGAAGAAGAAGTGAGATTGAGCCATTTATAACCTTGCAATGGAGTGGCCCGGATTTCAGCATGAGAAATTTGCATGCATCAGATATATTTTATGTAACCACAATGTAGAAACATAAAATAACAAACTATGAAACTTAAAAAAAGAACTATTATTTCTTTGATTATAATTAATTTAATTATTGGGAGTTGGAATCTTCAGGCACAATATAAAAAATTTGATGCGGTTCCGGCAGTAATTAATTTTAGTAAGAAACTTCAGGTATGGGACGGTTTTGGTGTGAACTATGTCGAAACATCGCAAACATTCGATTACGCCAAATGGCCCCAGGATTATGGTGGCTTTCGCTTTCTCAACCAACAATCAAAAGATGAAATTATTGATTTGATTTTTGGCGCAAATGGTTTAAAACCCAACCTCGTGAAGATGTTTCTCGACCCGCTGCACCAAACCGAAAAGAATGGGAAATTTGACCATGAAACCACCACGGGCAGCATGCGCTACCAAGTTAAAATGGGTTTGGAAAAAACAAAGTCGCGCGGTGACGATTTGAGCATAATCACCACCATGTATTGCCCGCCCGGTTTTATGACCCTTCAGGGCAAGATACGCGGGCGCGATCTTAATCCTGAATACAAGGACGATATGGTTGATTATATGGTCAATTGGGTCAAATTCCTGAAAGAGAAGGAGAAATTACCTGTCAAATACCTTTCGTTGCACAACGAGGGCGAAAGCTGGTTGCGTTGGCCGCGCGATGGGGGTTACGAATCGATGGATATTACCGGGCACGACTACAACATGTTTTGGAGCCCCGGATTTACTGCCGAAATGATAGCCCGCACCCGTGTTGCATTGGATAAAGAAGGGCTGCACAATGTGGGTGTAAGCAATGGCGAAACTACCAACTGGTATAGGTTTGGTGCCTGGGGCTATGCCGATGCAATAGCCGATAGCCCGGCGGCTTTGAATGCTCTTGGACTAATAAGCTCACATGGCTTTTACGTTGGCAATATAGAGGCTCGCAGATGGTACGGACCTCATAGCAACAGGGGCATATCATTATTGCAGCATAAAAGACCTGAATTGAAATCGTGGAATACCTCAACAGCCTGGGATGTGAAAAACGAAGACCTGATTATCGACAATAAAAAAGTACGTCGTTTTATCACCAATTCCCACTTTATCTTTGAAATATACAGCAGCATATACGAGTCAAACGTGAACGGAATAATCCCCTGGGCATTCATACAGAATGCCACCCAATGGATTAGGCCCGATCCCAACCCCGGCTGTGCCATAAGGGTCTACAACGATGGTACCTGGGAAATCCGTAAAGGTTATTATTACTTCAAACAAGTAACCACGGCCGGAAGAAGCGGTATGCACGTGGTGCAAACCAGCGCACTCGACTCGGAGCTGAGCTTAATTGCATTTAGCGGGCAGGATACCAAACACCCCGATGCATTTGTTCTATTGAATACCGGAAAAGGCGATAAGGAAGTAGCCATTGAGCTTAAAGATGCAAGGCATAAAATATTTCAGGCATTCCGCACTACCGGCAATGATATCAATGAATATGGCGAAACGGCTTCGTATGATGTAAATGTAGGCGATAATTACCGCGATGTGGGTGCTTTTAAATTGCGCGATGGTGAAATTTACTACAAGGCTCCTGCCAATTCGGTAACAACCTTTTTGGGCTTATAGCACCTGGGAAGAACTGGAAAATCCATGCATAGGCCCCGGTGCTAACCATAAAATTGAAATTAGATGAAACGACATGTAGGTTTTTTAATTCTTGCCCTTATGCTTACTTCAAGCTGTGGACTGAAGCAAAGACAGGAATCAGCAGAAATATCCAAAGCCCCATTTTTGGCGGAAAAACCTCCAATGGGTTGGAACAGTTGGAACTGCATGGGATTTGAAATAAGAGAACACCATATAAAGGAGATTGCCGATTGCATGTCAGACAGTTTGTTGGAATACGGGTACGAATACCTTGTGATTGATGCCGGCTGGTATTACCCGGAATACATTACGACTAATATGGGTCATACCAAAAACCCTGAGCAGTCAATCGACCAATACGGCCGCTTAATTCCTGATACTGTAAAGTTCCCCTCCGCAGCAAGTAGAGTCGGCTTTAAACCGCTTGCCGATTACATCCACTCCAAAAGCTTAAAGTTTGGCATACACATTATGCGGGGTATTCCCTGGAATGCTTATGAACTGAATACCCCTATGCTGGGATCAAAGCAAACTGCCCGTGAAATGGGGCAGCCTGATATGGTTTGCGAATGGAACCACAGTATGTATGGTTTAGATTCAGATCTCCTGATCCCATCTCTGGGGATCAGTAAATTACGTTTTGTTTATCGC
>CAYSMO010000182.1:0-5373 GCA_964432125.1 uncultured Bacteroidaceae bacterium | reverse complement strand
TGGGAAGGTAAGCTTTTTCATCCCGATTACACTGGTTTTCCAGCATCAGGGGTTGACAGATCGACCGAGGATGTTTCTTGTGCCAACATGTTCCAGATGGGTGATAAATGGATGTTGTTGTGCTTATCTCATGGTCAACAAAGTAATGCAAAAGGGTGCAGCTATTATCTGGGTGATTTTATAGATGGAAAATATCTGCCCGAGTATCATGGAAGGATGAACTTTCATAATGATACTGAAAATCCAGAGGTGGCAACTTTCCATGCTCCTGAATCAATGTTAACCCCGGATGGACGCAGGGTAATGTGGGCATGGATTCAATGTGATGCTTCACCATCAGGAATTCAAAGTCTGCCTCGTGAAATATGGCTTGGCACTGATGGTACATTACGAATGAAACCTATTGAAGAACTAAAGACTCTACGCACAAATGAGGTTTCCCATTCTGATATAACAGTCACCAGCAGTTCGCCATATGAATTTATCGAACCCACAGGTAACAATGTAGAATTTACGGTTACTTTCAAAGCCCCGCTACCAGAGGAGTTTGGTGTGAAATTTTTAACTGACCCGGATGATAATGATGGCATTACAATCACTGCCGGTGCCAATCGCACAGATGTAGAAATAAGTGAAGTTCATGGCAATACAACAGATGTTATTAATCCTCCATTAAGCCTGGAAACTGGTGAAGACCTCACAATCAGAGTTTATATTGACAACCAAATTGTTGAAGTTTACTTTAACGATAAACAGGCTGCTGCAGTTTATACGGATGGCTATTTGCGCACGCAACCAAATATCAGCCTGTTTACAAATGATGCTGATGTAGATGTGAGTGAGCTTAAAGCCTGGAATATCAGCTCGCCATTTATTTCCGGTAACAGTGATCAATATACTTTAACAACCATCGCAACAACCGGAGGAAGCGTTACTTCAGGCGGAATTTATAATGAAGGCACTGTAGTTTCAATCATAGCTACATCTGATGAAGGCTATCAGTTTGATGGTTGGAGCGGAGATGCAGGTGGGGCAACCAATCCATTGACAGTTACAATGGATTCAGACAAATCCATCACTGCCATCTTTTCTATTTCAACAGACACGTGGATAAAAGTAGATAGTCATGATCCTTTAGTAACCGTAACAGCTAGTGGGTATGATAGCTACACTGATGCTCCTTTTGCCTATATGAACACATGGTACCCTATATGGGACGGTTCAGCAAGTTTTACGTTTACAGGTACCAAAGTACGCTATTATGCTGTAACCAGTCAATGGAATGGGGATGCTTCCATAAAAATTGACGGCGCCACAGTTGGTATAGCAAGTACTTATCGCAGCGGTGATGGTGAAACAGGTGATGTGTTGGTTTGGGAAAGTGATGTCTTGCCCAATGGCAGCCATACTATTGAAGTGATTGCAGTGGATGAAATTGGGGTTGATGCTTTTGAGTATTCTCCTGATGCTACTAACATTGTTGTACCTGATAAAAATAATCACTCTGATTTAATAATCTACCCAAATCCTGCAAATACAACCCTCCATATAGATTATGATAAAACCATTGAAAACTTTGCAGTCTATAGTTCAACAGGTAGTTTATTGAAAAGTGGCAGGGGAAGCAGGATTGATATATCTGAATTTTCGCCGGGTCTTTATGTAATCAAGATAAATGATTTTGTTATGGCTAAATTTTGCAAAGAATGAAAAAAAACAGAATTGCTTTTCCTGGCATTTTGACTTTCGTTTTTCTGTCGAACATGCTGTTGGCTCAACAGCCCGATTGGTTCAGCACGTTTTGGCCGCACGAGGATGGTATTAATTATGATGAACCTTATCGTGGTCAATTTCATTTCAGTCCGATGTCCGGCTGGATGAATGATATTAACATGCTGGTATACCATAATGGTTTGTATTATATGACTTACCAGGCAGATAATCCTGGTTTTTCCGGAGAGTATTATGGACATGAGCATATGAGTCAGGGGCTTGCTACCAGCCCTGATTTATTACATTGGACTGACAGAGGACTTGCTTTAACTCCAACTTTTCCTGATTTTGGTTTATATGGAAATATCAATGCTCCCCGGATATTTTCCGGCAGTGGAGTAGTAGTCTCAGGAACAGTAGCGCAAGGTATTACAGGTTCCATTGATACTGCAATGATTGCCATATTTACCGGTACAGAAGTAGGTACCTGCCTGGCTTGGAGCAATGATGGCGGAAAAACATGGAATGAATATCCGGGCAATCCGGTTGCAAATCCAACTGATAGTGAAGACCCTCGTGATCCCTGTGTTATTTGGTATGAACCTGAGCAAAAATGGGTAATGGCTATTTTCGAGGATGGAACGACTTTTTACGAGTCAGAAAACCTTATTGAATGGAGTTATTTAAGTAACCTGGATTTTGGTTATGAATGTCCCGATTTCTTTGAATTGCCACTTGATGGTGATCCAGCCAATAAAAAGTGGGTATTGCAAGATGCGTTGGGAGCTTACCTGGTTGGGGAGTTTAATGGTACTACATTTTTTCCGGAAGAAGGACCATTCGTTATGGATCAGGGTCCGGATTTTTATGCTGCACAAAGCTTTTTCAGAAATACTATGCCCGATGAAAAGCTTATTCAGATAGCATGGTTAGACACCTGGAATAAAAGTATAAATACAGCTACCTGGGAACATGAAGCTACCATTCCGGTAGAACTGGACCTTGTTACCTATAAAGGAAAAATGATACTTAAACGCACTCCTGTCCCTGCCCTTTCAAGTATTTATGAAGAAACAGTGAATTGGGAGGAATTAACAATAACACCTGGCTCAAATATATTTGAAGGAATGTTTTCAAAAAAAATGGACATAATAGCTGAATTTGATTTAACCGATGCCACGGCAAGTGAAATTCAGTTTCAGATAGCCAATAAAAAAATATCTTATCATATTGACTCAGAAGAACTTACAACATCACCTGAACATATAGATTATCAGGAAATGCTGGCAGAAGGCCCCAGAAGCGACACTTTAGGCAGGTTATCCAATAATCGTTTAAAGTTAAGGATTCTGGCAGACTGGGGACAACTGGAAATATTTGGTAATGATGGTGTTTTTTCATATTCAGAACAGTTTGCTTTTTCTCCTTGTGACAGTACACTTGCATTAACAACTGTGGGTGGAAATGTTCAACTGGTATCCATGGAATTTCATGAGATAGCCCGAACCTGGAAAGGTTCTCCACAACCTGATAATATGTATGATGTAAATATCAATACAATTGGAAATGGAAGTGTTATTACTGATGCTCATTGTGATAGTTACACAGAAGGGATGTTGTTAGAATTAACTGCCATTCCTGATGCAGGTTACCATTTCGACAGTTGGGAAGGAGATGCAACCGGAAAATCAAATCCATTATCAATTATAGTGGATGGCAATAAAACCATTGCTGCAAATTTTAGGAAAAATATATTCCCGTCAAATTCTAAAATTATGCCATTGGGAGCATCCAGGGCAGAAGGTGACAGGCCTGATTATGAAAGCTTTCGTTATGAGCTTTGGAAGAATTTTATAGACAACGGTTGGTCCTTTGATTATATCGGAACCATGACAGATCCGGCCTCCTATGCAAATTATTCAGGCCAGGTATTTGACAAGCATCATGAGGGTCACGGAGGATATACTTCCGGGCAAATATTATCTGACATTGATGAGTGGATAGGCAGTGCAGGTAAACCGGATATTGTATTATTCAGTTCTCCGGGCGGTAATGATGCCCTGGAAGAGTTACCAATCGATGAAGCGATAAGTAATATCAATGGAATCATTGATGCGATTCAGGACGCTAATCCTGATGTAACCATTTTTATTGAGCAACCGGCACCTGGCCATTCTGATATTATGACAGCAGAATTGACAGCCTATATTGAACAGTTACAGTCAGAGGTTCTTACCATTGCCACCCAACAAACAACTACTACTTCAAAGGTTATTGCAGTGGACATGTTTACCGGTTGGTCCGATGCATATTTAGCCGATGATGTGCATTACAATAGCGCCGGAGCAAAAGCAGTGGCCGACAGGTACGATGCTGCTATGGAAGCATTTTATCCCGGAGGTAGTACCACTAATGTAAAAAAAAAGATAGTCCGGCACATTTATTAATTTATCCAATACCTGTGGCAAAGGAGTTACATATAGTTTGTGATGATACTATTGAAAGTTATGAGATTTATAACACAACAGGTCACTTAATTGATAAAGGCAGGAGAAACAGGGTGAATGTATCTGAACTTTTACCCGGACTTTATACAATAGTATTAAACAGAGAACTTAGAGAAAAATTTGTTAAATATTGAAGCTAAAAATATAATGAATATAAAAATACCTTCTCATCTTAAATCAGATATTTCCAACTTTATGGGATGGATGCAAAATTCATTTTTTTTGATCATTATAGTATTCATTTTTTTTATCGGCTGCTCGAAGGCTTATACTCCGGCAAAAAATAGTAATGAAGGCAATGATTTACCTTCTACCTGGCAACCATGGGATTGGAAAGGGTATGAGAAATTTCCGTCATTATACTTTGCCGCAGAACCTGAAGGTTATTTCAATGCAGATCAAATGGAAAAAATAAGCCGGTTCAGCCTGGCTATTCTCGAATTCAGAATGGGTCAATTTGCGGAAGAATTTACCACAGGATTATGGGCAGGAGGTGACCTAGCAGGTTTTATGGAAACACAGGTACAAAATTTTAAAGCTGCTCACCCCAATGGTCCGCCAATGCTTGTTTATAGAAGTGGTATGTGGGCAGGCTCAATGTTTAATAAAGATTGGGATGCTCTTCAAAATCAATCACTGTTCCTGCGCCATGAAAGTGAATGCGATGGTTTCATAGACTATCCCCATGATGTTGATGAGTCAGGTGATATAACGGGTTTGAAGTATTGTCGTTGGGATTTCAGGAAATCTGAAACACGCTCTGTTTACAAAGGTTTAATTGAACACGCCGCCATGGGAAATTCGGATGGGGTTTTTTTCGACAATGCCCAGAGTGTCCCTTGTGATGAAGCAAACGAACTGAGCTACATGACTTATGATGCCCGCGAATCGTTCATGCAATCGCAGTTGGAACTTTATGCCGGGGTGTTTTCGGTATTGGTGAATAACAACAAATACCCCATTCTATCCACTACCAACGGATTCTCTGATGTAGGCGCACAAGTCCCTTGGGAAAACGACTGTCCTTTGGCAGAGGAAGCTATTTTGGATGCTCTTGAGGGCATTCCCTTTGCCAGGAATAATGAATTTTGGATGTGGAATTTAGGTGAAACTGCGGCCAAACAAATTAGAAATTCGATTAAAGAAACACAAA
>CAYSMO010000181.1:0-5376 GCA_964432125.1 uncultured Bacteroidaceae bacterium | reverse complement strand
CGCATCTCAAGGAACATTCAGAACAAATTAACTACTCCTCAATCCCTTCCAACATCAACAGAAAGGCATATTCCATGGCAGTCTCCCGGTAACGCTCAAATCTTCCGCTGGCGCCACCATGACCCGTCTCCATATTGCAATACATCAGCAGGAGGTTATCATCCGTTTTCATATCGCGCAATTTTGCGACCCATTTGGCAGGTTCCCAATACTGCACCTGGCTATCATGAAGTCCTGTAGTTACCAGCAAATGCGGGTACTCTTTCTCCTCAACCTGGTCGTACGGTGAATAGCTGAGCATATAGTCGTAGTACTCCTTTTCATTCGGGTTGCCCCACTCATCGTATTCACTGGTGGTAAGCGGTATTGTTTCATCAAGCATGGTGGTTACTACATCGACAAAAGGAACAGCAGCAATCACGCCATTATATAGCTCAGGACGCAGATTGATCACTGCACCCATCAGCAGTCCGCCGGCACTCCCGCCCATGGCATATAATTTATCGGGATTTGTATAACCATTGTTAATGAGCGCCTCAGAGCAGCTGTTAAAATCGGTGAATGTATTCATCTTATTCAGCAGTTTTCCATCTTCGTACCACTCCCTGCCTAACATTTGTCCTCCCCTGATATGTGCAATTGCGTAAACAAATCCGCGATCCAGCAGGCTCAACCGCACTGAGCTAAATCCCGGGTCCATCGTTGCCCCGTATGAACCATACCCATATATAAGGGTTGGATTCTCCCCGTTCAGCTCAATTCCTTTCCTGTATACAACGCTCATAGGGATCTTCTTTCCGTCAGAGGCCGTTGCAAATATTCTTTTTGCTTCATAATTCTCAGGATCAAAATCGCCCAGCACCTCCTGCTGCTTCAACAATTCCTTTTCACGCGTTACCATGTTGTAATCGAATGTTGATGCCGGCGTAGTGAGTGAGGTATAGTAGAACCTTAATGTCTCTGTCTCAAATTCAGGATTAGCAGAAACACCTGCTGTATACACCTCCTCCCAAAAGTCAATATAATGTTCAGATCCATCCTTCATATTGATAATTCTAAGGTGGTTGAGACCCTCTTTCCTTTCGTCGACCACCATGAAATTACTGAAAAGGTCTATTCCTTCGAGCATCACATCGCTTCTGTGGGCAATTACTTCTGTCCAGTTTTCCTTTGTGGTTTTATTCACGGGGGTTTTCATTAACCTGAAGTTCTTTGCATCGAGGTTGGTAACGATATAGAAATGGTCACCTAAATGGGAGATGGAGTACTCCAGTCCCCTGACCCTGGGCTGTATCACCTTCAGGTCCCCCTCTGGCTTATCAGCGTCGAGTACCCTGTATTCATTGGTCATCGTGCTGCCAGAGCCAATAACGATATATTGTTTCGATTTTGTTTTGTAAACGAATGTGCTGAATGTTTCATCGTCCTCACTGTACACCAGCTGATCCTGCGATGCAGGCGTACCCAGGATATGTTTATGGATCGCTTTTGAACGCAGGGTTTGCTCATCTTTCATTGTATAAAAGATTGTCTTATTGTCGTTGGCCCATGTAGATCCGCCCGTAGTTAGTGGGATCTGGTCATCCAATATCCGGCCGGTCGTGAGATCTTTTACATAAATTGTATATTTCCTGCGGCTCACCGTATCCACCCCAAAGGTGAGAAAGCGGTTGTTGGTACTAACACTCAATCCGGAAACTGCATAATAGGAATAGCCTTCGGCCATCTCATTTACGTTCAGCATAATCTCCTCTTCTGCATCCAGGCTACCGGGCTTTCTGCAGTAAATAGGATACTCTTTACCCTCTTCATAACGTGTATAATAATAGTATCCGTTTTTCAGATAGGGAACAGATTGATCATCCTGTTTGATACGGCCTACGATCTCTTCATACAGATTTTCCTGCAGCTCTTCTGTCTCCTTCATAACTGATTCCCTATAGGCATTTTCCTCATTCAGGTAGGCAATCACTTCAGGATTCTCTCTTTCGCGCAGCCAGTAGTAATTGTCAATACGTGTATCTCCGTGGGTGGTCAGTTCTGTGGGTTTCTTCTCTGCAACGGGTGGGTTCATTGTGTCATTGGTTTTGCAAGCTGGTAAAATACTTACCAGAATAAGTAATACAATCGGGATGTTAATTCTCATTGGGATAAGTTTGAAACGTTTTCTATGTGCGTATGATTTTCAGATATGTATCATAACATCGTTAAAAATGAATGGTTCAATTATGAAAGGCATGAAGGTAATCATTATTCGGCAATCAGACTGGAACTTCATAGCCTTATGTCCGTCAACATAGTCGTACTTTAGAAACAGGCAATACTTAGAGCCTGTCAATAGAACTGGAGTGGCTGGTTAGACACTACTTGATATACTGTACAACATCACCGACAATCTCCAGACCTGTATGTTCGCCTGCTCCCTCAAATATCTTCTCGCCATTCTTTCCGGTGAGCCTGATCCTGATCCTTGCGTCAAGGCTTTCGGCAATTTTTCGATCCATCTGTCCCTTTACCGGTGCCTTAAGCTGTCCTGTGGTATTTCGCTCCACCTCAACTTCAAGGCGGTTCCTGCGGTTGGTGAGCTGAAGGCGAACTGCACTGTCGTCGACATGGATGGAGCTTATCTTGGAATTGTTGTAGGTAGCAAAGCGGTAGACCTTCTCTCCCACTTTTACAAACGACAAAAACCCGGGGAAATGCCCATTGAGCCAGGGGATCCGGGCAATGGAGATCATCATGGAGGCTTCCGGAGCATCGATAAAATGGTTGCACTGCATCCAGATCCAGTCGGAGGGCATAGAACCACCCCAGTCTTTTTCAATATAGCCCTTTCCTCCGGTGAAGTCGGTCTGTTTCCCGTTGATCGTAAGGCTTCCACTAAGTGCGTGATTCATTGAAACAACACCGTGATAGCACTCCATAAACGGGGCATAGGTGTACCACCCCATGATACCGGGTGCCAATAAACGCTGCGGAAAAGGGGATCCCCCGGAATAGCTTAGCGATCCCCCGATAGAAAAATGCTCTCCTTGTAGGTTGAGTTCGATTGAATTTGTGGTTATGGTGTTGTTGCCTATGGTGATGCGGAGCTTGTCCGTGTCGTAAGAAAATTCCTCTTTGCTGAACCGGATGTAATCCGAGACGCCGGTTTTGCCTTCGATTACCTGGATGAAGCTGTGGGGATCGGCAGAATGGGAAATTCCGAAAATGATGGACCATACCTGGGAGCCGGACTGGTCAACATGCTTGTAGTACCACCCTTCGAAATAGTTCTTCGGATTGCGTTTGCCCTGGTAAACAGGAGGACGGAACATGCGGGGGAAAAAATTTGGAAACTTCATAATTACAAGATTTAACTGGTCTTGAAAGAAAACTATCTATTTTTATAAATGGCTTGTAAGAAGGCTCCATTTTTTTGCAGCCACTAATTGCCGAGGCCTTTCATGCTGAGGCTGATCCTGCTGCGGCGCTCGTCGACCTCCAGGACCCTCACCTTCACTTTTTGGTTGAGCTTTACCACCTCATTGGGATCTTTGATAAAGCGGTCGGCCATTTCAGAGATGTGTACCAGTCCGTCCTGCTTCACGCCCACATCGACAAATGCACCGAAATTGGTGATGTTGGTTACCAATCCGGGCAGCTCCATTCCGGGCTTCAGGTCGGAGACACTCATCACATCTTTTGAGAACTCGAAAACCTCGATATCTTCGCGCGGATCACGGCCAGGTTTTTTCAGCTCTTCAATAATATCTTTCAGCGTGGGTATTCCCACGTTTTCAGTAACATACTTTTGGATGTCGATGCTTTTGATGAGCGATTCATCTGAGACAAGATCCTTAATGTTGCAGCCAAGATCACGTGCCATGCGCTCCACCACATCGTAGGTCTCGGGATGCACAGCGGTATTATCGAGTGGATTGGCAGCGCTGGATATTCTAAGGAACCCGGCACACTGTTCAAAGGCTTTGTCGCCCATACGAGGCACGGCCATCAGTGACTCACGGCTGCTGAACGTGCCTTTTTCTGCCCGGTACTTCACAATGTTCTGCGCCAGGGTAGGTCCGAGTCCGGATACGTAGGTGAGCAGGTGCTGACTGGCGGTATTCAGGTCCACACCGACCATGTTCACGCAGCTCTCGACTACATCGTCCAGGCTTTTTTTGAGGTTGCCCTGGTCCACATCGTGCTGGTACTGTCCCACACCAATCGATTTCGGCTCGATCTTCACCAGCTCAGCCAGTGGATCCATAAGCCGCCTGCCGATGGAGACCGCTCCCCTTACAGTGACATCATAATCCGGAAATTCATCGCGTGCCACTTTGGAGGCTGAATAGATCGATGCGCCTGCTTCGTTTACTACGAATACCTGCACGCCTTCGGGAAGTCTGACAAGCTTAATGAACCGTTCCGTTTCGCGGCTTGCCGTACCGTTTCCAATCGCGATGGCCTGAATCTTGTATTGCTCCACCAGCGCACTCACCTTGCGTGTTGCCCCGGCACGGTCGGACTGTGGGGGGTGGGGATAGATGGTGGCGTTATGCAGCAGGTTACCCTGCTCATCGAGGCATACCAGCTTGCAGCCGGTTCTGTAGCCGGGATCGAGGGCCAGCACCCTTTTTCCACCCAAGGGAGATGAGAGGAGGAGTTGCCGGAGGTTCTCTGCAAAGACGCGGATCGCTTCTGCATCAGCCTTCTCTTTCGCCTCGGCCTTGAATTCATTCTCGATAGATGGGGCCAGCAGACGCTTGTAGGAATCCAGCACAGCGAGCTCCACCTGTCGCGAAACATCATAGTTTCCTGTGACAAAAAGCCGTACGAGGTCGGTAATGGCCTTCTCCTCCTCCGGCTCAATAGAAACTTTCAGGAATCCCTCCTTCTCTCCCCTGCGCATGGCAAGTATCCGGTGACTCGGACATTTTTTAAGGGCTTCATGAAAATCAAAATAATCACGGTATTTGGCGCCATCCTCCTCTTTGCCTTTGATGAGTTTAGCGTAGATCACCGCATCGCGGGAAAAATGCTGGCGAACGATGTTTCGGGCACGTTGGTTTTCACTCACCCACTCAGCAATGATATCGCGTGCACCCTGGAGGGCCTCCTCTACTGTGGGCACCTCTTCGTTCAGATAACTTTCGGCCCGTTTTTCGAGCAGCAGTTCCTCCTGTTTCATGATCATCTTTGCCAGTGGCTCCAACCCCTTGTCACGCGCAACCGTTGCGCGGGTTTTACGTTTAACCTTATATGGAAGGTAGATATCCTCGAGGGTCTTCAAATCCAGTGTCTCTTCAATTTTTGTTCTGAGCTGGTCCGTTAGTTTTCCCTGTTCATCGATGGTCTTCAGAATATATTCCTGGCGCTTTTGGAGCTCTTTCA
>CAYSMO010000180.1:0-5406 GCA_964432125.1 uncultured Bacteroidaceae bacterium | reverse complement strand
AGGAGGCTCCCTCCCCTTCAATCTCGCCGGAGACCAGGGAGAAGATTACAGCAAGCGCACTGGGACTGACCCGCTCCATTAACTATACCAATGCAGGCACCATCGAATTCCTGGTCGATGAAAAGGAAAATTTTTATTTCATTGAGATGAATACCCGGATCCAGGTGGAACATCCTGTTACCGAAATGATCACCGGAGTTGACCTGGTCAGGGAACAGATCAATATTGCCGGGGGAAGCCGCCTGAGCATCGAACAATCCGATATAAAAATCAAGGGACACGCCATCGAAGCACGGCTCTATGCCGAAGATCCGGGCAATGATTTCATGCCTGTTACCGGCAGGATTAAAGCGATCAACACGGACCATGTGACGATCAGAATGGACAATGGCTATAATGAGGGAAATGCGATCTCTCCCTTCTATGATCCCCTGATCAGCAAGGTAATCTCCCACGGTGCCGACAGAAAAGAGGCCATCAGAAAATTAATTGGCGGATTAAAGAATTACCACCTTTCGGGACTCACCACCAACCGCGATTTTCTGGTTACACTGCTCCAGTCAGGCGATTTCAGCAAGAACACAGTCTACACAAAATTTATCGACGAACACCTTGACTCACTACTCGATCATCTCTCCGCTGAAAAAAACCGGATCGCGCTTAAAAACCTGCTTGCGATGTTCACCATCGCAGCCATACATAAGCACCACCCCTTAAAAGCACCGCAATCGATATGGTATGAGACAGGCCACTGGCGTCAACTCCCCGCCATTAAGTTGCAATTCAACGACAATGATTATCGCGTTGCTTACCGTGCCACAGACGCTGGAAAAAGCTTTGAGACAAGGTTCGATGACAGCCTGTCACATACCGTTGTGCTCGATCATTCCGGAAACTTTTACAAGCTTATGATCGATGGAGAACAGTTCCAGTGCTGGGCAGCAGTGAATGGATCCAATATAGCACTGAATGTGGAACAATATAATTTCCATGCCCGCAGAACCGATATTCCGGACGACAGCCAAAAGGGTGCAACTACATCCAAAAACAACGGCGAAACCAATGAGATCTCAGCCCCTTTGAATGGAAAAGTTGTAAAGATCAATGTCAGGGAAGGAGACCAGGTTGACGAAGGTGCTACCCTCCTGGTGATCGAATCGATGAAAATGGAGAACAGAATTATCTCCCCGAAAAAGGCCGCCATCGGGGAAATCAACCTTAAAGTTGGCGACCTTGTAGAATTAAACGAATTATTAATTACACTTAAATAGATGACAATGGATCCCCTGTTGACAAAAAATCACGAAGAATTCAGAGAGAAAGCCAGGGCTTTTGCCGAGAAAGAGATCAAACCATTTGCCGCTGAGCTGGACGATACCTCTCGGTTTTCTCCTGAGATTACCCATAAAATGTTCGACGAAGGCTACCTCCGCCTAATAACCCCCGAATCATACGGTGGCTTGGGCATGGACACACTCTCCTACATTATTGCCGTGGAAGAGATTGCCCGGGTTGACGGATCACAGGCGGCCACCGTCGCGGCCCAAAACTCACTCGGTCAGGGACCAGTGCTGGCATACGGCACGGAATTACAGAAGAAAAAATTCCTGCCCATGCTCACTAGCGGAAAAAAACTGTGGGCCTTCGGACTCACCGAACCCAATGCCGGATCCGACTCCAACAACACCGAAACAACAGCCGAACTGAAAGAGGGCCTCTGGCACATTAATGGAAAAAAAATCTATATTACCAACGCAGCCTCAGAGATGGCCGGGGGCGTTACCGTCCAGGCCGTAACGGGCGATCGCGGGAAAGGAATAAAGGAGCTCTCAGTAATTCTGGTGCCAAGGGACACGCCGGGATACAGCACCGAAGTGATCAACTCCAAGATGATGTGGCGCGCTGCCGATACAGGCAGGATCTTCTTCGACAACGTGAAGGTACCCGAGGAGTACATCCTCGGTGAAAGGGGCAAAGGGTCCAAGATCATGCTCGCCACACTAGACAGTGGAAGACTGTCTATCGCTGCCATGGGGCTGGGGCTGGCGCAGGGAGCTTTCGAGATGGCCATGGAATATGCATCAAAAAGGATACAGTTCGGAAAGCCGATCCGCAGCTTCCAGATCAACTCATTCAAACTGGCCGATATGGCCACCAAACTTGAACTGGCAAGAAACCTGCTATACAAAGCCTGCTGGCTGAAAGACAACAAGCAACCCTTCGGCAAGGAGGCCGCCATGGCTAAACTCTACACCTCCGAAATCGCAAGGGAGATCGCCAACGAATCACTGCAGATCCACGGCGCACACGGACTGATGAAAGAGAATCCCATTGAGCGGTTCTACCGCGACCAGCGGATCCTGGAGATAGGCGAAGGAACATCCGAAATTCTCAGACTCGTAATTGCCAGACATTTAGGAATAAGATAATATCCCAATACCCCACACCATGGAATCACTTGAATCCAGGAAAAAGGACCATATCGACCTTGCACTCAAATCACAAACGGGAATGCCTGACATCGATCAACGGTTTCATTACGAACCAATGCTCACTGCCCACCCGGAAAAGAGCCTGCAGCCTTTCACCTTTCTCGGCAGGGAACACCGCATACCAATGTGGGTCAGCAGTATGACTGGCGGCACAAAGCTCGCAGGAGACATCAACAGAAACCTGGCCAGGGCCTGCAAAGAGTTTGGTATGGGGATGGGACTCGGATCATGCCGCATTATTCTCAACGATGATACCTATTTCGAAGATTTCCACATGCGCCCGGTCATCGGTCAGGACAGGCCTCTCTGGGCCAACCTCGGGATCGCCCAGATCGAGGAGCTGCTCGAAGAGGGGAAGGTATCGCTGGCCACCAGGTTGGTGGAGAAGTTGGAGGCCGACGGACTGATCATCCACGTGAACCCGATGCAGGAGTGGTTCCAGCCCGAGGGCGATATCCTGAAACACCCACCCATTGAGACCATACAACGGTTCATGGACACCTTCAAATACCCACTTATTGTAAAAGAGGTGGGACAGGGAATCGGTCCCGAAAGTCTGAAAGCACTGCTGCAGCTGCCACTGCAGGCGATCGAGTTTGCTGCCTTCGGGGGAACGAATTTTGCAAAGGTGGAATTGTTGCGCGACGAAAACGCTGAGGCTTCACTGTTTGAACCAATGTCGTTCATCGGCGAAGATGCCTTCTCCATGGTGGAATCTGTGAACACCATCATCGCCACACAGGAACCGGTCTGCAAGGAGCTGATTATCTCCGGCGGTATCAAAAATTTTCTGGATGGGTACTACCTGGTTCAAAAATCAAAGCTGCCAGCCATCTACGGCATGGCATCCACTTTTTTGAAATATGCGCAGGAAGATTACGATCAACTTCATACCTTTGTAGAGGGTCAGGTAAAAGGACTGGAGATGGCTTATGCATACCTGTCAGTTAAGTAAAAAGCATGGCTCAAAAAATAGCAATATCGGGGTTTTCGAAGTTAACTGCCGGTCAGAAGACAGAATGGTTGCGCAATGTATATGGACTTCCTTCCGAACAGCTGGAAACCATCTCCGCCCACCTCCATCCCGATCCACAGCTCCAATCACGCTATGGCGAATTCAGTGAAAACACCATCTCCAACTTCTTTATTCCCTTCGGACTGGCACCCAATTTTCTGATCAATGATCAGTGGTACGTGATCCCGATGGCCATCGAAGAGAGCTCGGTGATCGCCGCTGCTTCCCATGCAGCAAAATTCTGGTCGGCCCACGGAGGATTCAAAGCAAAGGTAGCCGACCCCGTGAAGATCGGTCAGGTTCATTTTCAATGGAGCGGATCTGCCTCATTCCTTACCAAACTGTTCGAACAGAACCGGGAAAAGATGATCCAGGCGATGGACCCCTATACCGAATCGATGCGCAAACGTGGCGGAGGCATCAAAAACATCGCGCTGGTCGACCTGTCGGAAAGCCTCAATGAAATCTACCAGCTCCATGTGGAGTTCAGAACCGCCGATGCGATGGGAGCCAATTTTATCAACACGGTGCTGGAGGAGCTGGCTAAAGCCTGGAAGGTCGAGGTTGAGCGTCAGGCCAAAGAGAGCGATCAGCCCGGGGAACTGGAGATAACCATGGCAATCCTCTCCAACTATACACCGGAAAGCCGGGTAAATATCTGGTTGGAGACAAAAGTCGATGCACTTGGGTCGTTCGATCCCCATCTGTCGGGAAGAGCGTTTGCTGAAAAATTTGTACGCGCAACGGAGATCGCCGCTGCCGATCCCTACCGTGCGGTGACACACAACAAGGGGATCTTCAATGGCATGGATGCGGTAGTAATCTCAACAGGAAATGATTTCCGTGCCGTGGAGGCCTGCGGTCATGCCTATGCCGCACGGGATGGCAGGTACCGGAGCCTCTCGAAGGCACAAATCTCCGGCGAGACTTTTCGGTTTGAGCTGGAGGTGCCGATGTCGGTCGGTACCGTTGGCGGACTCACTACTGGTCACCCGATGGCCCAAACCAGCCTGAAGATCCTGCAGGATCCTTCGGCCGAAAAGCTGATGATGGTCATCGCCGCGGCCGGACTGGCCAACAATTTCAGCGCGGTGCGTTCACTGATTACCAGCGGGATACAGCAGGGACATATGAAGATGCACCTTACCAATATCCTGCGACAGCTGGGTGCCGATGAAAAGACGAAAAAAGAGGCGCTGGAATATTTTAAAGAGCGAACTGTTAGCTATGCAGAGGTGAAGCGTTTCATTCAGGATAAAAAAAGATAAACCATGGAGGATCCATTCTACGCCCGGGGAAAGCTTTTGCTCACTTCAGAATTTATGATCCTGCATGGTGCAAAGGCACTCGCTGTGCCGCTAACTGTGGGACAATCACTTCGGCTGGTGCGGAAAAAGGAACTTGGCATGCTGCACTGGGATGCACAGTATGATGGAAAAACCTGGTTCGAAACCAGGCTCTCACTGGAAGATCTTGAGATAAAAGAGAGCAATAGTCCGGAGAAATCCAAAAACCTGGTCCACATGCTTAAAAAGCTCCTGGAGATCAAGCCTGGTTTTATGGATCAGCTCCACACAAATGATGTGGTTACCCACCTCGAGTTTGATCCGGGATTTGGCTTTGGCAGTTCATCGACCCTCACTGCCCTGCTTGCCCAATGGGCAGAGATCGATCCGATGCAGCTCCATTTTAGTATTTCAAAGGGATCGGGATATGATGTCGCCTGCGCCAGTGCCTGGTCGGCGATACTTTACCAGGTGATCAATGAGATGCCGGTGGTGCAGTCGGTCGATTTCCAACCTGCCTTCATGGACAACATATGGCTGGTATACCTCGGACAAAAACAGGAGTCGGCCAAAAGTGTCGCGGCATTTCTGAACAATTATAAGCCCGCCCAGG
>CAYSMO010000179.1:0-5477 GCA_964432125.1 uncultured Bacteroidaceae bacterium | reverse complement strand
GTTCCGTAAAAGGCTGGTAAAGCCCAGTATTCCATTCATCGGGGTGCGTATCTCATGACTCATATTGGCCAAAAAAGCACTCTTAAGCCGTTCACTCTCCTCCGCCTTTTCTTTTGCAAGCACCAGATCCTCCATCAACCTCTTTCGCTCGGTAATGTCCTCCTTCACTCCAACAAAGTGGGTAATCTCTCCCTGATCATTCAGGATAGGCGATATGATAGCCTCCTCCCAGTAATATTCTCCGTTTTTCTTCTTGTTGCGCATCATTCCTTTCCAGCTCTCCCCTGAAAGAATGGCGTCCCAAAGCTCCTGGTAGAAAGCTTTCGACTGATGACCCGATTGCAGAATGCGCGGATTCTCACCCTTCACCTCATCCAATGTGTAACCGGTAACTTCAGTAAAGGCGGGATTAACGTATTCAATATCTCCATTGTGGTCGGTAATAACAATGACCACGGGGTTCTGTTCCACTGACTGACTCAGCAGTTTCAGCTGCTGCTCCGCATGCTTCTTCTCCGTTATATCGTGAATCACAGCATGTAAAACCACCTTGTTACCGATATCAATACTGCTTCCAAAAATCTCCACATCCCCAATGGTACCATCTGCCCTTGTATGACGTGACTCAAACCGGATTCCTTCAGACGCAGTAAGGGCTGTAAGCCTCTTTTCAATCTCCTCGTCCGGTAAATTGCTGATTTGCGAGATATTCATCTTTTCCAACTCCTTGATGGACCATCCATAATAGACTGCTGCAGCATCGTTGGCCTCCAAAATATCACCATTCTCAGGATCAAGAATCAATTTAATGGCAGAGTGCTTCTTAAACAACCGCCGGAACTTCCTTTCACTCATCGCCGTCTCCATCTGCGCTTCAAAAAGGTCAGTAACATCACGCGCAGCCTCAATCATATGGGTAACCTGGCCATTTGCATCCTTCAAAGGAGAACAGAGCAGATCCAGGTGTAACCTGCCTCCATCCTCATTATAATGCAAATGGTGCAAATTCACTGATTCTCCTGTTTCAAAAACCTGCATAAGCGCACAGGTCTCCCCGTTTTTATGACATGGTTCCGAAGCCCGGTGTGTTACCTCATAACAATGCTTGCCAATGACCTCTTCCCGCTGCAAACCAACAGTTTTAAGCGCACTGTTATTAATATCCACAATCCGGTAGTCGGGACCAATCACCAAAATATCCTCATGAAGCGAATGCAACAAACTCCTGTAGTACCGCTCTTGCTCCTTCAGCGCCCTCTCAGCCTCCTTTCGGGAAGTAATATCCTGAATAAACCCTGTCAGGGTGCGCTTTTCCGCATCATATTCGGCCACTGAATGGATATCAAGAATGGCCCCATCCGACCGTCCAATCTGAAATTCAACATCGTACTCCTCTTCCCCTTTAATCAGCTTCTCCATGGCCAGATCAAGCTTCCTCCTGTACGATGGCAAAGGCAGCTTCTGCGCATCCTTCATCGTAAATTGCTTCTCCTTGTCCAGTCCATATAAGCGATACGATTCCTCGGAGGCCCTCACCTCCCCGGTATCCAAAAAGAATTGCCAGCTGCCTGTATGGCTGATCGCCTGTGCTTTCCGCAGCTGCGTTTCGCTCTCCCTCAGCTCCTCCTGCATCCGGTAACTCTCTGTTACATCCCTGAAAACCATTACAACCCCGGTAATCTGATCATCGCTGTCCCTGATCGGAGCAGCCGAATCGGCAATCTGGTACTCCCTTCCATCCTTAGCGATCAGCTTGGTGTGGTTGGCCAAACCAACAATCAGCCCCTTCTCCAGCACCTCATCTACCGGATTATTCGCCTTCTCCCCGGTGTATGCATGAACAATATGAAATACCTCTGTAATCGGCATGCCTGAAGCCTCATCAATTTTCCAACCGGTAAGCTTCTCTGCAACCGGATTCAAATTCGTTACACGGCCCTCCAGATCGGTGGCGATTACGGCATCACCAATCGAATTCAGGGTTACCCTCAGGTTCTCCTTTCGCTCCAGTATTGTTCTTTCATACTGTTTTCTTTCCAGGTAACGACCAACCATGCGGGATATAGAGCTAAGCAGATCATGCTCTTCCGGTATAAAAGGATCGCCCTCAACACCCGGTATCTCTTCCGTATAGCACACTTCAATGGTTCCCAAAGCTATTTTATCCACCACAACAGGAGCAGATTGTCCCCACCTGGTCTCTTTAAAGCCATGGGTTGTAAAAGCTTGGTCCCCAACCACAATACGGGCAGTTGCCACGTCTGGATATTGCCATGCCGGCGGTATCGCTTCAACAATCGATTGTAAAAGCTCCTCCTGCGACCTGTCCGGTTCATCAATGAGCCGGGAAACACCAATCAGTCCGTTCAGCTCCTTCACCCGCTCCTGCAGGTCATGCGTCTTCTCCTGAAGGGCTGCCTCATTTTGCTTTTGCGTGGTCAGATCAACGATGGCAAACCTGAAAAAATCGACTCCATGCTCCTGGTAGATATTCCCTTCAATCCTTACAAGAACAACTCCCTCTTTCGTGACAATTTGTACTTCAAGTGAGTCGGATGCTCCCGAGTTTTGCATTTTCCGATAGAAAAGATAGAAGCTGTCCTGCGAATCGGGATGGACATAGTCGGTGATCCTTACAACATCGTCACTCCTGTTGCACTGCAGCATGGAGCAGAATGTGTTGTTGGCTGACTCAATCATCAGGTCACTACTGCACAAGACATAGCCCACCGGTGCATCCTCAAACAGGGAGGAAAATCGGGCCTTTGTCGTCTCGAGGTCAGTTTGGATCCGCCGCAGCTCTTCATTCTGGTACTCCAGCTCAACATGGTATACATTCACTGTTTCAATCAGCTTGTTGATCTCCATCTGACTAAAATCATGCTGACCCTCTTTGAGCACCTCTTCGATTCGCTCTTTCAGCTGGGTATTGTTCTGCTTTTTCATTATTCTATTATTTCAATCGTAAATACTGCACCTTCAAATTTCCCTTCCGGAGATATTACGGGAGATCCGTCCATCGTTAATAAAATCTTTTTCCTTGGGGGGATCTCAATATAGTGCTGGTATCCCCTAACCGGTTTTCTGGTCTCCTTTATCACAGAGAAGGGAAGCTTCTCCGGTGGAATGGTTTTTCCCGCTTTGTCGGTAATCTTCCACGCTTCGGCATGGTAGGTCCGCTCCCGGATCTGACTGGAGCTGATATTAAAAAGTTCCTCCGCTTTCTTGTTGGCATAGGTAATCTGTCCCTCTTCATTCACCATGGTTGTACAAACGGGAGAGTTTTCAAGGATCAGATTTAATAACGCTGCATTCTGGTGCAACTCAAGTTCCATCTGGTGCTGACCGGTAACATCAACCACGTTGCCAATCATGTGGGTGGCTTTCCCCTCTTTATTTCTGAATTTCACCGAACCGTAATCCCTGTACCAGGCAAAACTGCCATCCTTGCATTTCATGCGGTATTCAACATCCCACTGCGGAACCTCCCCGCTCAACACCTTGCGCATCTCGTCCATGGTCGGTTCATAATCGTCGGGGTGGATATAGCTGCATATCTCATACACATCATCTGGAAATTTTTCCGGATCATATCCCAGCATAGTGGCTTTCCGGTCGTCGTATATCACCTTTCCCGATTCAATATCCCACTCCCACCAGGCCATCTTTCCCAGCTGCAGCGAGGAAGACAACCGTTCATCCCTCTTCCGGACCTCCTTCTCCAGTTTCTTGAGTTCTGAAATATCAATAAGGGTGATCAATACTCCGTCGACTGCATTATTCGGTGTTCTGTAAGGCCTTAACCTGACAAAAAACGGTCTGTTGTTCCGGTCCCGCAGCTCTTTGTCAATGGACTGCAATGTATCCATAACCCTGCCTACATCGTCCCCCAATTCAGGATAGCTGTCCATTACGGTTAAGTGGGTTACCGGGCGACCAATATCGCTTTCCATGATATGGGTTACTTTGGTAACCTGTGGTGTGATTTTTCTGATACACAATTTGGTGTCGAGATAGATGGCTGCAATCTCCGTGTTTTTCAAGAGGTTGTTGATATCGTTATTTAACCTTGTCAGCTCCTCAATCTTTTGCTGATGCTCAGAATTAACCGTATAGAGCTCCTCGTTTACCGATTGAAGCTCCTCATTGGTACTTTGCAGCTCCTCGTTGGAGGCAACAAGCTCCTCATTGGACGATTGAAGCTCTTCGTTGGCACTCTCAAGCTCTTCGATGGTGGAGGCCAGGTTCTCTTTGGCGGTTTTTAGCTCCTTCTCCAGTTCAACAAAACGGTTGCTCTGCGCATCATTGTAATCGATCTCCTCCGCTCTCTTTTGGGCCGCAGCCTCTGCTTTACCCTCCTTTGTATTTTTACCCTCCTCTAGAAAATCAAAAGAGAGCATATAGAAGGTGAAGTCATTTTTTGTAATTACCCGGGCATCAACCCTGACCGTCTTCTTTCCCATGCTCTCCAGCCCTGAAATATTCCGGGTTAAAAAAGTCTGTTTTCCGTTTTTCAGCTGCCGGAGAAAGTTGTTTACAAAAAGCCCCAGGTCTTTCGGCAATATGGAGAAAAGCTCTTTGGAATAGCTGCCAACCTGGATCTCTGTAAACGGATTGATATTATTGATAATATTGACAATAAAATAGTTCGAGTCGATAATAATGGATGGGGGCACAAATTCACTCAGCAGATCGCTCAGCAGATCATCGGGCTTTGAGCCGTTTTCGCGCTTTGAATTTCTTTCGCTTTGCCTTACGGAAAGTTGTCTGCCGGACTGCAGGTCGAGTGATAAGGTGTCGACTATCGGAGGATTAAAACCGCTTTTGAATTTATATAGCTTATGCTTGAGGTCGATCACCTCAAAGGCATCGCTCATGCCGCCCAGTGTCTCGCTACTGCCCATGAACAGGTATCCGCCCGGATTCAGACTATAGTAGAACCTGGAGAGAAGGGTTGCCTGAATTTCCGGCTTAAGGTAGATAAATAGGTTGCGGCAAACAACCAGGTCGAGCTTCGAGAAGGGGGGATCCTTCAGCACATTGTGGGTTGCAAAAACAATGCTGTTTCTGATATCCTCATTGATTTGGTATCCATCCTCTCTTTTGCGGAAGTACTTAGAGAGATAAGCAGGCTCCAGGTCGGCAACAATGCTTTCAGGATAATACCCCTTTCCTGCTATTTCAATCGCCCTTTTATCGATATCGGAGGCAAAAACCTTGATATCGCCCCGGAAATTGAACCTTTCTGCAACCTCATGAAGCAGGATCGCTATGGAGTACGCCTCCTCACCTGTAGAGCAACCGGTGGTCCAGATCCTGATCAGTTTTTTGTCCGGCGAGAATAGTTCCGGAAGTACCCTTTCGTAAAGACTTCTAAAGGCCTCCTTATCGCGAAAGAACTGTGTTACCCCAATTAAAAATTCCCTGTAAAGGATCTCCTTCTCTTTGTCAGAATCTTCGAGAAAAAGAAGGTAGTC
>CAYSMO010000178.1:0-5538 GCA_964432125.1 uncultured Bacteroidaceae bacterium | reverse complement strand
GCCAGTTTAATGTCTTCGAACTGTACTGTTTTTCCTTTGGCTTCGCCGGAAATTTTAACAAAAAGTTCTGACAGCATCATCTCGTCGGTATAATCGAATGTTTCGGATGCATTCGCCTTACCGCCGGCTGCGTTATTGATCACCTTGTTATTCTCTGTAACATCTTCTCCCTGAACTACGATTGGTTCCAGTTCAGTTTCTCCACCAGCATACTTTACCACAGGAGTTAATGTAAGTATGGCTTTTTTATTGAAGTATTTAGCAGGATAGGTTACTTCAACTGCAACATCAACCTCACCACCGTGCATCTCAAGCACTTCGGGGGTTACCTTGTATGCCACCTGGTCGGCATCCTTAACCATTTTGTTAAGGCCACCACAACTGCTGATGACAGCTGCTGCAAGAATCATAAGAGCGGAGTTTCTAAGTTTTTTCATAGCGATCTGATTATTTGTTTTTATTCTAAAATTGTTGTCGACATATTTCTACTCAAGCACAAATTTACTAATGTTTTGCTAAAAATAAAATAAATAACTGGTTACAATGCATACTTACAGAATAATCATGTTCATGCCCGGATCAAAATTGCCCTCTAAAATAACATTTTTTATCTTATAATAATCGTTTTTTCGGTTAACAAAATCAATAGTATTCACATCAATCACCAAAAAAGTAATCTCCTTGTGCGTTTTTATGAAGTCGAAATAACTTTTTTGGATTTGGTCAAGATAGTCTTTGCTTATATCGCGCTCATAATCTCTTCCCCGTATTTTGATATTCTCAAGTAGCCGGTCGGTAGATACATGTAAATATACATAGATGTCTGGTTTTATCAATTGCTGCTGGATAATCTCAAACACTCTTTTATACAGGGAGTATTCGTCATCCTTGAGTGTCTTTCTGCTGAATATCAATGATTTAAAAAAGTAATAGTCACTGATGGTTTTTCTTTGAAAAAGATCTCTCGGCGTAATTTTATCTTTCAGCTGCTGGTACCTGTCGGCCAGAAATGCCAGCTCCAAAGGAAAGGCGTATCTATCAGGCTCCTTATAAAACTTTGGCAAAAATGGATTTTCTTCAAACTGTTCAAGAATGAGTCTTGCATTGGTTTCATCTGCAAGTTTTGTGGCCAGTGAAGTTTTACCGGCCCCAATATTTCCCTCTATGACAATGTAATTAAAATCCACGGTAACAATTTGAATTAACTGGAAGTAAAAATAAAAAACTTGCCAGGCTTTTTATATCCATAGCAAGCTTTTTATTGAATAGCAAGCGGATTTTCCTAAAAATCCGGAGTAAACGCCATATTGTCCCAGAAAAAGGCATATTGATCGGCAATCCCCTCAATCACTTTATCAGTAGGTTTTCCAGCTCCATGTCCTGCATCCGTTTCGATTCTGATAATTACCGGATTATCACCCTTATATTTTTCCTGCAGCGTGGCGATATATTTAAACGAATGGGCTGGAACAACCCTGTCGTCATGATCTGCCGTGGTGACCATTACAGCCGGGTAGTCTTTCTCTTCGCTTATATTGTGCAGAGGGGAGTATTGGAAGATATACTCAAATTGTTCAGGGTCATCGGAAGAACCGTAATCTGTTGTCCAGTATCTTCCGATGGTAAAATTATGGAACCTGAGCATATCCATTACACCCACAGCAGGAATTGCAGCTGCATAAAGTTCGGGGCGCTGATTTATGACTGCTCCCACCAGGAGTCCACCGTTGGATCCCCCCAGAATGCCTAATTTTTCCGGAGATGTATATTTCTCCCTGATGAGGTATTCTGATGCAGCGATAAAATCATCAAAAACATTCTGTTTGTTGAGTATCGTACCCGCTTTGTGCCATGCTTCTCCATATTCACCTCCGCCCCTGATATTGGCCACGGCGTATATTGATCCTTGCTCCAACCATGCGATGCGTGCAGATGAGAAGGAGGGCGTAAGTGTAATATTAAACCCTCCATATCCGTAGAGCATGGTTGGATTTTTGCCATTCAGCTTTATTCCTTTTTTATGTACGATGAACATGGGGACCCTGGTTCCATCCTTACTTTCAAAAAACACCTGCTTAGTTTCAAACAGAGCGCCGTTAAAATCAAGCTCCGACTCATAAAACACCTCTGAGCTGTTTTCAGCTATGTTGTATTTGAATATCACAGGAGGATAATTAAAAGAGGTGAATGTGTAGAAGGTGATCTCATCGTTCATATCGCCTCCAAAGCCTCCGACTGATCCGATACCGGGAAAGTCAACATCGTGCAGGAATTCACCTTCTGTATCAAATACCTTTACAACGTCATATGCATCCTTTAAATATGAAGCAATGAGTCGTCCCCCGATGTATGAGCATGACTGGAGAACCTCTTCACTTTCCGGAATCAGGTCAATCCAATTTTCGGCAGCAGGTTTTTCCAGGTCGATCGCTACCAACTTATATTTTGGTGCATCCTGGTTTGTGATCACATAGAGGATGTTGTCATTGTTGCCAATCACCTGGTAATCCTTATCAAACGTATTTACCAGCCAGGTGAAATCATTGTCTTCAGTCTTCTTATATCCAAAAGCATTGCCACTTGTGCTTTCGGTGGAATATATTATCGCATATTCCTCATCGTCAGTGATGCCAACACTAAAGCCTCTCAAAGGGAATGCCGGATCTTCATACACAAGCTTGTCGTCAGATTGTGGAGTTCCGATCTTGTGGTAATAAACCTTGTTGTTTTTATTCGATCCCGTTAACTTTTCTTCCTCTTCCGGTTGGGGATACCGGCTGTAGAAAAAGCCATCCTTCCACCATGACATACCTGAAAATTTGATCCATTTGAGGTGATCGTCCAGATCTTTTCCGGTCTCTATATCCCTGACAAAAAATTCCTGCCAGTCAGACCCTCCCCTGGAAATGCCATATCCGGCATACTTTGCATTATTTGATACCGAGAAAGTCGACAGAGCGACGGTGCCATCATCGGACAGTTTATTAGGATCGAGAAAAACTTCTCCTTCTTGCTCCAGGTCTTTCATCATGTAGATTACACTCTGATTCTGTAATCCGGAGTTGTATGAATAGAAATAGATTCCCTCTCTTTTGGTTGGATTTCCCATTTTTGGATAATCCCATAATTCTGTGAGCCGTTCTTTCAATTGGTCCCTAAAAGGGATTTTTTCCAGGTAACTGTATGTGACCTTGTTCTGCTTTTTTACCCAATCTTTTGTCTCTTCTGTGTTGTCATCTTCCAACCACCGGTATGGATCGGCCACTTCTGTTCCATGATAATTGTCCGTATGATCAACTTTTTTTGTTTCCGGGTAATTCAGGGGTTCTTTTTTAGTTTTACACGACATGCCAAGTGCAATTAACACAGTTAGTACAAATAATTTTTTCATTTTTTCGTTGATTTGGTAGTTGATTGAATTCCGTTAGTAATTTGTAATATGTCTGACTTTAACAATAAAGGTAATTATAGATTTGTTAAGTTGCAAGATTTTTTTTATGCTTAAGAACCATCACCGTGGCTCTTTAATAAAAAAAACCGCTCTGTTTTTTTTCAAAGCGGTTTCATGATACTATGACCAAATATTGTTAATCTCTTCTATGATCCCTGTTATCTCTGCGGTCGCGGTTGTCACGCCGGTCTCCTCCGTCACGCCGGTCTCTCCCGTCCCTGCGGTTTCCTGATGGGCGCCTTTCTGGTTCAACAAATCCTTCAGGTTTAGGAAGAAGAGCTCTTCTGGAAAGCTTTAATTTACCGGATCCGGGCTCAATACCGATCAGTTTAACCTGGATTTCATCACCCTCTTTCAATACCTCTTCCACTTTATCGAGCCTGCGCCATTCGATTTCAGAAATATGCAGTAATCCATCTTTTCCTGGCATGATCTCAACAAAGGCACCGTAGGGTTGAATGCTTTTAACGACACCATCGTAAACCGTGTCAACTTCAGGAACGGCGATAATGCCTTTAATTCTAGCCATTGCAGCATCAATTGAATCCTTGTTGGTGGCAAATACATCAACAATTCCTTTGTTGCCAACCTCTTCTATGGTGATGGTTGTTTCGGTTGTCGCCTGTATCTCCTGAATCACTTTACCGCCTGGTCCGATGATGGCACCAATAAACTCCTTGTCTATTTCAATTCTCTCAATTCTTGGAGCGTGTGGTTTAAGCTCCGGATTGGGTTCGGCAATTGTTTTGACCATGACATCCAGGATGTGCAGCCGGCCTTTTTTCGCCTGCTCGAGTGCTTGTGCGAGCACCTCATAGGACAATCCATCCACTTTAATATCCATTTGGGTGGCTGTAATGCCATCCCTGGTTCCTGTTACTTTGAAATCCATATCGCCCAGGTGATCTTCATCACCAAGAATATCGGATAATACAGCTACCCTGTTTGTTCCCTGTTCAGTGATTAGTCCCATGGCAATCCCTGAAACCGGTTTTGCAATTTGAATACCAGCATCCATCATTGCGAGCGTTCCTGCGCAAACTGTTGCCATTGATGAGCTGCCGTTTGATTCCAGGATATCGGATACAATCCTTAAGGCATAAGGCAGGTCCTCATCTTTAGGAACTACTCTTTTCAATGCCCTGAGTGCCAGGTTTCCGTGACCAATTTCACGGCGACTGGTAAACCGCATTGGCCGGGCATCGCCGGTAGAGAATGGTGGAAAATTATAGTGTAACGTGAATTTTTCAGTTCCTTTGGTGAGTACTTCATCAATCATCTTCTGATCGAGCTTTGTTCCAAGCGTAACTGTTGTAAGGGATTGTGTTTCTCCACGTGTAAAGATGGCTGATCCGTGTGCCCCGGGGAGATAATCGATCTCGCACCAGATATCCCTGATCTCATCAGTCTTCCTGCCATCAAGACGCACTCCGCTGTCGAGAATAAGGTTTCTAACCACCTCTTTCTCCAGGTCATGGTAGTACTTACCGATTAGTTTCGTATTTACCTCCTCTTCACCTTTTTCCTCGATGAGCTTTTCGATAAAATCATTTTTAACTTTGCTAAAAGCTTCTGTACGTGCATGTTTATCATTGTCGGCCGATGCAGCTACAGTTTCACAATCTTTTTTCAGCTCCTTCCAAACGCGCTCTTTCAGTTCCTCGTCATTTACTTCGTGACAATATTCTCTCTTTTCTGTCTTACCACAATCTTTTTCAAGTTCCTTCTGGGCAGCGCACATGGGCTTAATCGCTTCGTGCGCAACTTTTATCGCCTCCAGCATCTCCTCCTCAGAGACTTCAGCCATTTCTCCTTCGATCATAAGAATATTTTCGTAGGTTGCCCCTATCATCATATCGATATCGGCTTCCTTTAATTGTGAGAAGGTGGGGTTGACAATAAATTTTCCGTCAATACGCGCAACCCTGGCTTCAGCGATGGGGCCGTTAAAGGGTATGTCTGAAACAGCAAGAGCAGCAGAAGCTGCCAAGCCTGCAAGAGCATCTGGCATGACCTCTCCGTTGGCTGAGATCAGCGATATGTTAACGAATGTTTCTGCGTGAAAATCTTCCGGAAAAAGTGGTCGA
>CAYSMO010000177.1:0-5542 GCA_964432125.1 uncultured Bacteroidaceae bacterium | reverse complement strand
GGTCTTCTCCATCGTCACACAATCGACCATATCGCCACCTCCCTGGTAGGGGGGCAGCTCCTCGAGCAGCTTCTCCTTTCCGTATAAAACGCCGATTCCAGTCGGGCCGAAGACCTTGTGACCGGAGAAGACAAAAAAATCGCAGTCGATATCGCGTACGTCCACTTTGCCATGCTGAACGATCTGTGCACCGTCGATCAGCACCGGTATACCCTTTTCATGGGCCAGGCGGGTGATCTCTTTCACAGGATTCAAGGTTCCCAGCGAGTTTGAGGCGTAGGTTACGGCAACAATCTTTGTCTTTTCAGTGAGCAGCTTCTTATACTCCTCCATGAGCAGTTCTCCGTTTTCGTCGAAGGGGATGACTTTCAGTTTGGCCTGCTTCCTGTCGCATAGCATCTGCCAGGGGACGATGTTGGAGTGGTGTTCCATTTCGGAAATCAGGATTTCATCTCCCTCCGTTACATATTTCTCGCCGAAGGAAAAAGCAACAGCGTTGATGGCACTGGTGGCACCGTGGGTAAAGATGATCTCCGTGGTGGAGAGGGCATTAATGAATTCCCTAACCGTATCCCTTGCCTCCTCGTATGCTTCGGTCATCTGCTCGCTCAGAAAATGGATGCCGCGATGGATGGAGCTGTTTTTCCGGGCATAAATCTCCTGCAGGGTATCGATCACCACCTGGGGTTTCTGTGTTGTTGCACCGTTATCGAGATAGGTCAGCGGCTTGTCGTATACCTTCTCTTGTAAGATTGGAAAATCTTCCCGTATTTTTTTTATATCAAAATTCAAAGCATCGGTTTTTATTCGTAACAGTTAATGGCACAGTTGTCGCACCGTGAAAGCTCGCCCCTGAGTCGTTTGCTCACCAGGTCCTCGATCCTGCCCCTGAGTGCCTCCTCTTTTATTCCGGAGATCACATCATCGGCAAAGGCGTACATCAGCATCAGCCGGGCCTCCTCTTTGGAGATTCCCCTGGCCTGAAGGTAAAACAGAGCATTCTCATCGATCTGTCCGATCGTTGCTCCATGACTGCATTTCACATCGTCGGCGTAGATCTCCAGTTGTGGCTTGGTGTGCATTTTGGCATCACGGGTGAGCAGGATGTTGTTGTTCGATTGGTAGGCTTCGGTTTTCTGCGCATCTGGATAGACATGGATCTTGCCTGCAAAAGCACCGGTGGAGCTGTCGTCGAGTACTCCTTTGTAGTGCTGACTCGAAACGCAGTGGGGTACCTGGTGCTCAATGATCGTGAAGTTGTCGACATGCTGCTGCTTGTCGATCAGGAACAGTCCGTTGGCATCGCAGAAGGCATTTTCACCTTTGAGCTTCACATTCAGATTGTTGCGCACTTTTCCACCATGTAGTGTAACGGTGGTATGTTTCGCATTTGAATCGGCCAACTGTTCGATCCAGGAGTTGGTGATCTGAACAGAATGGTTGTGTTCGTTCTGTACCCTTACCAAATCGAGGTTGGCATTTACACCAACAGCCATCTCAGAAACTGAATTGGTGAGGAAGAGGTGGTTTGAAAGGGTATGGTCACATATAATCACCTCGGCCTGACTGCTTTTCTCTGCAATAAACAGGTTTCTGTGCTGCACCATCTCATTTTCGTCGGAGAGAAGGAGGTGAATAATCTGAATGGGTTTATCGAGCTTCTCTTTTTCAGGTACATACAGGAATATTCCATCTTGTGCATATGCCGTGTTCAGAGCAACGAAAGGGTCGTTTTGGTGATCGGCATACTTTCCCAGATGTTTTTCTACCAGTTTTGGATATTTTTTCAATGCTTCCTGCAAGCTGCCGAAAATGACACCGTTCTTCTGTTCGACCAGCCTTTCACCGGTAGTGGTATAGTAGAAACCGTTCAGCACAAGCAGCACATGGGTATCCAGTGTGGGAATATCACAGCTGAACATCTCCTTGACATCAAATTCCAGTTTCCTGGGAGAAAAGCGGGTGGACAGGGCGGCATTAAATAAGGGCTCGAGGTGTACATATTTGTAATCCTCATCCTTTTTGGCCGGGAACCCAAGTCTTTCAAAATTCTCAATCGCTTCTCTTCTCATCTCTGACAGAAAGGGTGGGTCTGATGAGAAGATCTCTTCGTTATGCTCTTTGAAAAGCGTCAAGAACTTCAAAACTGTATCTGTTGGTTCTGTTATTGTATTCATTTGTATCATTCTTTTCTTTAGTGTATGTCCACTATGTCCATTATTTGCGCTCCTCAATCCCTAACATAATAACTCATTCACTCCACTTTTTTGACAAATTCTATTTCAAGTATGATAGCAATTTTGCTATCATTAATAACCATCTATTACTTGGATTATGTAGCAAATAACTTCCACTTCTGTTGTGAGGCTTCTACGCCTATGTTATGCTTCAGCTTCTGTTTCCATTTTGATCCAGTCGTAGCCCTTCTCTTCCAGTTCAAATGCCAGGCTCTTGCCTCCCGATTTTACGATCCTTCCATTGTAAAGAACATGTACATAGTCGGGCACGATGTAATCGAGCAACCGCTGGTAGTGTGTAATCACTACGGTAGCATTTTCTTTTGTTTTCAGCTTATTCACTCCGTTTGCTACAATACGCAGCGCATCGATATCCAGTCCGGAGTCGGTTTCGTCGAGAATGGAAAGTTTTGGTTTGAGCAGGGCCATCTGGAAGATCTCGTTTTTCTTTTTCTCTCCTCCGGAAAATCCTTCGTTAACGGACCTGCTTGTAAGGTCGGAATCGATCTCTACCAGGCTTTTCTTCTCCCTCATCAGTTTCAGGAAATCACCCGCCGATAGTGGCTCTTCGCCTCTGTATTTGCGCTGCTCGTTGATGGCTGTTCTGAGGAAGTTGACCATGCTCACACCGGGGATTTCAACCGGGTATTGGAAACCGAGGAACATGCCTTCCCGGGCCCGGTTTTCGGGGGAGAGTTCGAGCAGGTCTTTTCCCATGTATTCCACCTCTCCTTCGGTGATTTCGAAGTTTTCATTGCCGGCAAGTGCGGAGGCCAGGGTACTTTTGCCCGAACCGTTGGGTCCCATGATCGCGTGGACCTCGCCGGGTTTCACGTGTAGGTTGATGCCTTTAAGGATCTCTTTGCCTTCTATACTGACTCTTAAGTTTTTTATTTTTAGCATAATGATGTATGTATAATAATTGGTCTTTTAAATCTTTCTGCTACAGACATTGCGCCCCTAATGGGGCTTTCCCGGTCCTGTTTATATCGGCCCGCTACAGTCATGTCGCTCTTAAGCAGCTGGATGAAGCTCCGCAGGAGCGACATGTCTGTAGAAGGAATGTCTGTAGAACAATCTTCCCACATGAACCCCCCAGCTCAGTTAGGAGCGGAATGTCTGTAAGGAATGTCTGTAGCAGAATGCCCGTCCTATCCTACACTGCCTTCCAATGTTATAGCCAATAATTTCTGCGCTTCCACAGCAAACTCCATCGGAAGTTTATTCAGTACCTCTTTGGCGTATCCGTTCACGATCAGGCCAATAGCAATCTCTGTATCGATGCCCCGCTGGTTACAGTAAAATATCTGGTCCTCCCCAATCTTCGATGTGGTGGCCTCATGCTCCACGATTGCAGTGTCGTTATCGGCCTCCAGGTAGGGAAAGGTATGCGCTCCGCATTTATCCCCCAGCAGCAAGCTGTCGCACTGTGAAAAATTCCTGGCATTCTCTGCACCCTTCAGCACCTTTACCAGTCCGCGGTAGGAATTCTGGCTTACTCCTGCACTGATCCCCTTGGACACAACAATACTTTTTGTGTTTTTCCCGATATGCGTCATCTTGGTCCCAGTATCGGCCTGCTGGTGGTTGTTGGTCACTGCAACCGAATAAAATTCCCCTGTGGAATTATCTCCCTTCAAAATACAACTCGGGTATTTCCAGGTCACAGCCGATCCGGTCTCCACCTGTGTCCAGGAGATCTTTGAGTTATCGCCCTTGCAGATTCCTCTTTTCGTTACGAAGTTGTAGATCCCCCCCTTGCCGTTTTTGTCGCCGGGATACCAGTTCTGCACCGTCGAATATTTTACCTCTGCATTTTCCAGGGCCACGATCTCCACGATGGCGGCATGCAATTGGTTCTCATCCCGCTGCGGTGCCGTACAGCCTTCAAGATAACTTACATAAGTGTCGTCTTCCGCCACAATAAGTGTGCGTTCGAACTGACCTGTATTGGCTGCGTTGATCCTGAAATAGGTCGACAGCTCCATCGGACAGCGCACTCCTTTGGGGATGAAGCAGAACGACCCGTCGCTGAAAACCGCTGAATTCAGTGCTGCAAAGAAATTATCGGTATAGGGTACCACGCTGCCCATATATTTTTTTACGAGATCGGGATAATTCTTCACCGCATCACTGAAAGAGCAGAAGATAATACCCTTTTCAGCGAGGGTCTCGGAAAAAGTGGTTTTCACGGAGATGCTGTCCATCACCGCGTCGACAGCCACGCCGGCGAGCTGTTTCTGCTCCTCCAGGGGTATCCCCAGTTTATTAAATGTATCGATCAGTTCCGGATCCACCTCATCAAGACTTTCATACTTGGCGTTCCGCTGTGGGGCAGCATAATAGATGATATCGTTGTAGCTGATCTTCGGGATAACCAGGTGCGCCCATTCCGGCATCTTCATAGTTAGCCAGTGCCTGTATGCCTTCAGCCTGAATTCGGTGAGCCATTCCGGTTCTTCTTTTTTGGCAGAGATCGCCCGTACAACATCTTCATTCAACCCCGGCGGCAAGGTATCAGTTTCGATGAGTGTCTCAAAACCAAATTTATATTCGCTATTGGTAAATTCTCCTAATATTTTATCTTGATCAGTGGCCATTGTTTCCCTCCCAATTATTCTATGCTGCTTTATCCTGAATTATTCATAAATTTTGGCAAAAATATTGTAACATTCAGAATAATAGAAAATTAGTAATATTTCTATAAAAAAGTTTTTTTGCCAAAATTTACTAAAGTGCATCTGTTTTTGCACATCTACTTCCTTACAAGACCTTTGAGGTAGGCGACTACATCGGCAGCTCTTGTAAGTTGTAGCTGCACAAAACTAAATGCATGAATAATCCAGGTTAAATGGATTAATTTAAAATAGACACAAATATACAAAAACTTGTTCTTACATTTGTACTACACTGTATAAATGGTTTTGTTCACCGGTGTGCCATTTAGCTGCTGCAGATAGAATGAATTTAACATTTGCGGTTTGCGATTGTATTATCCGGTGGTCCTTGAAAAAAACACAATAAAAGTTTGACGGCGCCTGTCATGCATTTTTTCAATAGTTATGCAAGGATCTATTTATTGCCAGTTCAGAACCATATAAACGTAGCAAAGATGACAAAAAAGCGGTTAAGATCCATTGAAGAGTTAGGGGAGTTCGGGTTGATCGAACATCTCACGAAGGATATCAAAAAGTACCAGGATTCGACAATGAAAGGGGTGGGCGACGATGCAGCGGTGATCGATTTCGGTGAGGTCTGCCAGGTGGTCACCACCGACCTGCTGGTGGAGGGGATCCATTTCGACC
>CAYSMO010000176.1:0-5624 GCA_964432125.1 uncultured Bacteroidaceae bacterium | reverse complement strand
ATAATTTCCAACGATACGGTAAACGAGACCGGGGATTACCTGATGGTTCAGGTTACCTCTAAAATTCGTAACGACATCCTTTCCCTCCCGTTAAATAAAAGCGATTTCATAAATGGACAAGAATTGCCTTTACAAAGCTGCATCCGGTTACATAAAATATTCTTATTAAACGAAAGCTTGATTATTTCTATAAATACGGCTGTCAAACCCAGTTTCCTTGATTCGGTTATTGAGAAAATCACAGAACTCTTACAGTAATCACCCCCTCCGTTTGCGGCAATATTCTATCCTAATACAAGAAATTCAGGTTGATATAGAGTCCTGAATCGCCATCGTCAGCTTTGGCTGCCAGTCCGTAATCGACCGTTACGATAAAGTTTTGGTTTAGCACAAAGTGGATTCCTCCGCCATAACCGAGGTGAGGTACCTCTTTTGCGTTTGGATCGATAAATTCAAGCGCAGGGTGATCTGTCGGGAATTCTGGAATTTCATACTTCTGCGTTACCATTCCTGCATCGACAAATCCCGATAGGGCAATATAGAAGTTTTGCTTCAGGAACCTTGTTCGCAATATCTTCCCGCGGAGCTCCAGGTTCCCGTAGGCAAAGCCCTCCCCTACGATTCTGTTCCGCATCACTCCCCTTACCGTCTTTGATCCCCCTACTCCATCAGTGGTTAGTTTCGGAGCAGTATTAAAGAGATAAGGCATCATATAGAAGGGCATCTCGCCAAAGAGCTTACCCTGATATGACACGCGACCGGCAAAATTGATCCATTCAGGGATAATGGTGAAATATTGCCGGTGGGTAAAAACAAACCTTCCATAGCCATAATCCGTATTACTTAAGAATGAAGGCACATAATGCAACTGCATCTCTGTCCAGATGCCACTGAATGGATTCGGCTCATTGTCGCGCGTATCGTAGATCAGGCCACCCTTCAGCAAAGTATGCGATCCCCCGTTTTTCTGGTCCTCCTTGATAATACCCCATTCTACATAATTATCGTACAAGCTGTTGTTTGATAGCAGGTCCTCTTCCTTGCCCTCGTTCAGGGTTGCAACATCCACAGAATCAATCTTGTTTCCGTAAAAACCTACCCCACCGAGCCACCTGAGTTTCTGTCCGATGATCTCTCCCTGGAAATCGGCCTTTATCCTTAACAGTTCTCGGGAATGCCTGTAAAACAGGCGGTCAGAAAGACCATCATTCGGATCTGAATCATATCCTGCAACATACTTCGCCTGGTAGCCATTGAACCCATAAAAGTCGAGCGCCTGTTCAGTGAGCAGGCTCGCCTCGAAAAAGGACCTGATCCCGGGTATCAGTTGGTCAGTATCCCATGTAATTTGGTTGACCCCGCTTCCCTTGGTTGTGCGCGACCACTCCATGTAGATCGAATGATCGTACATCGGATACCGTGAGCCATCCCCAAAATGATAGAGGTTCACCAGGGCCCCATATTTAAATCCCACATCAGTATCGTAGGCTACAACAGGCACTCCGCCGAAGCTCCAACCGGTTTTTACCTCTTCGGTTTTCTTTTCAATGAGCGCATCCGGCTCCTGGGCATAGTCTTCGGTTTTCTTTTCATTAAGCGCATCCGGCTCCTGGGCATAGAGTGCCAGAGAGAGAATAGATGAGATCAGCATCCAGATCAATTTCTTCATGAGTTCAGGTTTTAGTTTGTTGCTCAATTTAGAAATAATTTCTACTCGTCCTTACTGCTGTGATTTTTTTTTACTAACCCTCAAGGCAAAAACCACCCTCAAAAACAAATTAAAATTTGATTTACAATGAATTATATTAAATATTGGTAAGGAGTTAAAGGATATTCTCTGAAAAATTAATTAAAACCAATGTGTCAGTAATCATACCTTTTTACATATCCTTTATGTTTTTATCATTACTTTATTTACTTTTATTACAAATATGTGATAATGCGACTTCTAAAATATCTTCTCTGGTTGATTATCGGTCTCGCGGGACTGTTTCTTATCTTTCTTACTTATTCTACCATAGATAATTACACACCTCCTCCTGAAAATATAGTTTTCAGTTCGGAGCAACAGAGCCCTATCTCAGATTCCGTTTTCAGTATGGTTACCTGGAACATTGGATATGCCGGACTGGACAACAGTATGGATTTTTTCTATGACGGAGGAAAAAATGTGCGTCCCGAAAAGGAAGCAGTACAACGAAACCTTAAGAATATCCTTCAGACCCTTGATCTGTTTAAAGGATACGATTTTATACTGCTCCAGGAAGTGGACATTCGATCGAAAAGAAGTTACAGGACCAATATGGTAGAGAAAATAGCAGGGATTTTCCAGGGATACAGCTCAATGTTTGGTAAGAATTATGATGTAGCCTTTGTTCCTCTTCCCCTGAAGGCGCCCATGGGCAAGGTTGTGTCAGGAATACAGACTCTCTCGCGACAAACACCTGCAGAAGCTGTCAGGCACAGCTTTCCTGGTAATTATGCATGGCCGACAAGCCTGTTCATGCTCGACCGATGCTTTTTGGTAAGCAGGCATCCACTCGCAAATGGTAAGGAGTTGATAATAATCAATACCCATAACTCGGCCTACGACGATGGATCGCTAAGGCAGCAGCAGATGGATTACCTGAAAGATTTCCTGCTTACAGAATATGCTGAAGGCAACTATGTCGTTGCCGGGGGTGACTGGAACCAGAGTCCGGCTAACTTTATACCGGCATTCAATGGGGAAGTTTTCGACGGAGATGACCTGACCTTTATTGAAGAAGGCTACCCGGCAGCTTCCTGGACCTGGGCATATGATGCTGCAATCCCGACAAACAGGAGGGTAATGATTCCCTATTCACGAGGAGAAACGCCAACAACCGTGATCGATTTTTTTCTTCTTTCTCCCAATATTGAACTGATCGCTACCTCAGGCATAGATCTTGAATTTGCATCTTCGGATCATCACCCGGTAATCATGAGTTTTAAACTTCAACAACAATAACAAAACCTGCCGTATGAGAATTTTTCGCCGTATCCTTTTAGCTGTTATCATCATCATCGTTTTAGGGGCTGCAATTGGAATGCTCCTTCTGAACAATATTAAGCACAGGGCGATACCCGATTACTCCGAAAATATCGAGTTGGAGAACATGATCGAAGAAGTTACAGTTATTCGCGACTCCCTGGCCATTCCGCATATCTATGCGAAAAACGAAGAGGATCTTTACCGGGTAGTCGGCTATATCACTGCGCAGGACCGGCTTTGGCAGATGGACCTGATGCGCAGGATTACAACCGGCAATCTTTCAGAGATATTTGGTGCGGATATGCTTACTGCCGACCAGCTGTTCAGGGCATTCGATTTTTCGAAAAAATCGGCAGATGTGCTGACTAAAACGGATCCGGAAATAATCAAATGTCTCCAGGCATATACCGATGGTGTCAACCAGTTTATCAGAAAAAACCGAAAAAAACTCTCTTTTGAATTCAGTCTGCTGGGCTATAAACCGGAGGAGTGGACCATGGTCCATACCACCAACCTGATCGGCTACATGGCCTGGGATCTGACCTCCGGATGGTCGTCTGACATGGCCATTTACAAAATTGCCCAGGTTGTGGATGAAGCTTTGCTTCAGGAATTATTGCCCTGGGACGGAGACTTCAAAACAAGGTTCGTCTTCCCTGACTATATTAAAAAACATCCCGAACTTGCCATGAACACCACCATTGAAAAGGCGGTTGAAATTATTGACAAGCTTGGCATAAAAGTCTTTGAAGCCTCCAACAACTGGGCCGTTTCCGGTGAAAAAAGCGAAACAGGCATGCCATTGCTGGCCAACGACATGCATCTCGGCTTTATGTCGCCTGGTATCTGGTACCAGATGCACCATGTGGTTGAAGGAAAGCTGGATGTAACTGGTGTAGTTCTGCCCGGACAGCCTTATGTTATTACCGGGCACAACGAAGATATCGCCTGGGGGATGACCAATCTCACGGTGGATAACCTGGATTTTTACCTGGAGACGATCAATCCGCAGGATACCAACCAGTACAGACTAAACGGCAGGTGGGTCAATATGCGCATTGAGGAGGAGGTAATCAACATCAAGGGTGAGGATGAGCCTGTAACAAAGATTAACCGGTTTACCCACCGCGGACCCATAGTCAGCACGTTTAAAGGAGTAAAGGATAAAACCATCTCTGCAAAATGGATCGGCACCGATTACAGCAATGAATTGCGATCGGTACACCTGTTCAACCGGGCTTCCAACTGGGAGGAGTTCAGGGATGCTGCAACAACCTTTATTGCAGTCAGCCAGAATATTGTATATGCCGACAAGCAGGGAAATATTGGCCTCCAGGCAGCAGGTGGCGTGCCCATCAGGGAAGGGGACCATGTGATGATCTATCCGGGCGACACCACCCAGTACGATTGGACCGGTTTGGTTCCGTTCGAAGAGCTGCCCTACTCCTACAATCCGGAGAACGGGATGGTCTCCAGCGCCAACAATAAAACCGCTGGAGATGACTACCCACATTATATTGGCACCTGGTTTTCCCTGCCCAACCGGATCTGCCGGATCAGAGAGATGCTTGAAGAGAAGGATAAGCACTCGATTGAGAGTTTTATGGATATGCATGCTGATCAGCTTTCGGCCTTTGCACGGCGGCTGACACCTGTATACCTGGATGTGTTAACCGGTAAAGTTGAAGGTGCTGCAGAAGAGGCACTTGAGACGCTCAGGACATGGGACTATCAGATGGATAAAGCGCTGGCCGCCCCGCTGATCTATGAACAGATGTTTGCCGAATTAATTGAGGTGATTTACAAGGATGAACTTGGAGAAGAATTTTTTCCTCAAATAAAGGGAAACAACATCCTTGCCCGCTATCATATCTACGCACTGGCGGAGACACTGGAGTCGGCCTGGTGCGACGATGTAAGCACGCCTGAGGTAAAAGAAACATTTAGTGATAACATTATGAAGGCCTTCGAAGCAACGGTGGATACGCTGGTAAAGATGGCAGGAGATGATGTGCATGCGTGGAGATACGGAGATGTACATACTTTGACCATCGAACATCCCATGGGCGGGGTTGATATCGTCAAGAAGCTTTTTGATCCGAACCTGGGACCCTATGCCGTGGGCGGTAGTTTTCATACAGTTGCACCCTACAGCTATTCGGTTGGCTCAGGTTATGATGTGACCCACGGAGCATCGCAGCGGCATATCTATTCGACGGCTGACTGGGACGCTTCCAAAACAGTAATTCCGACCGGTACGTCAGGCGTTCCAGCATCACCTTACTATGGAAATCAAACTGAGATGTACATCAATTTTAAGTACCACGACGATGCCTTTAGCAGAGAGGCCGTAGAAAAAAGAATGAAATACAAAATGGTTTTTAGATAGTTCTGAAAAAAATATTTTTAATACTCATTAAAGCTTAAATAAATCCATGAAACTAAAGAAAATCCTTGGCATTGATATTGGCGGGTCCGGCGTGAAAGGTGCCATCGTCCACACAAAAAAAGGCAAGCTGCTTACAGACAGATACCGCATTCCCACACCACAGCCCGCAACACCTGAAGCAGTTGCTGAGGTAATCAAAAAGATCGTTAAACATTTTAAATG
>CAYSMO010000175.1:0-5816 GCA_964432125.1 uncultured Bacteroidaceae bacterium | reverse complement strand
TCCTATAGGGAGTTGGGCTCCGGTAAAAATAACCGGTTTGGAAAGGTTTTCAAGCATAAAACTTAGTGCCGATGCTGAGTAAGCCATGGTATCAGTCCCATGAAGGATCACAAATCCAAGGTAATTCTCATAATTCTCTTCAATGATGTCGGCGAGTTCGATCCAGAATCCGGGATGAATATCGGAGGAATCCACAGGCGATTTGAACTGGATAGTATCGATATCAAATCCGAAACGCTGCAGCTCTGGTATCTTTTCACTTACATCGGAAAAGTCGAAAGGTTTCAGCACCCCGTTTTCGGGATCTTTTTCCATACCGATGGTTCCGCCGGTGTAGATAAGTAATATTCCTCTGCTATTATGCATTTTTCGGGAATGATTATATTTTTACGGCAAGGTTAAAATCCTGTCGATATTCCACTGCTTTTTTGTTACACATAGGTGCGCTATTTAAGTTGGTTAATAATCAGAATGCCTTTGCAAAGAGACTTAACGCGTTTTTTGTCGTTATGTTGGCCAGCTCTTCCAGTTCCAGTTCTTTTATTTCTGCAATTTTTTTCGTCACTTCTGTTACATAGGAACTTTCATTTCTTTTTCCGCGGTAGGGAACAGGGGCCAAAAAGGGCGCATCTGTTTCGATCAGCAGTCTGTCCTCAGGTATCTCCTTTACTATTTTATCAAGTCCGGAGTTTTTGAATGTAACGATCCCATTGATGCCGATATAAAAATCGTAAGAGAGTATTTTTCTTGCCTGATCAATGTTGCCGGTGAAACTGTGAAATACCCCTGTTAATCCGGGAATGTGTTTATGGTCGAGTACACCAAAAATCTCATCGAATGATTCCCTGGCATGGATAACTACCGGAAGGCTGTATTCTGCTGCCAGGCTGAGTTGTTTTTCAAAGGCAGACAGCTGTTCGTTCAGAAATGTTTTGTCCCAATACAGGTCAATGCCAATTTCTCCCACTGCAATATAGGGGTTGTTTTTCAGTTGCTCCTCCACAAGGAGGAGTTCGTCGTTGTAATTTTCCTTAACAGATGTAGGATGAAGACCGATCATTGGAAAACAGACACCCTTATACTGTTCACATATCCTGTTCATATCGGCGACGGTGGAGCTGTCGAGATTTGGCAGGAATATCCGGTTAACCCCACCACTTAGGGCGCGATCAATCACCTTCTCAAGATCGTCTTCAAACGCATCCAAATAAAGGTGTGCATGTGTGTCTGTGAATTCGCAATTCATACAGGTGCAAAATTAACTATTCTTTTAAGCGTAAAAAACAGGCTGTAGAACAGTTCAGGTATTCTCTCTTGGTTAGAGATTTTCTGTTTGGATCATTACTTTTAGTCTTTTAATAGGGGATAGACAGAGAGGACTGGGACAAAAAAAACTGTCTGCGAAAAACATCACAGACAGTTATTTATTTACGGTTAGTCCTTTTATACCACTCCCTGGGCTATCATGGCATCTGCCACTTTAACAAATCCACCTATATTGGCCCCTTTCACATAATCGATATACTCCCCTTCGGTACCATATTTCACACATGTAGCATGTATGTTTTTCATAATGGTCTGTAGGCGTTCATCCACCTCTTCGCGGCTCCAGGGTAACCGCATAGAGTTCTGCGTCATTTCAAGTCCGGAAACTGCCACACCTCCGGCATTGGCAGCCTTGCCCGGTCCGTAAAGCAGCTTGTTTTTCTGATAAACCTCAATCGCTTCCGGTGTGGATGGCATGTTGGCCCCTTCGCTGATTACCCTGCAGCTATTCTTTACAAGTGTTTCAGCATCATCCTTGTTGATCTCATTTTCGGTAGCGGATGGGAATGCAACATCGCACGGAACACTCCAGGGGCGTTTTCCCTCGTGGTATTCACAACCGAACTCTTCTGCATACTCGCTGATCCTTCCCCGCCTGATGTTTTTCAACTCCATAACCCAGGCCAGCTTTTCTGCATCAATACCATTGGGATCGTATACAAAGCCTGCTGAGTCAGAAAGTGTAACAACCCTGCCTCCCAGTTCATTGACTTTTTGTGTGGTAAACTGAGCCACATTGCCAGATCCGGAGACGACCACTGTTTTGCCTTCAAGAGTATCATTTTTGGTGGCCAACATCTCCTGTGCAAAATAGACGGCGCCATAGCCTGTAGCCTCCGGTCTTATCACGCTACCACCCCATTCAAGGCCTTTGCCGGTAAGAACGCCGGTGAATTCGTTTTTGATACGTTTATACTGACCGAAAAGATAGCCGATTTCGCGGCCTCCAACGCCGATATCACCTGCGGGAATATCTGTGTTCGGACCGATATGTCTGTTTAACTCAGTCATGAAGCTCTGGCAGAAGCGCATTACCTCATTGTCTGATTTCCCCTTGGGATCGAAGTCAGAACCGCCTTTTCCCCCTCCCATCGGCAGGGTGGTAAGGCTGTTCTTGAAAACCTGTTCAAAGGCCAGAAACTTGAGGATGCTGAGGTTCACGGTAGGGTGAAAGCGGAGTCCGCCCTTGTATGGACCAATGGCCGAATTCATCTCAATGCGGAATCCGCGGTTGATCTCCACCCCTCCCTTATCGTTGATCCAGGGTACCCTAAAGATGATAATGCGTTCAGGCTCCGCAATGCGCTCCAGGATTTTGGCATGTTTATACTTGGGGTTCTCCTCAATAAAGGGAATAAGTGATTCGGCCACTTCATGAACGGCCTGGTAGAATTCCGGCTGAGCGGGGTTTTTGGCCTTGATCACGGCCATGAATTGTTCGAGTTTTGGGTCCATTTTTAATTTCTGGTTTAATTGTTAGCGTTTTATACGGCAAGTTAGAGCCTGTTCCTTAAAAATTCACAGCAAATATAGTGTTTTGCTTATGTTTTTGAACATAATCCTGGGATTTGTCTCAGATTTGATGAATAATTGAAGACGCTTATGAAACGTATATTAAATCATGATTTTCGATAATAATACATACAACAAATACTTGGGAACTTAGTAAAACACCAGCACTTTTTATAATCAATCTGAAGATCATGATCATTTTGTATAAATAAATGATCATTTTCTGCATTTCTATTTGATTGAATATGTTATAATATTACAAATCCATTATTTACTTTTTTTTATAAGTCTTCTGATTTCATTTCTTTCAAGAATCTACTCTTCGTTTCTGGGTTGTAAAGATATGAAAAGCGCCACTGCAAGAAACGAATTGCAGCAAGAAAATAAGTGTTCCTTTATCAATGATTAGGAAAAATAAATTCCAACATTTTTCTTTCGGTTAAAAAATAATGTTTATTTTTGCATAGTACTTCGCAGAGGTTGTATTATGATTGGTTACATTCAAATCAAAGAAGACGGTACTCCGAAATACCAGCAGATTATCAGTGGTATATATAATGCCATTGAGAATGGAGCATTGAGGATCAACGATAAAATTCCATCGATTAACCAGATGATGCAGGAATTTAATCTTTCTCAGGACACGGTACTAACAGCTTACAATCAGCTTAAATCAAAAGGGATTATTTCTTCAGTTGTTGGTAAAGGATACTTTATCAGAAGCGACCAAACCTTTCAGCATCACCATGTTTTTTTGTTGTTCGATAATTTCACACCTTATAAAGAGGATCTTTACAATTCGATTAATCAAGGATTCGGTGAGGGGTTTTCTGTTGATATCTATTTTCATCATGACAATAGAGCTATTTATGAAAAATTGATAGCTGATGCGTTGGGAAATTACACTGCATACATCATAATGCCGATGGAAAACCCGGCAATGGACGATTTTCTATTAAATATGCTGACAGGAAAAAATGTGTATATCGTTGATAAATGCAGTGAGAAATTAAGAAAACGGTATCCTTATGTAATACAGAATTACAAGCAAGATGTCATAAAAAACATGAGCAGAGGCCTGAGCAGGATAAAAAAATATAATAGAATCAGGTTCATTAACCGTTCCACACGGCCTCATATTATTGAGATCGGTAGTGGACTCAGTACCTTTGCACTTAAGTACAACTTTAATTATGAGGATGTAAATAATTCTGTCGGTTTGAAAATTGAAAATGGCGATCTGTTTGTCGTTATTGAGGACCAGGACCTGGTTACATTAATTGAGCACTCAGAGGAATTGGGTTTTGTCTTAGGAAATGAGATTGGAATTATCTCATACAACGAAACACAACTCAAAAAGGTAATTGCAAACGGGATTACCACTGTATCAACAGATTTTTGGCTGATGGGCAGAACCCTCGCAGGGATGGTTGTCAATAAGGAGCGGGGCAAAATATACAACAAATCAAGGTTAATCATTCGTAATTCAATATAATATGGAAATTACACCAGCAAGTGTGTTCCTGGATATTGCTTCAGGATTATTAAAAGGAGACAGAATCATCACCTCGGAAAAGAAACTCAGTCAGCTCAAAGGTGTTTTCAAGGATGAAACAATTCGTGCCTCAATGGACCAAAATATAATTGCATACAGTGTTCAGGCCTGGATGCCTGTAAAAGAGGGAACGCCTGGTGGTCTGTTTTTTGGGAACTCGACTGTTTTTCCCGGAAAGGTGGGCAATGAATATTTTATGACCAGGGGTCACTTCCACGCACTTGCAGACACAGCAGAGTATTATTGGTGCGTAAAGGGAAGAGGCGTTTTGCTAATAATGGATGAACGCAGGATGGTTCGGGCTGAAAAAATGGAGCCGGGTAGCTTGCATTATATCCCCGGAAGAACCGCACACAGGGTTGCCAATACGGGTGATCAGGAATTGGTTTTTAATGCATGCTGGCCCTCTGATGCCGGACATGATTATGAAGCAATTGAACGGGAGGGGTTTGCAGCACGGTTGCTTGAGATCAAAGGAGTCCCCGTACTTACTAAAATCTAAGTATTATTCTATGAAAAGTATTGTGCTGGATTTGGGCGGAACAAATATTAAAGCTGCAATTGTTCAGAGAGAACAGTTGTATAATACCTCCAATATTCCATTTTCATCAATGACTGATTTTAATATCACCATGGGTAATATAAAATCTCATATTGACACATTGATTAATGGGTTGAAAGGAGGTATAAAAGAGGTAAACGGTATCGGCCTTTCCATTCCTGGGATTGTCAATGTCAATGATAACAGGGTTATTTCTATCAACAAGAAACATGATGGAGCCATCGATTTTGATTTTAACAGATGGGTAAAGAGTCATTGGAATCTTCCCCTGGTTATGGACAATGACGCACGCGCAGCATTGGTTGGTGAGTGGAGATTTGGAGCCGGACAGGGGTATGATCATATTGTCATGCTTACTCTGGGAACCGGAGTGGGGGGAGCTGCAATGATCAACGGAAGATTAATTTACGGGAAGCATTTTCAGGCAGGTTGCCTGGGTGGACACTTCACAATAAATTATAAAGGGCGGAAATGTACATGCGGGAATATTGGATGCGTTGAATCAGAAGCTTCATCATGGGTACTGCCTGAGTTAATTCGGAAGAGCGGGTATTTCTCAAAAAAGAATATGGATAACCGGATTCCTGACTTTAAGAGGCTGTTTGAACTATATGAAGAAAAGGATTCACTGGCAATCGATGTGATTCATCATTGCCGCGAAGCCTGGGCGGCCGGCATTATCTCTTTAATACATGCCTATGATCCGGAAATTGTAATTCTGGGAGGGGGTATCATGGAGAGTGGAGAATATCTTCTATCCTATTTTCAGGAAAAAGTGGATCAGCTTGCCTGGACCCCGATGGAAAGAGTGAAAATTATGAAAGCACAGAATATTAATTCAGCAGCCTTGCTGGGATTAGG
>CAYSMO010000174.1:0-5836 GCA_964432125.1 uncultured Bacteroidaceae bacterium | reverse complement strand
ATTCCCGGAGGGCCGCTATCGCCGGTGCAGTATATTTCTTGAATTTTACAAAATCACCGGGCGACTCATTGGTAATAAAGGAGTAATTCAGGTTGCCACCATCGTGGTACACCGCTCCACCGCCCGATATGCGGCGTGCCAGCAAAATTCCATGTTCCTGCAGGTAACAATCATCGACCTCAGCCAGCGCATTCTGATGCTTCCCGACAACCACCGAAGGATCGTTCACATACTGAAAATAAAAATCCTCCTGGTAATGCTTGAGCAGATACTCCTCCGCTGCCAGGTTGAAGTATGGATCGCCTATATGACTGAGGACACATCGCATGCTTAAAAAGATTAGTCAGGATCCGCCATCTTCCAGGAGTCGGGCAGGTTGCGTATGACCAACCTGAACGAGATAAAAGCAATGAAACCGCATAAGATCCCAAGCAATGCACCACCTATCACATCGCCAGGATAATGCACTCCCAAATAAATTCTGCTGTAGCTGACAATAACAGCCCAGAAGAGCATTGTAAGGGTAAACCAACGCTTTCTTATAACCATGAGCAGGAGCATGGCGACGGCAAAACTATTGGCTGCATGCGAGGAGACAAAACCGTACTTCCCTCCACACCTGTCGTCCACCAGGTGTACCATCCCTTCCAATGCTGGTTCATGACATGGTCTTGGCCTCTCAAACACCTCTTTGAAAAGATGTACAGAGGACTGATCGGCAAGTGTTATAGCCAATGCAATAAAAATAATTACCGGAATGGCCTGAAGCCTCTTCTTTAAAATGATGAAAAGTAGTAAAAGCAGGTAAAAAGGCCACCAGGTAGTCTTCCCGCTGATCCATGCCATGAATCCGTCAAAAGTCTCACTGTTAAGACCATTGAGAAAGAGAAATAGCTCCTGATCAATCTGTTTCAGCGTTTCCACCATTCCTTATACAAACAGCAATTAAACCGGATCCCAATATAGCGATAAATTTCCTGTTCCGGATTCCACTGAAACGTGCAATAGATAGCTTTAATGATGGTCGTCTCCAACACCATTGCTCTCTTCAAAATCAGCCATATTGCTAAAAGCATACCGGTAGTTCATGGGAACAATCTCATTGTACTCCTCAACAGAGGCCTCAGATAGACAGGCATCGATAATACGCTTACCCGTGTGCAACAAATCCTCTTTCAGGTATTTCTGCAACTCCTCCTTAAAAAATTTCTGGAGTATTCTTGCCCCTTCATCGTAACCATCCAGCCCGACTTCAGACTGGTTGTACACTTTCAGAAACCTTGATGGAATTTTCGACCCTTCGATGGTCATATAGTTTAGCTGGTAACCAAGCAGGGGACAACGGGCCGGCTCATATTGATCCGTTTTAAGCCGGGCCACTCCCCTACGTGTCAGGTATTCCCGCATAAGTAACTGGGGTCTGAACCCAACTTTCCAGACGCCGATATTCTGATTCGGAACCAGGGTAAAAGTGGTTCGTGGAGTTTCAATGATCTGTTTCAGCAGCATATTGGCATGGTTAATCCTCATGCCGGTGGCGAAAGGCCAGTATGATCCAACCCCTTCACTCTCCATATTCCCTGTGCCTGTAATACTCGGATTGTTATGGCCACGGGGCGCAACCAATCGCCAGAGCCATGCAAGGGCAGGAGGCAGGATGTGATACAGTCCCATAATGCCATAGGAGGGGTTCTCCCTGGAGCATGGTGGAGTTCGAATACCGAAACTACGGATATCCACAGATACAGGCTTTTCAATTACGTTGGGAACGCAATTCCGGGGCATGACTACCCTGGGATTGGGACACCGCTTTCCCGGTTCATCTTCAATGTGGTCCCAAATAAGTGCTGTCGCTTCAGGTTTGGTATCAATATTAAGAAACAACAGTGATTTTTCCGGATTAATCGTAATCTTTTCCAGAAACGGGTCATCTCCATATTCTTTAATGCTGTCAACCCTGATGAACCATGCATTCTCTGCATCAAGGATCCTGAGCTTACCATCGTTCCGCTGCAGGGATGGGTGACAAAAAGCCATGTCGTCGGCCACCGGGTTAAAGGAGCAAAACCTCGGAATCGTTATAAATCTTTCTTCTCCGGTAACACTGTTTACTCCGAGTTTAACGCGGCCGTCCGGCTCCCTGAGTATATGCTGATGGAGCTCGCTTTTCCCTCCTCCACTCGCCCCCTCATGCATGAAGGTTGTAACATTGTCGTAGGGGCTTATTGACTGTACAGAAGAACAATGGGCAGTTACCCATCCCTCATGCTCTCCCTGGTCGAGCAGTACACTATATAGTCCTTTTTTAGCACTCGGACCCGGGTATAAATTATAGGCATAGACCTCATGCAGGGTATCTGTCCTGTTGTGCACAACAACCTGCTTTCCTTTAAAATGGGTATGCCTGAAAACAGGAGCCACAAAAATTACAGATTGTATCTCTGCATTCTCTTTTAACTTGTCGAGCGACTTCATCTCCTGTAGCATCGATAATCCCATGGCAAAAAATGCAGCATTGGAAGGAACAATAGCAATTCCCAAAGATCCGATCCCTACCCTGCCGGCAAAATAGAAAAATACCCCAAGTTCCTGCTCCTTCAACCAATCAAAGGTCTCTTTCTCCAATTTTGAAAATTCGTACCCATATTTCTTCTTAAATCTCATTTTATCGGTAGGCAAATCATCTGCAATTGACATGGTTCCCGGATCCCTGCGTCGCATATACGGCTCAGTATAATTTGCAGAGATGCCATTTTTTACACGTTGCACATGTACTTCGGTATATTTCCCTTTACCGGGAACATCATAGTTCACCTCAAAATTAAAATTCTCCTTACCATTCGTTGCTGCATCAGCCAACTCCTCAGTGGTATTGAAGAGCGTAAACCCCTTGCAGGATTTCAACAGATCTGAAATCTTCGGCGACAAAGCAATGTTCTTCTCTTCCAGGGTTGTAAATAAATCATTCATAATTTTTCAAATTGGGTACAAAATTAGAACTATTTATTTGAATTGTAAGTTAATTTTAAGTAAACATAAATTTTCAAAAGTAATTTACGGGCTTAAGCTTTATGTTTTTAACAGTATTTATGCATTACTATTTCCCTGCGGGAAGCGCTCAATACCTTGTTAAAGAAGCTATAATATCACTACAGGAACCTGGTCAGAGTGATCATTTTCCATATTCGATCATTCAGCTTCCTTTACTGCGCCGTATAGAAAGGGATGCGCCTATTGGGTAAGCATTTTCCATATTCGATCATTCAACTCTATCAAACCTTTGTTAGCTACTGAAGAGATAAATACATGCGAAATATTCGGCAAATCCGGACGGATCTCATCAATCAGCTCCTCATCGAGCATATCTGATTTTGTGATCGCCAGCAATCTTTTTTTATCAAGCAGTTCGGGATTGTATTCTCCGAGCTCATTCACCAAAACTTCGTATTCCTGTCGGATATCATCACTATCGGCAGGCACCATAAATAGCAACATGGAATTTCGCTCAATATGTCTGAGAAATCGATGTCCAAGGCCCTTGCCTTCACTGGCACCTTCTATAATACCCGGTATATCAGCCATCACAAATGATCTGTTGTCCCGATACTTAACAATCCCGAGATTGGGAACGAGGGTTGTAAACGGATAATCTGCAATCTTTGGTTTGGCAGCTGATAATACGGACAACAAAGTTGATTTTCCGGCATTGGGGAACCCCACCAAACCTACGTCCGCAAGGAGCTTCAACTCCAGGATCACCCATTCTTCTTTTCCCTCCTCTCCGGGCTGTGCAAATCTTGGTGTCTGAAATGTAGATGACTTAAAGTGGTCGTTTCCAAGTCCGCCCCTTCCTCCCGGCATCAGCACTTTCTCTTCACCATGCCGGGTAATCTCGAAAAGCTGTTCTCCGCTTTCATCACTTTTCGCAACCGTACCCAGTGGGACTTCAATGATCACATCCTTGCCGTCGGCGCCGGTTTTCAGGGATGCGCCTCCAGCCTCTCCGTTGGTGGCGAATATGTGCTTCCTATACTTCAGATGAAGCAATGTCCAGAATTGCTCATTTCCTTTGACGATCACATCTCCTCCCTTGCCTCCATCTCCGCCGTCGGGACCTCCTTTTCGGGTAAACTTATCCCGATGAAGATGGGCCGATCCGGCCCCGCCTTTGCCGGAACGACAAAATATCTTTACGTAGTCGACAAAGTTGGAATTGCCCATGATGAAAAAACGGAACCATTCAATGAAACTTAGACACCCTCTCCTGGTTGATGAAACTTCTCAAAACTATCAATCTCCTTAATAATGCGTTTAAAAATTTCCTCTATGGAACCAATTCCATCAACAGGAACGTGCTTATGCATTTTTTCATAATAGTAGGTAACCGGTACTGTCTGACGCTCGTAGACATCAATCCTGTTGTTGATCGTCTCCTCATTGTCATCCGACCTGCCACTCTCCTCACCTCTTTTAATCAGCCGTGTAACCAACTCTTCCCTTGGAACCTGCAGGGAGATCAGCATGGTAACCCGCTCATCATAATCAGTCAGCGCCTTTCTCAACTCCCTGGCCTGTTCAACGGTACGGGGAAATCCATCAAAAATAAAACCCGGACCATCCTTATGCTCTTCCAGTTTTTTCCTGATCATTCCGATCACAATCTCATCAGGCACCAATTCGCCGGCATCCATGATCTTTTTCGCCTCCATACCAAGCTTGGTCTGCTGCGCTACCTCAGCCCTGAGCAGATCGCCTGTTGATATGTGAATCAGATTATACTTCTCAATCAGCTTTTCAGCCTGTGTTCCTTTGCCGGACCCCGGAGGTCCAAATAATACAATATTTAACATAAAATCTAATAATAATTAAAAATGTGAATTTCTTTTACAAAAGTAATAAACTTGCGGCTATTCTTTCACCAAAGAATAAATTTCAGGTAGATTTCTGGCATATCCGTCATAATCCAGGCCATACCCGACAACAAATTCATCCGGAATCTCAAACCCCACGTAATCGAGCTGGACATTTTTCTGCAACGCATCAGGCTTGTGCAGCATCGTGGCCACAAGAATCTCCTTTGGCTCATATCCATTCAACTGCCGCAGAATTGTATCAAGGGTAATCCCGGTATCCACGATATCCTCAAGCAATACAACCGTTCTGTTTTTCAGATCCTGGTTGATCCCTATCAGCTGCTTTACCGTACCTGAGGTTTTTGTCCCGTCATAGGAAGCCAGTTTCAAAAAGGTGATCTGACAAGGGAAGTTAATCAGCTTAAACAGGTCGCTGGCAAACATAAATGCTCCGTTTAAAATACCCAGGAAAATTGGGTTTTTATGAGCCAGATCGTGATTCATGGTTTCGGCAATACGCCTAATTTCCTGTTGGATGGTCGCTTCTGAAATGGAAGTTTCAAAAGTCAGGTCAAGAACCTTGATGCGCTTTTTTGACATAAAACAGATAATTTCTGCGAAGATAGAAAAAATAGGGCAAGGAACCTCCTTTCATCTCTAAACAGATGATTTTTCAATGATTAGACAACCTCTCCCAAAGTATTACGGAAGCGCTCTCCATTCCGATCTGTCCTGAAAGCATATACCCAATGTAACATGATTTAGGTCATGAATACCAGGAATATGATCATGGCCCGGTTCAGTTTTCAGTAAAATTTTGCGATATTTGAGGCCTGAGAAACCGATATTTATTAACATCAACACATAAACAAGCAGATTATGAATCCAAGAGTAAGCATTATCATGGGATCCACATCCGACCTTCCCATCATGGAAAAGGCCGCAAAGATCCTCGACGAATTTGAAATTCCATTTGAAATCAA
>CAYSMO010000173.1:0-5842 GCA_964432125.1 uncultured Bacteroidaceae bacterium | reverse complement strand
GGCGTGAGGTAAGTATTTCATGGTCACCCGGCTTTGCTTCCCTTTTAAAGAACCCCCCGGGAAATCTTCCGTACGCTGAATAGTTTTCCCTGTATTCGACTGAAAGCGGCATAAAATCGACATCCTCCCTTGCATCTTTCGCGGAAACAACCGTTGCAAGTAGCATGGTTCCACCCATGCTTACAACTACTGAGCCGTCTGCCTGCTTGGCTAAAATTCCAGTTTCGATCTTAATCTCCCTGCCATCGCCTAAGTCGATGGTCTTGATTATTGGTGTTGGTTTTGACATATCGTTTCTTCTAAATATATACATATAAAAAGAAAGGCAATTACAAAATTGCCCTTCCCTAACTAACAATTATTTTCTATTTCCTTATCTTAAGGTCTTTAATGACTTCCCTGTAACGCTCAATATCTTTTCCTTTCAGATAGTCGAGAAGACTTCTGCGTTTACCAACAAGGCGAAGCAATGCGCGCTGCGTGTCATAGTCCTTCTTATTGATCTTAAGGTGCTCTGTAAGGTGGTTGATCCTGTAGGTAAAGAGAGCAATCTGACCCTCTGCGGAACCGGTATTGGATTCTGCTTTTCCGTACTCTTTGAAAATTTCCTGTTTCTTTTCAGCCGTTAAATACATTCTTTTCTTGTGCTTTAATCTGTTTCTGTTTTTAGAGTTGCAAAGGTATTTATTTTTTTCAATAATACAATATTCATATTAAAATTGTTACCTCTGATTTCCAGCTGTTTCAATCCATATTCACATCTAATTCAGAATCAATTTCTTTTAGCCGCGTTGCAATGAATTGGATCTTCTTTCCAGGATCACATTGTTACCGAACTGGCACTCAAGGCAGCGTTTGCTTTTGCAATAGTTTTTGTAAAGATATAAAAGCGCCTGACTTTCGAAAGCGTTGCTACAGCCTATCCCGAAGTTTGCCCAGTTTTTCAGAACATTGTTTTTTTCTGTCGGAAGCTGCTCCAGAACTTCGAGGGCATAGTCGCAAAAGCTCTGGTTTTTCACCATTTTTCCATAAAAGAATGTATAGGGAGCAATTCCATTGACAATTAGTGTTTTTATAAAATCACGGCCCATGTATTTGCTGGTATTTCCCGATTCTCTGCCCAGTTGGTAATGGTTGTTCCAGTAATCACCTGCCCTGATCCTGAACAGTTTGAATAGCTCATTTGGGCCCGGCTTTGATTCCAGGATGTGGTGCAATGGGTAAAGGCTGTTAATCAATGCAGCGAGCTGGGCGATTCTGAGGGAGGGGAATGAGGAAGGACGCATGCGCATATATTTCCAAATGTGCAACGGAACCTTTGTCTCTTCAAGCTTGCCTGAATACCTGGCATATTCTTGTTTTAGTGCTTCGGTGTATTTGTCATGGGGAATTGTCGTTGAAAGCATGCCTGCCTGACCAAAAAGAATGGCTTCCAGTGCAAATAGGTTTCCCTTGTTGCGCAATAGAAGGGAATAGGGAACTAGCAGGGACAGCATTTCAAAAGGGATTGTATTTACAGGTAAGCCGAATGATCGAAAAATTATGCGTGAGAGAATGGCATCCCATTGTCCGTGAAGCTCTTCCATGTTTCTTCTTATCATTTCCGATTTCTCTCTGAGTTTCTCCACCATCAGTGAAGATGTCCATTGGGCCACATGAAGCGGACTGATCCTGCACAGCTGCTCCTGGCAGGCAATCCATTTCCCACTGTTCATCATCCGGTTGTAAGTATCCCACATGAGGGTTGGAAAACGTAACATCACGGCCGGAATGCCTTCTCCTGTGGTCCGCGTGATCTCACAATCATGGAAGCAGACCACATGCAAAATCACGGAATCATAGGCTTTATCCTCCCTGTGACCATGCTTGATCCAATCGGAGGCATTGATATGCAATTCAACATTTCCGGCCCATGTTGTGCCATCAATCACCACTTTCGCATTAAAGAAGTCGGGTCCGGAGTTATGGTTGTGCAGACCAGGATCCAGCACTTCGATTCGTGAATTTTTCGGAGATATAAGCCTTATGCCTGTCAGATGCTGGTTCTTCCAAAGAAAATGAAGGAATTCCTCATTAATTTTTCTCATTTGATGAACTGTTTTTTTTTATTTGTACATGCCACTTATGCTGCAGGGTAATTAAGTATGAAATTCTTTGTAGGTTAATGTGATATGTCTCTCGGATATCGAATAAGAAATAGGAAAAATCGTTTAAGCTCACGGATAAGCCGGAAAACATGAAATATTAGAAAAGCTAAGGGGCTATTAAACCGGTAGTAAGTTATACAGATTATCGCCTGATGCCGTTAGATTCCAGGCAGCGAAAAAACATGCCCTGAAGGAGCCTGTCCAAATCAGGAGTTGCTTCGCCGGAAAGGCATGGTCATGCACCGTGCGCCGCCGCCGCCCCTGGATAATTCACTGCCGTCGATGGTGAGGACATATTTATTGTAGTCATTGAGTTTTATTTTCCCACTGAGCAGATCCCGCACTTTTAGTATTTCAAAACCATTTTGGTTCAGGTTTTCGAGCGTATGGATATTCCTGTTATAACCGATCACTTTTCCGGGGCCGACTGCAAAGAAATTTGCTCCGCTATGCCACTGCTCTCTTTCCTGAATGTTTGGGTCACTGTTACCCCCGCAATAAGCTGGTTTGAGATCCATTCCCAGACGCGACAGGATTGCCGGAATATTTTCCACCGTTCCTATTGATTTCACCTTACCGTTATCGAGTTCAATATGAACGGTTTCGTACTTATTGGGTCGCAGGATCAAAGGTTCATAAACCATGCACATATCGTGGTCAAGCAGGGTAAAAACCATATCCAGGTGGATGAATGATTCAGGTTTTTCCGGCAGCTGTTGTACAATTAGGTGAAAAGGCTTTTTATCCTGCCTCAACTGGTTCATGATAAAATCAACTCCCTGCGTTGTTGTTCTGGTGCCGATGCCGATCAGCAAAATATCCTCTCTTGCCACAAGCACATCACCTCCCTCAATGGATATCCTGTTGCCCGCAATATCAAAATCTTCCGCTACGATCGTTTGGGATCGCAGTTGCGGGTGGTAATTAAAGATCGCCTCCATAATGAGTGCCTCCCTGTATCGAACCCTGCTGGCCATATTGCCAATCAGCACCTTGTCGTAGAGGGCGATGGCCGAGTCCCTGGTAAAAAAGAAATTATGCAACGGGCTGAGCGCGTAATTCTCATTGCTGAGGAAATTTGTCAGCGTTTCTCTTTTCAGCGGTACGCCCTGGATCAATAGCCTGCTCAGCTCTCCCGGCTCCTGATCCATCAGGAAGTCAAGTAATTCAGGCCGTCTTTCGTTGTAGCAGGTTTTTTTGATAATCTTCTCCTTCACCTCATTGGAGCGCAGGATGTCCCTGAGCAGGTCGCCCACCCTGTAGGTGTTTGTGATTTGCTGAAGCGTACATTCAAGCTGGTTGTATTCCTTGCGGGCAACTGCTAAATTCAGAATATCGCTATACAAGGCCCTTTCGGCATTCTTCGGGGTCATGTTCTCTACCTCCGGTCCGGGCGGATGAAGGATGACTCCCTCCAGATTTCCTGTTTCAGAGTGAAGATTGATTTTTGACATGCCCGATCTGCTCGTTTATTGAGCATGCAAAGATAGGGTTTTAATGCGAAAAATGTTCAGCCACTGAATCTGGATTTCCTGTGGGATCCATCACAAAAGGGTTTGTCGGAACTCATTCCGCACCTACAGAGAAAGATCGGTCCCTGGCGGGTAATGATCTCACCTTCTGAATCAAACAGTTCAAAGTCTCCTGATACCTGGAGGGGACCGTTTGCAAATACTTTGAATTGGGCAGTGTTATTTTCCATAATCAATCTGTATCTAGAAATCCGATTTTTCGATGTGTTCCATCACAATAGGGCATGCTTTTTGATCCGCCGCACCTGCAAAAAGAGGTCATTTGCATTGTTTTAAGCTGATTTCCATCGGCGCCTGTCACCTCGAAATGCCCTTCAACAACGATCGGGCCATCCTTCATAATGTTTACCTTTGCGGTTTTGGTTGTCTCCTCATTGTTCGCAATTGTCTCCGGGGTAATCTCTTCGGCGGCAGAATTGCTTGCTGAAAGCGCCTCCGGGTCCATATCCTTGTTGTACTTCCACTCCAGCGCCTGGGTAGGGCATTTATTGACCACCTCGATGATTTTTCTTGTAGGTGCTCCCTCCATGTTTACCCAGGGCCTTCTGCCGGGGTTAAATACTTCGAGAAGCTCCCTGAAACAGGTTGTTGCATGGATGCATTTTGAAGGTTTCCAGAAAACCGTGATCTCTCCATTGGTGTATTGTCTGTTTCTCGGGTCTTCCATTGTATCGGTTCGTTTCTCAATAATATAATGCTCAATTCAATACAACAACATTTGCCATGGAATGTTCACCCTTGAACCGTTTCATCGGTTGGTTTTGTCAAATCTGAACCAGCTTTTTTTGTCCTGCTGTCTTTCAAGATGCATGCAGCTTAACAATTAATTAAAGCACAGGGCTAAATTTAAGAATAAAATAACATTCACGTAACGTTAGCATAAGCTTGCGGTGTTTTATTTGCATTTAATTTATTATAAGTATTATTTTATGTTTAATAGGTTGTTTACTTCAGGATTGTTTTTGGTTTTCTGCTTCAGTTTATTCTCACAGGAATTATTAACTACAAGCTCACAACAGGTGGTTATTACAGGCGTAGTGGTTGATTATGAAACCGGTGAACCACTGACCGGTGCAGCGGTAAAACATCCTTCCAGCGGTGAGGAGGTAATCACCGATTTTGATGGCTGTTTCACCATCTCTTCTGCGAAAGCAGGCACGAACGAACTTACTATCTCCTATGTCTCCTATAACGAGTCAAAGTTAAGCCGGGTAATCGTTAAACAGGGGGAGCCAACCATACTCAATATCAAAATGCGTAGGGTAGGAACCGAACCGCCTTCAAAATCATTCATGGCCCTATCTGTTCGTCAGCCTCTGGTTTAAGCGGCCATAGAAGTGTCTGTCTAAAAAGTCCGGCAGCTGTGTTTTGCTTGTTATTGAACTGTGACTTCCTTGAGCTCGCAAGTTCGGTTCTAGCTCAAACAGCTGACTCTTTTGACATGCTTTAGATAGCATTCAACTCTTGGAATTTTTAGATTCCATGTTTTTTTTTGCAGGACCCCCTAATATTCATCAGGACAATATTTTACACCTCATTAATGTGGAAAACCAACATCAACATTTTTTAGCGAAGTGAACGTACTCTTTGATCTTTCAATTTTTCTGTTCAGTACATGAATGTAAACTCCACTTTAAGAAAAAACAGGAACTCAGGATAATTTAACATAACAGTAATTCAGGGTTAACAAAGGGTTCAAATTTACCATCTACTTTTGCCATCGAGTTATTATTTCAAATAAAAAGTAAATTAAAAAAATTGAAAAAAATGAAAAGATCTTATTTTAAAATTGCGGGAATGCTCTTAGGTGTCTCGCTTATTTTCACCGCTTGTGGTGACGACTTTGAACCAGTAAATGTATCTGCACCATCAGGTGTTGTAGCTCTCACCAATGGAGCTGCAGGAGAATCTGTTGATTTTACGGTATCTGTTGATCCTTCCCTTACTGCTACATATACAGCTACCGGTACCGGCGTAACCGTAACAAACGCATCCGGTGATGTTGAAGGAACTACTGTTACTATTAATTTTGATGCCGGGACAGTTGCAGGTGCTGGCTCTATTCTTCTTTCCGTAACCGACTCTGAAGGTCAGACGGATGATGCCACAGCCATCTTAGATATTAAACAGAGAGAAAATGTAGTGGTTGTAACTGACAACATC
>CAYSMO010000172.1:4774-5865 GCA_964432125.1 uncultured Bacteroidaceae bacterium | reverse complement strand
TTTGAGATACAGGCCGGGCTTACCCAGGGACTTGCCCATGCGCCCTTCAGGTTCAATATTCAGCTGCAGCATTTGGAGCGGTGGGACCTGACCTATGACAAGGCGGACGATAACAGTGTCTTTTTTGGTGGCGAGCCTGAAGTGACCAACAGGTTCGACCTGCTTGCCGATCAGCTGATGCGGCATGTGGTAATCGGGGTTGAATTGTTGCTCGGGGAGAATTTTCATTTCGATCTGGGGTACAATTATAAGCGGCGACAGGAGATGAAAATGGAGAGTATGCCTGGTATGGTCGGGTTTTCCTGGGGCTTCGGATTCAGGGTATCAAAATTTCATGTGGCGTACGGCAGGTCTGCCTATCACCTCGCCGGGGGTACGAGCCATTTTTCACTAACCACCGACCTGTCTGCCTTTTACAGGACAAAATAGAAGTGTCTGTCCATAAAGTCCGGGACAGATTTTCTGAAAGCTATCGAAAAGCGTATCTTTGTTTTTTCTTAGCCAGGACCATATATGTATAACAACAACAGAGAGCTGGTCATCGCGATCGACGGACACTCTTCAACCGGTAAGAGCACTTTTGCCAAACTCATAGCAGTGAAACTTAATTACATTTATGTAGATTCGGGAGCGATGTACCGGGCCGTGACGCTTCATTGCATGGAGAAGGGACTATTTGATGGGGGAGGGGATCCCGCAGCAGCGCTTGTGCTGGCGGAGTTACCGCATATCTTTGTCTCCTTCAGGAGAAACCCCGGTACCGGTGTCAATGAGACCTGCCTTAACGACAGGGTAGTGGAGAAAGAGATACGCACGATGGCAGTCTCAGACCATGTGAGCTATATCAGTACGATCCCTGAGGTAAGAGAAAAAATGGTGGCGCTTCAACGGGAGATAGGTACCGAAGGAGGTGTGGTAATGGACGGTCGGGATATTGGCACTGTAGTGTATCCTCATGCAGATATTAAGATCTTCATGACCGCCGGTGTGGAGGTGCGGGCTGAACGCAGAAGGATGGAGCTGGAGGAGAAGGGCATTGAGGAAGACTTTGAGAAGGTGAAAAGGAATATTGCCGAGCGGGACAGGATCGA
>CAYSMO010000172.1:1457-4674 GCA_964432125.1 uncultured Bacteroidaceae bacterium | reverse complement strand
GTGAAGGTTATTATGTATAGAAGAGACAAAATTATATGTGGAAAATAGAGCTGGAATGGAACAACCTGGCAGTAATAGAAAGCTGATAGCGATAGATCCCTCTGCCGGTTTTTGCTTTGGTGTGGAGAAGGCGATTACCACAGCAGAGGCGATGCTGAGCCGTGGTGAGACTGTCTACGGACTGGGCGCGATGGTGCACAATGAGGAGGAGACCGGCCGGTTGGACCGGATGGGGTTGAGGACCATTTCGACCGATGATTTTGCGGGGATCGCTCCCGCCCGGGTGATCTTGCGTGCACACGGTGAACCGCCATCCACCTATGAAAAAGCGCTCAGCCATCATATCGAAATCATTGATGCTACCTGTCCGATCGTTACCCGCCTTCAGAAGAAGATCAGAAAGCGCTACCTGGCGTTGGACAGGGACCATGAGCAGATCGTTATCTACGGCGTGGCGGGTCATCCGGAAACGATCGGACTGATGGGACAGACCAATGGAGAGGCGGTCCTGGTAACCGATCCGGATGAGACGCGACGGGTCGATCCCGCGAAGAGGATCTTTCTCTATTCACAGACCACCATGGATCCTGACCGCTTTCACCTCTTGGAGGAGCGGCTCGGGGAGATTGCTGGTGTTTCGGAGCGTACCGGGCTGGTGGCGAACTGCTCCATCTGCAACCAGATGAAACGGCGAAAGCCTGATCTGAAAAAATTTGCGCTGAAGCACGATATGGTGATCTTCGTGAGCGGGAGTTTATCCTCCAATGGAAAGATGCTTTTTGAATATTGCAAAAAACAGAACAGCAATTCGCAGTGGATCCGTTCCGTGGAGGATATCGACCCTGCCTGGGTGCAGACAGAAGGAAGCATTGGTATTAGCGGTGCAACCTCAACTCCGCTGTGGCAGTTGGAGCAGGTGAAGGCGCATCTTGAATCTTTAATAATAGATTAACAGATTTTTTACCATGCAACAGATATAATGTTTAATTTTGTGCGCACTTTAGCAACCAATAATAAAAAACATGGCAAAAATTAAAAAAATAGCTGTTTTGACCTCCGGAGGGGATGCCCCCGGGATGAACGCAGCCATCAGGGGGGTAACCCGTACAGCAATCTTCAACGGCATGGAGGTGATTGGAATACGTCACGGATACCAGGGAATGATATTTAAACACTTTGTCAATCTGAAGGCATATAGTGTCAGCGATATATTGGCCAGGGGCGGGACGATTCTGAAGACAGCCCGGTGTCAGGAGTTTATGACCGTTGAAGGAAGAAAGCAGGCGTATGATAACCTGAAATCTGAAGGGATCGATGCAGTGGTGGTGATCGGTGGGGATGGATCGCTAACCGGTGCCAGGGTGTTCTGCGATGAGTATTTCGATATTCCTTTTATCGGGATTCCCGGGACAATCGATAATGACATCTATGGAACCGACTATACCATCGGATACGATACGGCACAGAACACCGTTGTTGAGGCGGTGGACAAGATCCGCGACACGGCGAGCAGTCACAACAGGCTCTTCTTCATCGAGGTGATGGGTCGGGATGCGGGTTTCATCGCATTGAAAGCCGGGATCGCCTGTGGTGCAGAGGCTATATTGATTCCCGAGGTGGAAGGGCAGGTAGAGGGATTGAAGGACTATCTCGAGAAAGGGTATAAACGAAAGAAGTCAAGCAACATTATTATTGTTGCTGAAGGCGAAAAATCGGGGGGTGCGTTCGCCATTGCCGAGCAGGTGAAGGAGGCGTTTCAGGAGTACAGCGTAAGGGTATCGATCCTCGGGCATATCCAGCGGGGTGGCACACCTTCGGCCTACGACCGGGTTTCGGCCAGTACGCTTGGGTATGAAGCGGTTCAGGCGCTGCTCGACGACCAGAAGAGCGTAATGGTTGGGTTCCACAACGGGGAGGTCGACCTGGTGCCATTCAGGAAGGTGATCAAGCTGAAGAAAAAGGTGGACCCATCACAGCTCGAGATGGCCGATGTGTTGTCGACCTGATAATGTACTAACTATCCCTGGTGGTGTGCTGAACTGTTCAGAAGGTTTTCTGTATTATTGACATTTTTTAGTAGCTTTATCTGATGAGAGGGCTCTTGTTACCTGAAGTCAACACCTGTGAAAAACAAGCCGCTGTTTGCTGAAATTATTCTTCCCATGGCCCTGAAGGGAACTTTTACCTATCTGGTTCCTCAGGAGGATCATGGAAAAGCGGTACCAGGTATGCGGGTGATGGTGCAGTTTGGTCAGAAGAAACTCTACTCCGGCATCATCAGGGAGATGCATCATCAGGTTCCTGAACATTTTTCTCCCAAACCGATTCTTTCTTTCCCCGACGACCAGCCCCTGGTAACAGCCATTCAGCTTCAGTTCTGGAACTGGTTATCGGTCTATTACATGTGCACTATTGGAGAGGTGATGCATGCCGCGTTGCCCGGGGGATTGAAGCTGACCAGTGAGACGGTGCTGCAGATGAACCACGCTTACCAGAAAGTGGGCAGACTGAATGAGCAGGAGATGCTGGTGATGGAGTTCATCGGCGATGGGTCGCGGGTGAGCCTGGAGGAGATCAGGAAGAGCGAATTTGGAAATGAGGGACTCAGGATTGTCAAGGGACTGATCGAGAAGGGAGCCCTTCATACTGATCAGCATTTGAAGCAGGTTTATAAGCCAAAAAAGGTCTCCTGCATCGGAATTGCCCCATCCTTTGAAAGCGAGCCGGCCTTTGCTGCACTGCTCGATGAGCTTTCGCGCGCACCTGCACAGGTGAAGGCGCTGGAGGAGTATGCGCGGTTATCTTTTTGTTTCGGGGAGGGGACAGAAACGAGGGAGGTGGAGCGGCGGGAGCTCACAGATGCCGGTGTGGCTGGTCATGCGGTGAGCGGACTCATTAAAAAGGGGATCTTCAGATCATACGAGGTTACCATCTCCAGGATTCACCATGTAACGGAGCAGGTGCAGGTGCATTCAGCACTGCCACTGGCCGACTTTCAGGAGGAGGCGCTGGGGGAAGTCAGAAAACAATTCGAAAAATTTCCGGCGGTAGTGTTACACGGAATCACTTCGAGCGGGAAGACAGAGATCTACATTCATTTGATACAGGAGCAGATCGATAAGGGCCGGCAGGTACTCTACCTGCTGCCGGAGATTGCCCTTACCACACAGATTATCAGCAGGCTCAAGCGGGTGTTTGGCGACAGGATCGGGATCTA
>CAYSMO010000172.1:0-1447 GCA_964432125.1 uncultured Bacteroidaceae bacterium | reverse complement strand
GCCGCTACTCAGACAGTGAGCGGGTGGAGGTCTACCGGAACCTGGTCGGACTCACAGAGCGGGAGCCTTATGATGTGATTCTCGGGGTTCGCTCGGCTGTTTTTCTTCCTTTCAACAAACTCGGAATGGTAATCGTTGATGAGGAGCATGAAAATACCTACAAGCAGTTTGATCCTGCACCGCGCTATCATGCCCGGGATGCGGCAACGGTACTCGGACTCTTTACCGGTGCGAAGGTGCTTATGGGCTCCGCAACCCCCTCTTTTGAGTCGCTGCACAATGCTTCTCAGGGCAAGTACGGACTGGTGGAGCTGAACAGACGGTATGGAGATGTGGCGCTCCCGGAGATCATCATTGCCGATGTTGCCAGGGCGAGAAAGCGAAAGCAGTTGAAAGCGCACTTTACGCCCGAGCTGATCGCGGCGATGAAGGAGGCGTTCAGCCATGAAAAGCAGGTGATACTTTTTCAAAATCGCCGGGGCTACTCCAACTATCTGTATTGCAATGACTGCGGATCGATCCTGAAATGCCGGAGTTGTGATGTGAGCCTTACCTATCATAAATTCAGCAATGAGATGATCTGTCATTACTGTGGATTTAAAATGGCAGTTCCGCCGCAGTGTCCGGATTGCGGGAAGAGGGCCTTGTCGATGCGGGGTTTCGGGACGGAGAAGATTGAGGATGATATTGCGGGATTGTTTCCGGAGGTGCGTGTGGGCCGGCTCGATCTTGATAAAACGAAGAGTCGCAAGGCTTTTGAGAGGCTGATCGCCGATTTTGAAACGGGCAGAACGCAGGTGCTGGTGGGAACGCAGATGGTGACCAAGGGGCTGGATTTTGAGAATGTGAGTTTGGTGGGGATCATTGATGCCGATTCGATGCTCAATTTTCCCGATTTCAGGGCCTTTGAGAGGAGTTTTCAACTGATGGTGCAGGTGAGTGGTCGCGCAGGGAGGCGCACGACCCAGGGTAAAGTTATTATCCAGACGATGGATCCGGAGCATCCTGTGATCCGCAGGGTGCTGGCTAATGATTTCCCAGGTTTTTTTGAGCAGCAAATGAGCGAGCGGAAGATGTTTCGTTATCCGCCTTATGTGCGACTTATCAGGATTACGTTGCGGCATGAGATCCCCTCCATACTGGATGGTGGCGCGGTTTTTCTTGCCAATGAGATGCGAGAGATCTTCGGGGGTCGTGTACTGGGACCGCAGCAACCGATGGTGGGGCGGACACATGGGAAGTACATCAAACAGATTCTATTGAAGGTTGAGAAGGAGGCCTCTGTGGAGAAGGCGAAGCGGTTGGTTGGAGAATTGATTGATATATTTTCGGAAAACACAATTTACAGGCAGATCCGTAGAAATGTTGATGTGGATCCTCAGTAGGGAGTGCCATTAAAATTTTATCTTTGCCAAAACTTTTTTAAGACCAACTGCATGTTTGAAGG
>CAYSMO010000171.1:0-5912 GCA_964432125.1 uncultured Bacteroidaceae bacterium | reverse complement strand
GAAACGCAAAGATGAGCTTGGAGTAAAGGACATCGCGCTGATACGCCTGGAACAGCTACACCCCTTCCCTGCTGCTGAGGTGGAAAAGATCATCCAGAAATATTCCGGGAACATGCTGACACTCTGGGTGCAGGAAGAGCCCGAGAATATGGGGGCCTGGTTTTACATACAAAACCAGATGAAAAAATATGAGGTGATCCCTGTTACCCGGCAGCCCTCAGGAAGTCCGGCCACCGGACTGTCGAGGATTCATGAACTTGGCCAGGCTGAAATCATCGGAAAGGTATTCAGGGAGTGCGATTGCGAACTGCAAAATGTCTATTGCGGACTGCAATGTGTCATTGGCGGATCCAGAAAAGAGATACTCAAGCAGCACTTTTACTTTGACGACAATGTGAAGATAAAATAACATCCCTATGATTATTGAGATAAAAATACCCAGTCCGGGAGAATCCATCACAGAGGTGGAACTCGCCAGCTGGTTCGTTGAAAACGGAAGCGTTGTTTCGAAGGACCAGGAGATCGGTGAGGTCGAATCGGAGAAAGCCACGCTGCCCCTTATCGCTGAAAAAGCAGGCAAAGTGGAGCTGCTTGCTGAAGTGGGCGACACACTGGCAGTCGGGACTGTAGCCTGTAAAATCGACACCTCGGTGCAACCGGGGGAGAAAGAGAGCAGTGCGGAGTCTAATGGTGAAGAAGATGGCGAATTGAAAGAGGCCCCGGTGGATGAGAAGGAGGATCCGGTGGATGAGAGGGAAGAAGCAATGGATGAGAAGGATAAAAAGGAGGCCGAGGATACAGGAAAGGATAGCAATAAAGAGGAAAATTCGGAAGGAAAGAGAGCGAGCGGGGAGAAAGAAAATATAAAGATTACTCCGGTGGCCCGTAAAATGATGCTCGAGGAGGGATTCAGCGTAGAGGATATTATCAGCGGACTCCGAAAAATAACCTCTTCCGATGTTCAGGCAGTGAAAGAGGCGGGTCAGATCACTATGGAACCGGGCACTTCTGCTGGAACCGCATCTGCAGGGACTTCCTTGCCAGAAGCCGCCTCGTTAGGAGCAACCTCGTCAGGAACAACCCCAACCGATAGTTTCAACAAGCCCGAAGCCTCCAGGGAGATCCATCGGAACAAGATGAGTCAGCTCAGAAGAAAGATCAGCGAAAGGCTGGTGGCTGTGAAAAATGAAACGGCCATGCTCACCACCTTCAATGAGGCCGATATGAGCGCTGTTATTGCTATCAGGAAAAAGCACCAGGACCACTTCATCAAAAAACATGATGTCAAACTCGGTTTCATGTCATTCTTCACCAAAGCTGTGACGACGGCCCTGCAACAGTTTCCGGAAGTAAACTCCTACATGGACCAGGATGAGATCGTCACACCCGGATACTGCGACATTGGAATCGCGGTGCAGACGGAAAAGGGACTCATGGTGCCGATCATCCGAAACACTGAAACGCTCGGACTTGCCGAGATCGAAAAACAGATACTGGATATCGCCGGTCGCGCCAGGAAAAACAGGATCTCGATGGACGAACTCTCAGGAGGCACCTTTACCATCACCAACGGAGGTATCTTCGGCTCCATGCTATCCACGCCGATCCTCAACCCGCCCCAATCGGCCATCCTCGGTATGCATAATATTCTTGAACGCCCGGTGGCAGTCGACGGCAAGGTGGAGATACGACCGATGATGTACCTGGCGCTCAGCTATGACCACCGCATAATTGACGGAAAAAACTCGGTGGGCTTCCTGAAAGCGGTGAAGGAATACATCGAAAATCCTGCCTCGATGCTGTTTGGAGCAAACGACCCGGAACAAATATTATTGGAACTGTAACAACGTACCGGATGCCGGTTTAGTGATGGTCTTGCTGGCGAACGACCCGGAACAAATTTTACTCGAACTGTAACCATGGAACGAATCGACAAAACAGCCATACTTTTTGGCCCGACAGGAGCTGTTGGACGGGAAGTGCTGCACCTGCTGCTCAACGACCACAGGTATGAGAAAATCATCGCCTTCTCAAGGAAGGTTCTCCCTGTAGAGCACCCAAAACTGGAGGTGGTGCTGGATACACTTACCAACCTCAACAACCTGTCAGACAAGATCAGGGGAGACGATCTCTTCTGCTGCCTCGGCACCACCAGCCGAAAAGCAGGAAGCAAGGAGGCCTTTAAGAAGGTGGACCTCGAAATGCCCGCAGCGCTCGCGCGGATCGCCAGTGGGAATGGGGTGGAAGGTTTTATCGTGATCAGCTCGATCGGCGCAGGCAAACCCGGACGGGGCTTCTACCTGGATGTGAAGACAGAGATGGAGGATCGCGTGATTCAATATGATTTCAAGCGGCTGGCGATCGTTCGACCATCATTGCTCCTGTCGAAAAGGGAGGAATTCAGACTGGGCGAAGAGGCAGGCAGGGTGCTTAACAGCGCACTGGGCTGGGCCATGACAGGCAGCATGAAAAAGTACAAAGGAATCCCTGTTACCGATGTTGCCCGGGCAATGATCGAAATCATGAATATGGAAAAACCAAATCTCATCTGGGAATCCGACGATCTGCAATCCCTCTCCCAACACTAAACAACCCGACCCCGCCATCCATAGCTTTAGCGAAGGCGGGACCCCGCATCCCGCACCTCGCATCCCGCTTTCCTCCTCCGATGCTACTTAGCTAATAATCATCAACGTAACCCGCAACTCGTAACCCGCAACTCACACCCCGAAAACAGCACAATTACCTGCACGTTTTGCGTAAAAACACCCATTGAAAAGAGGTAAAATGAATCGATAAACAAGTGCGATCACTGTTTTTTGAGGGAAATCTCTGCCATATTTTTGACCTGTAACAAATCATCAAATGATTTAAACAGATTTGAACTGAAAAATCTAAGGAGATGAAAAGAGACAGACATTTAATTCAGAAGTACCTCGATAATGAACTTTCATACAAAGTAATGAAAAAGTTCGAGGAAGATCTCGAATTCGATTCAATGCTTCAGAAGGAGCTGGCACTTTACCTGGAAATTGATGAAGCACTTTCCGAACCGGATATTATAAGCTTCAAGGAACATACATATTCAAATATGCCCAAAGTAGAAATAATTAGATCGATGAGATAGGATAGGATAGGATAGGATAGGATAAAACGGGAAAAAACAAGTTATGCGATACGATAATACTTCAAAGACATGAGAAACACCTTCTATAAAACAGCAGCGCTGGCTATTCTGATCCAGTTTATGGGATATGTCTCAGCGCAATCAGTAAGCGCAGAAGCAACCTCAACCGCCGATATCCTGCCTGCTATTCAGGTAACCAATGATGTGGATCTCCATTTCGGAGATATTATGTCACACTATTTCTATCCCGATGTGGTCCGGATCAACCTCTCGGGAACCAACCGTATTTCGGTGCTTGGCTGGTCAACCCTGGTGCCATCAAACGATGGACAACCAGGATCATTTACTGCAACAGGCAGTCCCGGTCGTCTGTTTACCATCACACTGCCTGGAAACTACGATGTCTACCTGTCGCGCGATCTGGGCGGTGGTGAAGATATGCGGGTGGAGAATTTTGTCTCTGACCCCTCCGGATTCAGCTCTTTCGATGGAACCGGAAACAGGGAATTCAGGGTCGGAGCACAGCTGGTTGTAGGCGATAATCAGTTATCCGGATGGTATTCCGGAACATACAATATCGTACTTGAGTATTATTAATATGAATTATCAACCCAAATAAAAAAACCATGAATGCTAAAAAAAATGTCAGCCTGAACACCATTCGCCCGCCATAGACAATGAAACAGGATCTTAATCGCATAAATAATTTAACAACACAAAAATTAAACAAACAAATTTTACACATTACACATTAAAACAATTGAAATTATGAAAACAAAAATGAAAATTTTCGCAGTGGTAGCCGTAATGATTGCAGCTACAGGAAGTATGATGGCACAAATATCTGCCGATGCAACCGCCAATATTCTGGATGCACTTGGATGTACAAATGCTGCTGGTGATGCAGGTGACCTGAATTTCGGAGATATTGTTCCGGGAACTGTTGAATCGACAGTTGCTATTGCATCTGATGGCGCAGGTGCAAGAACATTGCCTACTGGCGATGCAGTGTTGGTGGCTAGTGATGAGGGTAGCTCCGCCCAATTTGATTTGGTTGGTCTGGCCGATGCAGTGGTAGATCTCACAGTTGATCCTAACGTAACGCTTGACAACGGGGGCGACAACATGACAGCTACCCTTGTTCTCTCTGCTGCAACAGCAACCCTTACAGGTGGTGCTGCAACATTCTATGTGGGAGGTACGCTAACGGTGGGTGCCGCTCAGGCTACCGGCAGCTATACTGGAACCTTTGATGTGACTGCCGACTACCAATAGAAGATTGCGTTCAGAAAACTTGCCGGAGCCGGCTCCTTGAAAGGGGCCGGCTTCGCTTTTTAAATCAGGTATTCCAGCTCACCATCTTCTTTGAAGGGAATTTTTACCTGCTGTTACCGGGTGAAAACCCCTGGACAAAATACGTAATTATAATACCAATTCACGTATTTATGCTGATTGATTCAGTCTGCAGATCGCTTAGTTTTGAAGTATAAACGACTGTTCAACTTCCATCTGCCATCTGCCGTAAAAGAAGAATAGAAAAACATTGATGAATAAAACTAAGAATGATGAGAATAAAAAGAATTGCACTGCTGCTCGGACTACTGGTTGGGTTAACTACAGGATATGGCCAGGGCGACCTGCTGGTCTCCCCCATACGGATTGTCTTTGAAGGAAAAAAGATGAACCAGGAGATTGTTTTGGTTAACACCGGACGCGATACTGCCACCTACAATGTCTCCTTTATCCAAAACCGCGCAAAAGAGAACGGATCATACGAGCGAATTGAAACCCCCGACCCTGGACAATACTTCGCCTCCGATTATGTCCGGTTTTTTCCCAGGAAATTCACCCTGGCACCCGGGGAGCCCCAGATTCTGCGGATGCAGTTCAGGCGTACTCCTGATTTAAAGGATGGTGAGTACCGCTCCCACCTCTATTTCCGGGCAGAGCCACCGAAAATTGAGCTCGGAGCTGAAACCAATCCGTCAGAAGAGACTTCCGGTATCAGCATCAACCTGATCCCCATTTACGGAGTTTCTATTCCTGTCATTATCAGGTATGGAGAGGTGAATGCAAAAATCACCTCCACTGAGCCTGAGCTGGAGATGAAAAACGACAGCACCGCATTGCTTCGCTTCACCATGCTACGGGAGGGCAATTGCTCTGTGTATGGCAACATAAACATCCTCTATGATGGGCCGGGAAACCGTTCTGAAATACTAAAGGTCCTCAATGGTCTCTCCATTTTTACTCCAAACCCCTCCAGAAGCTTTGAAATAGAATTTCCAAAACCACCTGATGTCGACCTTTCAAAGGGAAAGATCACAATACGCTACAGCAGCAGCAACGATGCAAAACAGGAAACCTATGTAACCAAAGTGCTGCAACTCGACAGTTAATTATATACGTGAATACCATGTAATTAGCCGGACAGTAATAAATTCTCAAATAGATTTGTATGACACGCAAACTCCTAATACGATGCTCAACGATCACCCTCTTCGCCATCGTATGCCTGAATGTTGCCTGTCAGACCATGGAAGTTGTCGCTACCCAACCCCTCAGCTTCGGCAATTTCACCAATAGCGGAGGCGGCTCCGTTACCATCCACCATACCGATGCCGGCAATACCACCGGTAGTGTGATTCAGGTAGGGATCGATCACCAGGCAGCGGTTTTCAACCTGACCATCACCGCTGAGCGGACCATCAATATCTTCTATCCCCCGGGACAGTTTCTGACGCGCGATGGTGGCACCGAAACCATGGCTGTCACCGCCGGACCT
>CAYSMO010000170.1:0-5915 GCA_964432125.1 uncultured Bacteroidaceae bacterium | reverse complement strand
TGATGAGGATTATCCCACACTATTTGAATTTGAAAAACCTAATCTATTTCATCAAAGGAATTCCTAACCCCTGCAACAATACTTCAGGGTTTGTTCTGAGTAGTATACATTCTCACATAGTGCCGACTCCAATAAGAATCAATGCGATTTGTATAATTTCAGCATGGATTTTTAGCCACTTATCAAGCATAGAAGACCCACCCACAGCGATATGGATAAAACGGAATCCTTCGAAAAGAATTATATAGATAATGGGAGATACAAGTATCGCAAAGGCAATACAATGTGACTATTGTATTAATAATCAGATTATTTCAAGGGAATAAATGATTGCTTCCAGCTGCCTGATCTTAATTCTCTTTTTCTGGTTGGGATAATAGACATACCCTTCTACTGTCACAATTCGCTGGCGCTTTTCATCGTACACTGAATGGCTGATAAAAGGTCCACCCATAAAACCGCCTTCCAGCTCCCATAAACCTCTTATTTCAACTATATTCATGCCATTTCTCTCAAGGTCATATAGAATTGGAGGAAACATAGAAGAGGTAGTCATATGGGAGACGTCATCCGGCCCTTTTACATATTTCTTTACAAAAGCATCTCTTTGGGCCAGCAGCTTTTCCGATCGCAGATCCTCATCGCCTGAGGCGGGGTATTCATACACATGGAGTACCTGCGAAAAGTCAGGAGTCTCAATTGAAACGGAACTATAGGCATCCGTAAAAAAATCGACATTGTATCCTCTCGGAATACCAAGTCGGATATGATGATGTTCGGCCATTAGTTTTTGAATCTCGAGATCTTTGGAGGCCAAATAACTATCCGTGAGGCGCTGCCGGTCATATTGCACGAAAAAATTCTGTATGCGGTTGAAATTATCAACCATCAAATCCTTTAGTTCCTCGCGGTTCCCTGCCTCTATCTGAACCATGATCTGCGGTCTGGCCCAAACATTTTTCCGGTATCGGACTGCAGGCTCCCCAATGGATTCATTGATTGTAACTAAAACAATGGACCGGTGAAACTTAAACAGGTTATCGAAAGAGCCTGAAGAGATTTGTGTTACATGAAAAAGGGGCTCGCTTTGGGGCAATCCAGGAAATTCCTCCTGGAGGATGTCCTTGAGTATTTCTCCTTCAGGACCATCCCATATATACTTATCAACGACCACCAGAACTTCTCCTGCTCCACCGGTAATATTTGGAAGAACCCGGCCATTTCCTGCCCCAGGCTTAACCGTCGAATCGCATCCGGCAATTATTAAAAGAGCAGCAACCAAAACAAATAGTCTACTGTTCATGTGTACATCTTTAAAATAAAACCTGTTTTTAACGACGTTGTCAATTTCGTCTGATCTATCCCTGTTTCTCCCTAAAAAAAATATCGCGCAATTCAGCAAAGCGAATGAAGATAGTAGTTATCATTATAACGACCATTGCAGAACGGTAGTATGTAATTTGACAAAAAAACCTGTCTCGCGAGAAACAGGCTGTTTGAATTCTTTTCAGGGACTATACCTTACTGTCCTTCAGTTTTTTTTTATCTGTTTCATCGGGTTCCTCATCTTTATCATCATCGCCGGTGGCCTTCTTGAACTCCTTCATGCCCTGACCAATTCCGCGCATTAATTCGGGAATCTTCTTTCCACCAAACAACAACAAGATTGCTATAACCACCAGCAGGATTTGTGACCATCCCGGCATGCCTAATAATACAAAAGCTTCCATATTTAATATCATTTAATTACAATACAAAAATAGTTAATTATTCGAACCCTTAAAATGAACCTGCTAAAAACAATTCTACCGGTAGCACTATTTATTGAACAGCCCAATAACATCATTCAAATTTGCATACAGCAGCAGACCTAAAAGCAACACCATACCAACAATCTGCGCATACTCCATAAATTTATCACCTGGCTTTCTTCCACTGATAATTTCATACAGGAGGAATGTTACATGACCTCCGTCCAATGCAGGAATAGGAAGAATATTCATAATGGCAAGCATGATGGAGAGAAAAGCAGTAAGATTCCAGAAACTTTGCCAGTTCCACGTGGAGGGAAAAATGCTGCCAATGGTAATGAACCCGCCCAAGGATTCATGCGCCTTATATTTCTTTGGCATAAATAGTTTTTCAAGGCTTTTTAAATACTTTTTTGTGGTCTCAGATCCCTTTTTCAGTCCGGCGGGAATAGCTTCAAAAAAACTATAATCTACTTCAACCGGATCATACACTTCATACAAAAAAGCAGTGTCCATGCGAGGCACGACGCCAATAAGCCCATTCTCATTGCTGGTCATGGCAATATTCAATGTACGCTCTCCCCTTTTCGCGGTAACATTAATCTGCTGGTTCACCTTTCCTTCCATCCCGGTCTTGAATTGGTCCCAGAACCTAATATCTTCACCATCAAGACCGATAATATGATCGCCAGGTTGGATGCCCGCCTCATAGGCAGGTTGACCAACTGCGACTTCACTCACCACAAAGGGAATCCTTGGAATGATCATTATGCTGCTTTTCGACAGTACGGGAAAAAACTCCTCATCAATACTCAGTTGAACAAGCTCCCCATCACGCTCAACAGTTACCTCCTGAACCTCGTTCAACCAGATATCGCCTGGAATATTTTCCCAACGCTCAACCTTCACATCCCCCAGTTTCAATACCTTATCTCCATTACGAAAACCCATTTCCATGGCCAGACTATCTACCATTACACCATACTGCAGGTTTTGGTTCGGAACAAACTTCTCACCCCAGGTATAAGATACCATGATATAGATCACGATGGCCAGCAAGAAGTTCACCATCACCCCCCCCAGCATGATCAATAGTCTCTGCCAGGCCTTTTTCGACCTGAATTCGTGTGGCTCCGGAGGTTTCGACATCTGTTCGCGGTCCATGGATTCATCGATCATTCCACTGATCTTCACATAGCCCCCCAAAGGAAGCCAGCCGATACCATACTCGGTTTCGCCAATTTTCTTTTTAAAAAGAGAATATTTTATATCGAAAAACAGGTAGAATTTCTCTACCCTGGTTTTAAATAACCTCGCAAGTATAAAATGTCCCATCTCGTGTAAAACGATCAGGATCGACAAGCTCAAAAAAAATTGACCTAACTTTATTAAAAATACCATTCTATCAAATTATAATAACTGTTCAGATAATTCTCTTGCCATTCTGTCTGATCCAATAAGATCGTTTAGATCCGGCTTCGCTATAAAACTTGATTTCTCAAGTGTCTTTTCTATAATTTCCGGGATTTGAAAAAACCCGATTTTCTCTTTTAGAAACGCTTCAACAGCAACCTCATTTGCTGCATTCATAGTGCAGGGATAGTTTCCTCCCCTTTCAAGTACCTCAAAAGAAAGTGCAAGGTTACGAAAAATTTTGTAATCGGGCGACTGGAAACTGAGTTTTGGGAAATTAGCAAAATCAAATCTTGGAAATTTGGAGGGTATCCTTTCGGGAAACGACAGGGCATATTGAATGGGTAAGCGCATATCCGGCAATCCCATCTGTGCCTTCATGGATCCGTCAGTAAACTGCACCAACGAATGTATGATCGACTCAGGGTGAATAATAACCTCTATCTGCTCACGCTTCAGGTTAAAAAGCCATTTTGCTTCGATCACCTCCAGTCCTTTATTCATCATTGTTGCAGAGTCAATGCTGATTTTCGGTCCCATGCACCAATTCGGGTGGTTCAAGGCTTGTTCCGGTCTGACATTTTCCAGTTCGGACAAACTTGAATTAAGAAATGGTCCACCAGAGGCTGTCAAAATAATCTTTTCGACGGAATGGCTGAATTCTCCTACCAAACACTGAAAAAGTGCGGAATGTTCAGAATCAACCGGAATAATAGCAACATTCTTTTCATGGGCCAGATCCATGATTAACTTACCCGCCACCACCATCGTCTCCTTGTTGGCAAGTGCAATACTCTTGCCTGACTCTATCGCCGCAATTGTCGGTTTCAGTCCGGCAAATCCAACCATAGCGGTAAGTACCATATGAACAGTATCCATGGCTACAACCTGTTCCATTGCATCCATACCACAGTAAACTTTAACAGGCAGACGGGAGAGTTCGCTTTTCAGACGATCATAATGAAGGTCATTGGAGATAACAACAACATTTGGGACAAATTCAAATGACTGCTTGATCAGCAGGTCAACATTATTATTGGCAGTCAGCACTTCAACATCAAAACGGTCAGGATTACTCCGGATAACTTCCAATGCCTGTGTTCCAATGGAACCGGTCGAACCAAGTATGGCAATTCCTCTCTTCATCCTCTAGAAAGCGATATATTCAGCTGGGTTTAGCGGCGCTCCATTGTACCATAGCTCAAAGTGAAGATGCGGACCGGTTGTCAGCTCACCTGAATTACCAACAATAGCAATGGCATCCCCGGCATTTACCTTCATTCCAACCATCTTAAATAACTCTGCATTATGCTTATATACCGACATCATATTGTTATCATGCTGTATCTGAATAACGTGTCCGGTCTCAAGTGTCCAGGTTGCCATGGTTACCGTTCCGCTGAGTGCTGCCTTAACCACCTCATCCGGCCCCGCCACCAGATCGATCCCAAAATGGTTCTCCAGGGGATTAAAAGGATTGGTTATGATACCACGTACCGGAGTAAAAAAATGGATGTCATGCAGCTCCTTCCCTTCTGTGGGCCGGTCTGAAATGCTTAACCTGAACTGCTCCTCAGCCTCCACTTTTTGCCGGAGGATAGAGTCGTTTGCAGATCTGTAAAAAATAATCTCCTCAGGACTTTGATTACTTGAGGTATCGTTCAGATAATCCATCGGCCGTTCACCACTAACAATCCTGTTGATATTCAGAAAATACTGATCTCGAATTGCCAACTCTCGCTGAATAGAATCGAGCTTCATGGCATTCTGGCGGATATGGTGACTCATCATCGCATCAGGATAACCGGGAATCAGTTCGCGGATAGGCGTGTATGCAATTACAATATAAACCAAGGCTATCACAAGCAAAGTCATGATCCCTGTAATAGAAAGGATATTCAATCTGGATAACCTGACAAAACCGACCTCTTCATATGATTCTTCATTAAGAATAACCAGGCGGTACTTGTGCATCAGTTTACGCAGGAATCCTCTTTTTTTTTCTTTGCTATTTACCATGATCCATGCAGATGAGGCACAAATATAATAAACATAGTTGAGAGTCGGTTATTCAAATAACCATTTCGGAATTGAAGCATAGCAATAATGAGCTTCATAAGAAACTGTTGTTACTATCGCACACAATTGGGAAAAGAGGCACGAACCTAGAAGTCAAATAAAGGCAAGATATCAGATCTGACATATGTAAGGCCATCCTGACTTTCCAGATAGGTCTTCCTAAGCATTGCTTCGTTTTCATCGTTGAACAGCTCCATATGAATCAGTGTCCATGGTTTAAACTCATTGGTCCAATCATCCCCACCAGCGCCATTGTGCGACACCATGCTGTTGCCCAATCCGGTAGTAAGCCCCACATATAGTTTATTATATGACGGTGCGTATAGTACATAAACTTTATAGAGCATATCGTATAAGATTAAACAACAAAATTAGGTATAAAATCATCAACATCTGTTATCATTCAGTTAGATGATTCAATTATTTGATTAAAAAAAGCATTATTTATTAATATTTTTAACCATAGCCTGAATTATTACCTTCGGTGAGCCCTTCGGGGTTCATAAATTTTGGCAAAAATATTGTAACATTCAGAATAATAGAAAATTAGTAATCTTTCTCTAAAAAAGTATTTTTGCCAAAATTTACTTAAGTGCATCTATTATTGCACATCTACATCCTTACAAGCCCTTTGAAGTAGGCGACTACATCAGCAGGTCTTGTAAGTTGTAG
>CAYSMO010000169.1:0-5986 GCA_964432125.1 uncultured Bacteroidaceae bacterium | reverse complement strand
CTGAATGGCTCCAGCCTCAATCTTCCTTTGCGTCGATCCAACTTATCGGAAAACCGGCTCCACTCCTCATCCAGGTCATACCTGTTGCTCTCGGCTGCCATTTCATGCCAGTTACTATCCGCAGCCATTTCCGCCCCATCCCAAATCTTCCTGTAGGAGTCGAACAGCTCCTTTTTGGCACTGTCTGATGCCAGCAACTGCTCAAATTCATTGCGTTCAGCTGGTTGCATCTCGCCCGACAGGTATTTTACTACCCGGGTCCTGAATTCATTATGTTCCTTTTCTGTTTTCATGGTGTTCACTGATAACACACAGCATATCGCATTTACCCCTATGTAAAAATGATAGATAATACCCAAATCATCACTGCAAGATATCCGGCCAGATGCTCGCGAAGTATCTTTAATGCTTTTGACATTTGATTTTCCACTGTTTTAACCGAAATACCCAGGAGCTCCGCAATCTCCTTGTACCTCTTTCCCTCGAACCTGTTCATCTCAAAAACCTCCCTGCAACGCTCCGGCAGGGATTCAATGCCCTGGTTGATCCTGGCCTCCAACTCCATCGTCTCCATTTGATCCTGAACACCACTGTCTGTCAACGGCTCCGCGTTCAGCTCATCCGTAAAACGCTTCTTATCCCGCAAGACATTCAGACAGCGGTTGTGAACCGCTTTAAAAAGATACGATTTCAAAGGCTCCGACCTGTCCACTGAGTCCCATTTCTCCCAAAGATTGATCATCACAACATGCACAACCTCCCGCGCACTATCCTCATCCGGCAGGTACTTCCGCGCAAAAGTCATCAGCGCAGGAAAAAACTGCCTGAAAACAGCCTCGAAAGCATCCTTGTCACGCGATCCCCCACTCATATGTTTCGCCGAATAGTCATGCGCATAAAGATAAAAAAATGTTGACAGATATACGATCCTGCAAATCTGTTCTCCTACGCACGCACTCCGGTTTTCAACTTTTAGCTATCTTTGAAGTGGTATGAAAAATCTGTTGCTGAAAATCTACTCCATCCTCGCCTGGACCACCATGCTGATCACCTCACTGATCATCACCCCCTTCTTCCTGCTTGTCTGGCTGCTTACCTTCTGGTGGGACAAGCGCAGGCTGGTCTCACACATGATGGCCACTTTCTGGGCCTGGCACTACCAGTCGCTCATCCCATTCTGGAAATTACGCCTGGAGGGCAGAAAAAAAATACCGTGGGATCGCCCGGTAGTGTTGGTCGCGAACCACCGCTCACTGGTCGATATCCTGGCACTGCATAAGGTACGCCGGCCATTTAAATGGGTCTCCAAAGCGGAGAACTTCAAACTCCCATTCATCGGGATGGTGCTGTCACTTAACAATTGTGTAAAGATCAACCGTGAAAGCCTTCGCTCCGGACTCCAGTTTATCTCCCAGGCAGAGAAAGAGATGAAAAAAGGGTCATCGATTATGATGTTTCCCGAAGGAACCCGTTCAAAATCCGGGGAGATGAGGGCCTTCAGAGAGGGGGCCTTCCTGCTTGCAAAAAGAATGTGTTGCGGAATCATACCTGTGGTCCACACAGGCACCGAAAAGGCCTTCCGGAGAGAAAAAGGCGGATGGATCCTGAATGGTAAAACCACGATCTTTATCAGGGTGTTGGACGAAATACCGGCTGAGACAGTCACTGACATGGAAATTGAGAAACTGATTTCTATGGTGCGACTGAGGATGACAGAGGAAATAATGGAATTAGAAAAAATAAATAAAAGTGATTCGTTGTATTCGGGATGATTTTCTTACGCGGGCAACAGCAATATGTTAGGTGCTATCTGCCCGATAGATGAAAAACTTAAGAATTATTTAATATTCGCCTCGTTCATTAGTAGTAAATTCAACGCGAAAATTGTGCAAACCCAATGAAAACATTCGGTGAGAAGAAAATGGTCAGAAAGATGAATTTCATCTCTGACCAGGAAGGAATTATGAACCGGTATCTCAGGGAACAAAAAAACTGGGAAGGTCACCTTCAAAATACAAAACAGTTTATCCTGAATTCCTTCAGCGACCTGAAAATTAAAAACCTGGCGATCCTGGGAAGCGGATATTTACTGGACCTGCCCATGGAGGAATTGTCGAAAAAATATGATCAGATACTTTTGGTTGATGTTCATCATCCGCCGCAAATTATAAAAAAGACTGAATCCTATAATAATATTTCACTGTTTGAAACAGACTTGTCAGGCGGTGGAATAAAATTCTGCTGGGATCTTCGCAAAGCGAAAGAGGAGCATTTCAGCAAATATATTCTCGAGGATTTCACGCCACAAAAACCTGAACTGCCTGTTAAGCCAGATGCCTTCGTCTCTCTGAACCTCCTCAACCAACTGGATATTCTCCTGGTGGATTTTCTTAAAAAGAGAAATGTCAGGATCATTGATTCTGAAATTAAGAAATTCAGGAATATTATTCAGCAGTTTCACCTCGACTGGATCACGAAAAAACCGGGCTGCCTGATCACAGATGTGAGAGAGATCAACCAGGATGATCAGGAGAAAACTGAACAAAACCTGGTGTATGTTGACCTGCCCAAAGCAAAACGATCCGAAGAGTGGATTTGGGATTTCGACCTCTCGAAAACCTACCAGCCGGGACTGGAAACCCGCATGAATGTTCAAGCGATTGAATGGTAGATCCTCCAACTATTCACCACCAATTGTTGATTTCTTTGTTGATAAATGAATAAGGCTGCAAGCCTTGTTTTAACTATATTTGCGACAGACTCCCGAAGTCTGCGTAGTGCAGCGTTAAAAGCTCCTGCCTACCTGTTTCATTCGGGGTTGTATCACTGGTTATTTACTAATAGTGGGGGATAAAGAGTATGTCAGCAAATTATTCAGAAGAGAGCATACGTACACTTGACTGGAAAGAACATATCCGGAAAAGGCCGGGGATGTACATCGGAAAACTGGGCGATGGCACATCACCCGACGATGGAATATATATTCTTTTGAAAGAGGTGTTGGACAATTCCATCGATGAGTACATGATGGGGTTCGGAAAAACAATTGAGATCACCGTCAATGAAAAAGAGGTCACTGTCAGGGATTATGGCAGGGGAATCCCACTCGGAAAAGTTCTGGATGTAGCCTCAAAAATGAATACCGGGGCCAAGTATGACTCCAAGGTGTTCAAGAAATCCGTTGGCCTGAACGGCGTCGGTATCAAAGCCGTAAACGCGCTTTCATCAAGCTTCGTCATACAATCGCACCGGGAGGGACAGACCAAACTGGTCGATTTTCAGCAGGGGAACCTGATCTCAGACAACGAAGAGAGGAAAAGCGAGGAGAAAAACGGAACCGCCATCTCTTTTGTGCCCGATCCAGAGATGTTCGGCACATTCGTATACAATGATGAGTATGTAGAGAGTATGCTCAGGAACTATACCTACCTAAACACAGGCCTTACCATTGTTTACAACGGGCAAAAGTTCATTTCAAAAAACGGGTTGAAGGACCTGCTGGAAGAGAACATGAGTGGTGAAGGTTTGTACCCGATCATTCATATGAAAAACGGGGATATAGAGGTCGCCATCACCCACGGGAACCAGTATGGCGAAGAGTACTACAGCTTCGTAAATGGTCAGCACACCACCCAGGGAGGTACACATCTCATTGCATTCAGGGAGGGGCTGGTCAAAACCATCCGTGATTTCTACAAAAAGGATTATGATCCTTCGGATATAAGAACATCTATTATCGCCGCAGTGAGCATCAAGGTGGAGGAGCCGGTCTTTGAATCGCAGACCAAAACCAAACTTGGATCCAAAGACATTGGACCCAACGGCCCCAGCGTAAGGAATTTCATCATGAATTTCCTGAGCTCAAAACTAGACGACTACCTGCATAAACACCCGGATACTGCCAATGCGCTGTTGAGAAAAATCCAGGAGAGTGAAAAGGAAAGAAAAGCCATTTCAGGAATTAAAAAACTGGCCAGGGAGCGTGCGAAAAAGGCGAGTCTGCATAATAAGAAACTGAGGGACTGTAAAGTGCATTACAACTCGAGTCACGACAGGAAAAATGAAACCACTGTTTTTCTTACCGAGGGTGATTCAGCTTCAGGATCTATCACAAAATCGAGGGATGTGAATACCCAGGCAGTATTCAGCCTGCGAGGCAAACCGCTGAATTGTTTCGGCCTCACCAAAAAAGTAGTCTATGAGAACGAGGAATTCAACCTGCTGCAAGCAGCGCTGAACATTGAAGAGGACCTGGAAGGACTGCGTTATAAGAACGTGGTAATCGCCACCGATGCCGATGTGGATGGAATGCACATCAGGCTGTTGTTGCTGACCTTCTTTCTTCAGTTCTTTCCCAACCTGGTGAGAAACAAACACCTCTTCATTCTGCAAACCCCGCTCTTCCGGGTGAGAAATAAGAAAGACACCATGTATTGCTATTCCGATGAAGAGAAGGAGAAGGCCATCAAGAAGCTTGGGGCGAGTCATGAAATAACAAGATTTAAAGGTCTGGGAGAGATATCCCCCGATGAGTTCAAACATTTTATCGGTCCGGATATACGACTGGAACCGGTCAAATTGGGAAAAGAGGATGATATCCACGATATCCTTGAATTCTACATGGGAAAAAATACCCCTGAAAGACAGGATTTTATCATTGAGAGATTGAGAGTTGAAGAAGATGTGATCCCTGTCTGACGAAAGAGAAAGATTGTTGATAAATGAGCGAAGATTTAAATAACAAAAATAATATACCGGAAGATTTTCAACCGATTGACGGAAACCGGGAAGATGGGCAGAGTGGTGCAAAGATCACACGTCTGACAGGAATGTATGAAGATTACTTTATCGATTATGCCTCGTATGTGATCCTGGAGAGGGCCGTGCCAAACATTCAGGATGGACTGAAGCCCGTGCAACGGCGCATCCTCCATTCTATGAAGAGACTGGACGATGGACGGTACAACAAGGTAGCCAATATCATCGGTCACTCCATGCAGTACCATCCGCATGGCGACACCTCCATAGGCGACGCGCTGGTGCAGCTTGGACAGAAGGAGTTGGTGATCGATGCACAAGGTAACTGGGGAAATATCTTTACAGGTGATAGCTCTGCTGCTCCCAGGTACATTGAGGCACGGCTTTCCGCCTTTGCCAGCGATGTGGTTTTTAACCCCAAAACAACGACCTGGCAGCTTTCGTACGATGGAAGAAACAAGGAGCCCCTGGCTCTGCCGGTAAAGTTTCCTTTGCTGCTGGCACAGGGTGCTGAAGGAATTGCCGTGGGGCTTTCATCAAAGATACTCCCACACAATTTTAATGAGCTCATTGATGCATCCATCAAACACCTCGAAGGGAAAGAGTTTGAACTACTTCCCGATTTCCCAACGGGCGGAAATGCCGATTTCAGCAAGTACAATGATGGAAAAAGAGGTGGACAGGTACGTGTACGGGCCAAAATTGAAAAAGTAGATAAGAAAACACTGGCGATCAGGGACCTGCCCTTCGGAAAAACCACCGGTACACTGATCGAATCGATCGTTAAGGCCAACGAAAAAGGGAAGATCAAGATCAAGAAGATCGATGACAATACAGCTGAATTTGTAGAGATCATGATCCAGTTGGCCCCCAACATCTCTTCAGACAAAACCATTGATGCGCTCTATGCTTTTACCGATTGTGAGGTATCCATCTCCCCCAACTGCTGTGTAATTGAGGATGATAAGCCAAGGTTCATCGGGGTAAGTGAAGTGCTGAGGCACAATACGGAGAATACAAAATCCCTGCTGAAACAGGAGCTGGAGATCAGGCTGAACGAGCTGGAAGAGAGCTGGCACATGTCATCTCTCGAAAAGATCTTTATTGAGGAGCGCATCTACCGCGACATCGAAGAGTGTGAAACCTGGGAGGCGGTAATTGAGGCGATCGACAAAGGTCTCGATCCATTCAAAAAACTGTTGATCAGGGAGGTAACCAGGGAGGATAT
>CAYSMO010000168.1:0-6012 GCA_964432125.1 uncultured Bacteroidaceae bacterium | reverse complement strand
GATCAGGTAGCTGAGGTGTTTGGCTACTCATTTTCGGAGTACATGCGGGCGGAGCCGGTCTACCTCACTTCCATGCATATATTCAAAATGCTTGGGGAGGGATTTGAATTCGGATCGCATGGCATTGATCATCCATTGTTTGCTTTGCTGAAGAGGAAGACGGCTATCGACCATATTCAGTCGAGCGTGGAGGACCTGAAGAAACGGTATAACCTCGATTACAGGTATTTTGCCTTTCCCTTTACCGACAGCGGGGTACAGGATGGCACCATTGAACATCTCTTCAAGAATGAGATTATCGATGCAGGTTTTGGGACTGCCGGACTGAAGGATGATAAGTGGCCACGGTACTTTCAGCGGGTTCCGATGGAGCTGCTCGATAAGGATGCAAAGACAACGCTGCGGGGGGAGATTAACCGCAGGAGACTCAGAAAACTTGCCGGTAATAATACGACTAAGCGATAACTTTCTGTTTACAAGCTATATTCGGCACAATGCTGAGTCGGAGTCTGCACACAAATCTAAAGATTCTTCCCAAAGAGGCACAGGAGAAGTCTGCTAATCCGGTCCAGGAAGAGCCTGGGCAGAATGAATCTGATAGGTCATGCCTGTAAAGTGGGGTGGTTGGAATCGGACATTATGGAGATTCACTAGGTAAATACACAGTCCCCGTCCCCATCATGCACCTGCTTGTCAGTCGGGATCTCATCGGCAAATGAACTATGTGCGAAATACAGTTGGGGCACATTCCGGGAGAGGATAAATGGATTTTTTCGGGTGCCAAGCACGGGTCCGAGTTCGGGATGCCGGATGGTAACGTAGGCGCAGTCGCTGCTGACCATCTCTTTCAGAATAAGCTGACGTGCAGCGACCACATGTATCGGGTGACTGTAAAAGAAATAGGGAACTGATAATTTATCATTCACAACGGTGATCCAGAGGAAGGCGTTCCCTTTTGTGTGTTCGATCTTATACCACAGGTTCTTAAACGTAGCAACCTTTCTGGTAAAGTGGTATTGTCCAGGAAGGTTTTGCTCCGCATTCTCCGAAACCCAAGGAAACGAATGTATCCATTCAAACTCCTCAGCTTCCCTGCCGAAAAGCGATCCCCCGTTATTATCGGCGATGATCGCTTTGGTGGTTGCGTCCAAAGTTTCGATCTGCATAGCGATTGTATCCGGGGGCAAAGGGAACTGCATGCTATTGTCTGACAGCAGGTCATGAATACCGTTTACGGCCCTGTCGGTTAATTCAAGCAAAACCTTTGGTCTGAGCCTCCCCTTTTGCAAGGTAGCGAGGGATGACTGCAAATAATATCGTTTACCCGGTCGGACCATAAATTCAGTGAAAAGTCCCGATTTATCGAAAAGTGCCTTTGCGGAGGGGGCATAATTGGTGTACATCAGTTTTCCCTGCCACGCCTCTTCAACTGTTTTGAGAAGCCTGGTCGACCATCCTTTTCGCCGATGTTCGGGAGCAACAAAACTTCCGCTTAGCCAGGCGAATGCGATCTTTTTCGTTCCATGTTGAAAAAAATCGGGCAGCACCGTCCGGTAGGCAATCAGTCTATCATTTTCGGCGAGTGTGAAAAGCACCGGCATCTGATGGTCGGCCCTGGGGTTTTGGGTATATGAGCGTACCCTCTCCGGGGAAACCGGCACAATGTCTGAATGGAGGTATGAATCTGAAGTGATATAATCCTGCAACTCAGCAATGGTATAGATATTTATCGTCATAAAAAAGCAATTGCCTTCTAATCATTTTGTATCAGCCGGTCGAGGTCAGCTTCACTCAGGTTGGTGTCGAGCACGGTATCGTTTTCACATTTAACGGTCCTGGCGGGGAATTTCTTGATCACATTGTAATTGTGTGTGGCCATCACCACTGCGCGTCCGCTTTGAGATATGTTGTAAAGGATATGCATGATCTCCTCAGAGGTTGCCGGATCGAGGTTGCCGGTGGGCTCATCGGCCAGAATGATCTCCGGGCTATTCAGCAGGGCACGGGCGATTACGATCCGCTGCTGTTCACCGCCCGACAGCTGGTGCGGCATCTTGAATCCCTTAAAACCAAGTCCGACCTTCTCCAGCACTTCGGCGACCCGCTCCTCGATGCCTGTTTTGCTTTTCCACCCGGTGGCCCGAAGCACAAATTCGAGGTTTTTGTTGATCGTACGGTCGTTAAGCAGTTGGAAATCCTGGAAGACGATCCCCAGCTTTCTTCTTAGCCTGGGAACATCCCGTCTCTTTATTTTTTCGAGCTGAAAGCCTGCCACCGTAGCGTGCCCTTCAGTGAGGGGGTACTCGGCATTGATCGTCTTGATCAGGCTGGTCTTCCCACTGCCTACCTTGCCGATGAGATATACGAATTCGTTCTTCTTTACCGAGAAATTAACATCAGAAAGGACCAGGTGGTCACTATTTACCTTGATATTGGCATGTTCGAATGATATGATGGAGTCTAAAGACATACGATCCGTTTTTTGGAATGAGTTTGCTACAATGAATTTACAGGTGCTAAAATAGATAAAAAAGCAGAGAAATGATGTGATTTGATTGTATTGATTCAAATCAACTTGCTGGCGGGCACACTTTTTGGGTATTAGAAATAATTGTCCCGTAGTTCCGTTGTAGATATTGAGATATGTGAGTAGGGCGCTTTAAGTTGACAATTAACATTGCACTGTTAATTAAAAAGAGAAGATTACGAAAAAGCTCCCCTGCAGATTGATTACTTTTACAGGATAATGCGAAGATTATGAAGCACAGATTTTTTTGTTTAGTAGTAGCAGTTTTGCTGGCAGGGGTACCGGTCCTTGATGCGCAGAAAAATGCTGCCTATAAATATGCCGATCGCGATCTGTACGATGGTATAGAGCTGTTCGAGCGGGAGAAGTACAGTGCGGCAAGGAACAAGCTTGAGAAGGTGATTGAAAATACAGAGGGGACCGAGACACAATTGCGGGCAGAGGCGATGTTTTATTATGCGATGAGCGCGATTCAGCTGTATAACCAGGATGCTGAGTATCAGGTTTTCAGGTTTATAGCCGAAAATCCTGAGAGTCCGCACGTTAACGAACTCTGTTTCCAGTTGGCCAACTATTTTCATTACAAGATGAACTGGCCCAGGGCGGTGATGTGGTACAACAGGGTCGACCGCCAGGAACTGTCACTCGATGAGCGTTCCGAATATTACTTCAAAAAAGGGTATGCCTACTACATGCGAAAGGATTTCGAAAATGCACGGGTTAATTTTTATGAGATACTGGAAGTGGATTCACCTTACACACCACCGGCTACCTATTACTACTCACATATTCATTACGTGGAGGAGAATTATGAGACTGCGCTGATGGGGTTCAGGCGAATCGATACCGATCCGATGTTTAGCAGGATTGCACCCTACTACATCTCTCAAATTTTGTACCTTCAGAAAAAATACGAAGAGGTGATCGATTATGCACCAAAGTTGATGGACTCCATTTCGGATAGCAGAATGGGGGAGATGGCCAAGATTATCGGCGAGAGTTATTTTATGTTGGAGCAGTACCGGGAAGCAGTACCTTTTCTGGAGACCTATAAGGAAAATACGCGCGGATATTCAGTGAAGGACCGTTACCAGATGGCCTTCGCCTATTATAAGAGTGGAAAGTATGAAATGGCAAGGGATATCTTTGAGAAGATTACCTACAGAAAATCGGAGATTGCGCAGAGCGCGCTCTATCACCTGGCCGATTGTTACCTGCACCTGCTGAACAAGAACAAGGCGATGACAGCGTTTGGCGAGGCCTCGAAGATGGATTATGACCAGACTATCCAGGAAGATGCGCTATTTAATTATGCAAAATTGGCCTTTGAGCTCTCCTATAACCCATTTAACGAGGCGATCCAGTCTTTCAACCAGTATATAACCTATTATCCATCCTCCGACCGGATCGACGAGGCTTATAATTACCTGGTTCAGGCCTATCTGCAGACCAGGAACTTCAGCATGGCTTTGGCTTCGCTTGAGAAGATCAGTCGCCGGGATGAAAACATTGAGAAGGCCTACCAGAAGGTTGCTTTTTACCGCGGACTCGAACTCTACAACAACCTGCGGTTCATAGAGGCAGTGGACATCCTTGAAAAGTCCCTGGCCTATGGAAAACACGATCCCGTGATAAGGGCACGCACCTACTACTGGCTTGGTGAGGCAGCATACCGTTCAGGAGATCTCACCATGGCACGCACCTTTTTTGAGGAGTTTCTGAACGAACCTTTTGCGCACCAGCAGGATGAATATGCGCTGGCCAATTACAGCATGGGATATATCGCCTTTGATGAGGAGCGCTACAGTGAGGCTGAGAGATGGTTTGCCACCTATACGCGGACGGAGAAGGATGCAAACTCCCGGACGCTGTCGGATGCCTATAACAGGTTGGGCGATTGTAAGTTTGTGCAGCAGGATTACTGGAGGGCGATTGAGCAGTACAATGAGGCGATCAGGCTGGGAAGGTCCGACAAGGATTATGCCTATTTCCAGAAGGGATTTACGTATGGAATCCTGAACAGGCCGGAGCAGAAGCTGGAGGTGATGCAGAACATTGTGAGTGATCTGCCAAATTCACATTATGTGGATGATGCGCTATTTGAGGCGGCGAGAACGCATGTTGCACTGGGGAACAGTGGTGCGGCAATTACTGAATATAAGCGACTGGTGAATGATTTCCCCAACAGCAGTTATCTCGGGAAAGCATTGACGCAGTTGGGACTGATCTATTTCAACCAGGCCGATTACAATGAAGCGATCGGATACTACACCAGGGTGGCAAAGGATTATCCCGGTTCGCCGGAAGCCGATAATGCCTTGCAGAGCCTGGAGACGATCTACGTGAGGAACAATAACATTGAAGGCTATCTTGCTTTCGTGAATGAACTGGGCAGGAATATTTCTAACAAACAGCAGGATTCGCTGATGTATGTTGCTGCAGAAAACAGCTATGGCAGTGGCGATTGTGAGCAAGCGATCGCTTCGCTGGAAAAATACCTGGGGAACCATCCCAATGGCAATTACCTGCTGAATGCGCATTACTACAAGGCTGACTGCCATTTGAAACTGAACCAGCCCAATGAGGCGCTCAGCTCGCTTGATTATATCGCTTCACAGCCACGGAATATGTTCTCTGAGTTAGCCCTGGTAGCATCTGCAAGGATACATTTCGATAACAGGAACTACAACAGGGCCGTTGATCAGTACCTTCGACTGCTGGAAATTGCAAGCGAACCCGCGAACATAAGGGAGGCACGGATTGGTGTGATGCGGTGTTATTATCAACTGGATGAATACGCCAATACAATTGCCGCTGCAGCCGATGTTTTGCAAATGGAAAAGCGATCGGCTGAGATTGAGCGGGAGGCGTGGTATAAGACAGCTAAATCTTACATGGCACAGAACCGGACAGAGATGGCGCTTGAATATTTCCGCAGGACCGCTGAGGATGTGAGTTCGGTGGAAGGTGCAGAATCGAAATACAGGGTTGCAGAGATACTTTACGAGAAAAGCAGGGTGCCGGCCGAAAATAGCAGTGAGGTACTCAAAGAGGTGGAGGATGAGATCTACGAATTTATCGATATGAATACCCCCCACCAATACTGGATGGGCAAGGCATTTTTGCTTCTGTCTGATGTTTACCTGAGGCTGGGAGATGAGTTTCAGGCCATCCATACCCTGAAGAGTATTATCGACTACTACACCATCCCGGATGATGGTATTGTGGAGGAGGCTCAGCGGAGACATGATAACCTCGCAGCCAATGTCGATAGTGAGATGATTGATGAGATAGATACGATCAATGATTTACAATAATGCCGGTAAATAAGATAAGTATGAACCCCTCATCATTGGATAACGATTTTTCAGCGGTGCAAAGACAAAAGGACATGAACCGAAATCGCCTTGGCGATGAGCTCGGTGAAACCAATAAATGTGCCGGTAGCGAACTGTTCGATGATGAGGGCTCGCCGAACCTCCTTT
>CAYSMO010000167.1:0-6172 GCA_964432125.1 uncultured Bacteroidaceae bacterium | reverse complement strand
AGAACCTGGAGAACCTGAGAGAGAAAATTGATGGTATCATCCAGCAGACCTGGAATGAAATTGAAGAAACGTACAAAGATTTGCCGGAAGATATAAAAAGGGAAAAAGCATCAGATTACGGTGTTGTTTATGTTTACAGGAAAAACGAACTCGCCGATCCCAGTCTTTTTCAGATCCAACATACAGAGCGGTTTGGTTAAGCAGGCTTAACAAAGCCAAAAAGCCACTACTACGTTATTGTTCGCTGCACTCATGAGCTAAAGGTTCTCGTTGTTGAAGCAGTCATTTGCGGACCATCTTGACCCACAGATACATCAATCCTGCAACAACGAGCAGACTCAGAAAAGCAGTCGCCGGCATCATCTCCATGGTTCCGATCTCTTCCAGTGAATCTCCGGTTACATCTTTCATATAGAAATAATAAAAGAGTACCCCCAGGGTATTGTTCACCAGGTGAGCGAGAATGGGATACCAAAGTGTTTTGCCATAATAATAGGCATAGCCGAGGATGATCCCCAGGAAAAACCGTGGAAGAAAGGAGTATATCTGAAAATGGACGAGACTAAATATCATGGCTGCAATAACAATGGCCACATGACCGTTTCTGAACAGGTCGGTGAGGTGCCGCTGAATCAATCCCCTGAACACTAACTCCTCTCCCACGGCCGGAATGATAGCGATCATCAAAAGATTGACCAGCAGTGCCCAAACATGATCCGCCCGGATCAGGGTCATCATCAACCTCTCGGTCTGTTCCTCCATCCTGCGGAAATAATCTTCCAGTCCATCAAAAGGTAGTTCCAGCCGAAGATTAATATCGGTAAGAAAATTCACAAACGGAAGGGCAACTACCATCACAAGCATCAGCAAAAAAACGCTCATCCCGTCAAGTCCCCTGCCCAAACGAAAATATCCAAGCCAGGCTCCGGTATAGAAACGGGAAAGAAGCAGGCTGCTAAACACGAAGGTGCCAAGCGCACCGATAATTTGCAGGAGCTTTAGGGCACTGATAACCTGCCTGTCTTCCGTACCATCTATTTGCATAATCTCGGAAAGTGAAACATCATAAAACAGAGTTGCCATAAAAACTCCAAGTACCTGGAAAATAAAACCCACAACGACCACAACAAGTGTGCTGAATATAAGCATGGCCATGGGTGATAGTTTCGGTAGTATGGGTCTCTTTTCGTAATTCATTGTATTATGCGTCTTAAAAATGCTTTTTGTAATTTTGTCGCCGGTAAGCCTGTGAAAGGGTAGTGCGAAAATAATAAAAAGAAACGAATAGGAATAAACCGTACCGCATTGAAAATTGGAGAACTGAATATTGGAGAACTGCCGCTGTTCCTGGCGCCGATGGAGGATATTACCGACCCTTCGTTCAGATATATATGCAAAAAATTTGGCGCCGATGTGATGTATACGGAGTTTATCTCCTCCGACGGGCTGATCAGGGATGGAGCAAAAAGTGTGAAAAAGCTCGATATCTTCGACCATGAACGACCCATCGGGATCCAGCTCTATGGCCATGATATCGAATCGATGGTAGAGGCTACACACATTGCGGTAAACTCAAAACCTGAACTGATCGATATCAATTATGGCTGTCCGGTAAGAAAAATCGCGAACAGGGGAGCAGGGGCCGGTATGCTCAACAATATTCCGCTGATGATGGAGATGACCCGCGCCATTGTGGCTGCATCGGCCCTGCCTGTGACGGTCAAAACGCGGTTGGGGTGGGATGACAGCAGCCGGAACATTGTTTCCATTGCCGAACAACTGCAGGATTGCGGAATAGCCGCCCTCACCATTCATGGACGCACCAGGGCGCAGTTTTACAAGGGGAAGGCCGACTGGACCCTGATTGGAGAGGTGAAAAACAATCCGAAAATGCATATCCCGATCATTGGCAATGGCGATGTCGACTCACCGGCTGTGGCACGTGAGATGTTCAACAGGTATGGTGTGGACGGGATCATGATCGGCAGGGCAGCGGTGGGAAGACCCTGGATATTCCGCGATATCAAACATTTTATGAAGATCGGCGAGCTCCTGCCCGATCCAACCATCAGGGAGAAAGCAGATGTCGCTGAAGAACAGTTCAGAAGATCGCTCGAGTGGAAATCGGAACCTGTAGGCATTTATGAAATGCGGCGGCACCTCTCCAACTATTTCAAAGGAATTCCAAATTTCAAAGAGACACGAATAAAGCTGCTCACCTCCCTGGATGTAAAGGAAATACTGGGTCTTCTCGATGAGATAAGATCAAAATGGGGCGACCTGCGCACCAACAACACCTCCCACTTCTGGTCGGAACAATAGCCCAACAAAAAATCCTGAAATGGTTCCATTTAGCCCTTATTTTTATAATGAGTCAAAGTGGCTGGATCATAAAGTTCGAGAGCAAGTACCGCCTGCCTTAGTACCTATATTAATTTGAAAATGAGCAAATTTGAAAATTTGAAAATTAAAACCGCTGCGCGGGAAATTCACCAATATCGCTGTGGTATAGAATACGAACAACATGTTGGTTAGTTTTGTAGCCTAAGTGCCTAAGTACGGCGGGCAAAGCTTGCAGCCGCGTGCCGCCAGATTAAACCTTTGGCGAAGGATTTACCAGTGGCTTGGATGATCCATGTTATAATGCAGCCCCCTGCTCTCTTTTCTTGCCTTCGCACTTTTTATAACCAGGTAGCCGACATTAATCAAATTTCTCAGTTCACAAATCTCCTTGATAATTTTTGAGCTCTTGTAAAGCTCCTCTGTCTCCCGGTAGATAATCTCGAGCCTGGTCCTGGCACGCTCAAGCCGAAGGTCCGACCGCACAATGCCAACATAGTTACTCATAATCTGCTGCACCTCCTTCTTGTTTTGGGTAATCAGTACCATCTCCTCATTGTGTATGGTTCCGCTGTCGTCCCAATCGGGAATACCCTCTTCATAGGTGGAATTCTCAGCATACCTGACAGCAGATTCCGCAGCTCGATCGGCAAAGACAATCGCTTCGATCAGTGAATTGGATGCCAATCGGTTGGCCCCATGCAAACCGGTAGATGAAGCTTCGCCAATAGCGAATAGATGCTTGATCCAGCTCTCGCCATTCTCATCCACCCGGATACCTCCGCAAATATAATGTGCTGCGGGAACTACAGGGATCATATCCGTCGCTATGTCGATCCCCAGTGACTGGCATTTTTCTGCGATATTCGGGAAATGCTCCTTGAGTGCTTTCGCTTCAAGATGGGTGCAATCGAGATACACATGCTCACTTCCCGACATCTTCATCTCATTATCGATGGATCGCGCCACAATATCCCGCGGGGCCAGGCTCCCCCTTTCATCATAATCCTTCATAAAATCGGCCCCTTTTTCATTCCTCAGGATACCTCCGTATCCACGCAATGCCTCGGTGATGAGAAAGGAAGGAGTTTCTCCGGGATTGTACAACGAAGTGGGGTGAAACTGCACGAACTCCATGTTTTCAATGATCCCTTTGGCCCGGTACACCATGGCCACTCCGTCGCCTGTTGCTATGGTAGGGTTCGTTGTTGTGGCATACAGCTGTCCTGTGCCCCCGGTACCAACGAGGGTAACCTTCGAGAGGAACTTGATAATGCGATGTGTCTTGAGATCCAGGATGTATGCCCCATAACACTGTATATCATCAAACTGCCTTTTTACCTTCTTTCCCTTGTGGTGTTGGGTGATCAGATCAATAGCAAAATGGTTCTCGTACAGGTCAATGTTGGGATGATCGCGAACCTGGTCAGATAGTGCCCGCTGGATCTCCGCACCGGTATTGTCCTTGTGGTGAAGTATCCGGTACTCCGAATGACCCCCTTCCCGGCCGAGGCTGTATGTACCGTCCTCCTCCTTATCAAACTGCGTTCCCCAGTTGATTAGCTCTTCAATCTGACGGGGAGCCTCTTTCACAACAAGCCTGACAATGCGTTCATCGCACAAACCATCGCCTGCAACCAGCGTATCCCGCACATGTTTCTCATACGAATCGGGCTCGTATGTCACTGCCGCAATCCCTCCCTGTGCATAACGGGTGTTGGTCTCTTCGAGGGCTGTTTTGGTAACCAGCGCAACCTTGCCATGCCTGGCCACCTTCAGGGCAAAACTAATTCCGCCCAGGCCCGTACCGATGACCAGAAAATCGTATCGTTTTTCCATGATGGACAAGTAAGCTTACTATTTGCCAAATATAACAATAATGCATCATAGATATTTTCATTACAAGAATTAAGTGGCTTCTTAAGATTTTGCGCTCGCCCGCTTAGGTACGAGACAAGTAATGCTCTCGAACTTTATGATCCAGCCACTCCGACTCTATTGACAAGCTCTAAATAGCACAAACCGTAAACCCAATTCTTCGAACATTTTTTTCAGACTTAGACAATTTGGATTACTTTTGTGGTTTATTAAAAACAGGTACAATGGCCCAGGAAGATCTATTCAAGAATTTGGTATCACATTGCAAGGAGTACGGATTTATCTTTCCTTCAAGTGAGATCTACGATGGTTTAAGCGCAGTTTACGACTATGGTCAAAATGGCGTTGAATTAAAAAACAACATAAAAAAATACTGGTGGGATTCCATGGTGCTGCTCAATGAAGAGGTGGTGGGACTGGATTCTGCGATCTTTATGCATCCTACTACATGGAAGGCCTCCGGGCACGTCGATGCATTCAACGATCCCTTAATCGACAACAAGGACTCCAAGAAACGCTACCGTGCCGATGTACTCATCGAGGAGAAGATGGCCAAATACGAGGAGAAGATCGAAAAAGAAGTTGCCAAGGCTGAAAAAAAGTTTGGGGACGCGTACGATAAGGAGCAGTTTATAACAACCAATCCCCGCGTACTGGCCAACAAGGAAAAACATGACCTGCTGAAGGATCGTTTTGTACAGGCAATCAACGACAGTGACCTCACGGAGCTGCGTCAGATTATTATCGACGAGGAGATCGCCTGTCCCATGTCGGGATCAAAAAACTGGACCGAAGTGCGCCAGTTCAACCTGATGTTCTCCACCGAGATGGGCTCGACCGCCGAAGGGGCCTCAACGATCTATCTCAGACCGGAAACGGCACAGGGGATCTTTGTGAACTACCTGAACGTGCAGAAGACCGGCAGGATGAAGCTTCCATTCGGAATCGCGCAGATCGGGAAAGCCTTCAGGAATGAAATTGTAGCCAGGCAGTTTATCTTCCGGATGCGGGAATTTGAGCAAATGGAGATGCAGTATTTTGTAAAGCCGGGATCGGAACTTGAGTTTTTCGAAACCTGGAAGCAGAGAAGAATGAAATGGCACCTGGCCCTTGGGTTTGATGAAGGAAGTTATCGTTTTCACGACCACGACAAGCTGGCACATTACGCGAATGCAGCAACTGATATAGAATTTAAGTTCCCCTTCGGATTCAAAGAGGTGGAGGGGATCCACTCCAGAACCGATTTTGACCTGGGAGCGCACCAGAAGTTCTCCGGCAAGAAGATCCAGTATTTTGATCCGGAAACCAATGAATCGTTTACGCCATTTGTTGTAGAAACTTCCATTGGGGTCGACCGTATGTTTCTGCAGATTGTCGCAGCCGCATATTGTGAGGAGACCCTCACAAAAGAGGACGGAACGGAGGACCAGCGGGTGGTGATGAAGCTGCCGGCTGCACTTGCCCCGGTAAAACTGGCTGTTTTGCCCCTCACGAAAAAGGACGGACTCCCGACCAAAGCCAGGGAGATCATGGACGAGCTGAAATTCGAATTCAACTGCCGCTACGAGGAGAAAGATTCGATCGGTCGCCGTTACCGGCGCCAGGATGCGATAGGAACACCCTATTGTATAACCATAGACCACCAGACCCTTGACGATAATACCGTTACAGTGAGGCACAGAGATTCAATGGAACAGGAGCGAGCTGATATAGGTCTGCTTAAGCAAATGATCACAGAAAAAATAAGTTATAAAAACTTATTTAAAAAACTCTAATCCTGATGGATCTATTTATCTCTGTCGTCATATGTACCTATAACAGGGATAAATACCTGAAGGAGTCGCTTCATTGCCTTTCTCAACAGGACCTGGCAAAAGATCTGTTTGAAATCATTCTTGTAAACAACAGATCGACTGACCAAACAGAACAGGTTTGCGAACGCTTTTCAGAAGAG
>CAYSMO010000166.1:2963-6258 GCA_964432125.1 uncultured Bacteroidaceae bacterium | reverse complement strand
CCGTTCCACGTAAATTCACCCGTGTAAAAGGGGTTTTTCAGCAAAGCGGCTATGGAACTGCGGGAAACGGGGTTTCCCTTCCGGTTGGTTAATCCCACATCTTTGGCATGGACTTGTAACCGCCGGATGGAATACTCCCCGCTTGCATACAGGTTAAACAATTCCCAAATAGCCGGGGCCCGGTCGGGGTCGGCACCAATGGTTTTGTTGGCCGTATCATGCACATATCCTAATGGTGCGGTACCGGGGAATTCTCCTTCTTCCGCCTTTTCCCGAAGCCCTTTCCGGGTTTCTTCCGACAGGTTGTCGATGTAGTTTTTGGCCATGAGCACCTTAATGCCGTGGATAAATTTTTCATGGGAGCGGGAATGCTTGTTTAGAACAGAGCCCTCTTTTACGAAAATAAGGGTCAAATCCAGATCGTCAATGGTAACGTAATCTTTAAAATTACGGTAGAGCCGGTCGGTTTTCTCACACAACAGGGTCCGCACCTCCGGGTGTTCCTCTAAATACCGTACCATCTCGGTAAAATGGGTGCGGCCGGACTGCTTGGCCGTTTCCACATCGATAAACTCGTGTACAATGGTGTAGCCCTGCCGGTCGGCATAGGAGCGCAACAGCTTGCACTGGGCGGGAATGGAGTACCCCTCCCGTTCCTGCTCCTTGGATGATACCCGGGCATACAAGACCGCAATATTAGGTTGTACTTTTTTTGGTTTCATACTCCCCTCCCCTTTATTAATCTTAATTTTTTTGTGATTCTTTTGCAATAAAATATTCGAAAACAGTGAAAAATCGGTTTCAACATTCCGCTCCTCCGTCCGTGGAGGAGCGGGCAGTATGCGCCGGACAGGACGTCCGGCGCCGGACGCTCCCTTCCACAATAAAACATGTTTGACCTAATTCTGACGATTATATTTGTTTATTGCATTAACTCTTCGATATCATTATTAAAACTAAAAATATGGCTCCATTGTGGAGCTCTTCTCTATCTTAATACAGCGTCTCCTGATTCGAATGATAAGATTTTTTTCATCCGGATAATTGCTTGACAAATTTTTTAGGCGTTAAAACTCGAAGCTTAAATCGTTTTTCTATTCTTTTTGCTGGTTCAGATGATACCAATTGTTTATCTGAGGTAATGAAAATATCCATTCCTCCATGCAAAGCATCGATATACGCACCCTGATCCCGTATGCTCGAACCTGAATTTGCTAATTTTTTCAATTCATCTTTTATTTCATCATTTCTTTTGATATCATCCCATGTACCACTTAAGTCTTTCCAAGTCCCTATTAAATCATCCCAAGTTCCAATTGGCCAATATGGTAAAAGCGTGATAGTTTTTGCTAGTTCAAAAGCTTCATCAGGCTTTTTTGATAATTCCTCTAATGAATGTCTGCTAATAAATAATCTTATTTCATTTTTCTTTAATAATTTCAAAATTCTTAACATTGCTACATATGAATCAGAAGTATAGTTAACTGCATCAATAAAACAATTAGTATCTAAAGCGATCTTCATTTTTAATTATGACCCCTATTTGATTCTTTTCCCAGCCAGTAAAAAAGTACAAGCCAATCGATATAGAAGTGTAGTTAAATTGTTGCATCGTTGATAAAGTATTTATTTCAATTAGATAACTCATTTAATATTAAGGTAAAATCTGTTTTGCTTTGTGTAGCTTGAAAGATTTTAATCCCAGGATATCGCTGTCTACAAAGTTTAGTGATACTTACTTTATCTATTTTTGATATTCTACAACCCAATATTACTTCCCCAATTTCTCTCCAATCGAAAGTCCTATAATCAGATGTTTCATCAATATTCTGTGCAGGTAAAGGATATCGATATTCCTCTTCATATGCCCAATCAATGCTTTTCGTAAACACCATATCCATATAACATTCTTCAATATTTTTGTATATTTGATTTGTAATATGTTTAACCCATTCATCAATATTTCCTAAAGTAGGTTTTGATCGGGAATAGTTTACTTCAATTGCTGCACAAAAAGCAGAATCAATCTGTGGTATGCATTTAAAACCAATTACCGCACCTCTATGTTTGTCTGCATAATTAGCCCATAAAAGTAAATTATCTTTTACCCTTGAAAGACTAACAATTCTCCAGGTCAATAAATATTGCTTCCAAGCTTCTTCATCTTTTTTTATCATTTCCCTCAAAGATTGTAAAATAGGTTCAAAAAATATATTGCACATAAGTCTAATATTTTCTCTATTTAATGTATGTCTTATTTTACGCAATTCTAGAATTTTTTCTGTTATTTGATCATTATCAATAAAAACAGGCTCTTTTTCACTAAAAATTAAAATTTCAATTTCATTGTATAAAGCATCCCTTAAATCGTGAAGACTAAAAGTAAAATCTATAGGAGTTAGTGTATCAAATGGGTCATTAAATACATCTGGGCGAGTAGCCTTAATAGTAATTTTTTCTAGAATTTTATAAACCGACTCTGCACTCCCATATTTATATAATATTCTAGTATGATCCCACTTGGTTTTGTCAACTTTATATTTCATACTTCAAACAAGGATTTTATTGTATTACTGAGCACAAAAATATCACCTTATTTCTTCTTCCCCTCCCACCGGAAAATATCCACCATCGTTTCTTTACAAGGTCGTAAATCCATATCATTCGCACCGACAACGAACCAGGAATCAGGCGGTTGGTAAAAATCCAGTCCCCGACCTATTCTAATTCTCCACCCGTTATCTAATCGAATGTCTCTATCGTGGATATTTTCATCGAAGTCTACTTTCAGAGTAACCCCTCGATCCCGCAGACTTTGAGCCAAATCATCGAACCGAGCTTCTGTTTCAACCCTTTGAAAATCATCTTCATAGCCGGTACGCAAATGGATAGAAGTAATTGCGCTATGTTTTAACGCGGTTTCACAGAACCGAACAAAATTTGCTATCTGATGTTGGGATCGAATATAGGGGTCTTCGATTTCGATCTTTTTTGCTCCCTTGATGTATTTACCGAACAAGGAGTCATAACTATGCCCCACATCCCCGTAAAGTATTCTGATATGTGCTTCTTCTAAATCGGTATTTTCAGTCGTAGAGTTCACCGTTTCAAGAGATGCTGTGGATTGGTCTTGTGATTTTGACTCTTCATCCAGTTTTGGTTTTGCAATTACTTTTATTTTCTTTCGTCCTCTGGACCGATTTTCATGCGGCTCATCTGCATCAATGGAATAACGCTCCGGTTTCTGCGTTGCCAAAGCAGTTTTTGATTCCGAGCAATAGACGATAATTTCTTC
>CAYSMO010000166.1:0-2953 GCA_964432125.1 uncultured Bacteroidaceae bacterium | reverse complement strand
CCATTCGAGTTGAAATACGATAAATTAATTGCCGCGTATTCTTCATCAGTTTTTCTTTTATTCAGCTGTTCCTTGATCCGCCTTCTACCTTCAAGGGCATATTCAGTATATTCATCTAATTCTTCTGACTCCGGGTCTCCGATGGGATGGAGTATCTTTAAAAAGGCGGAAATAGTTTTCTTAACAGCAACCTCATCCCTTCCCTCAATAGAAGGTCCTAATCGGACATGCTGATTGACCCATTCGTACCGATTGTGATGTATAAATAATTCGTGAAATGCTGCCGCTATATAATCGGTAATGAAACCATAATGGGAAGTAAGTAACTCGCTGGTATTCTTCGGCATCTCCCACCCGGGCAAATAGGCGTGAAACCGATCAATCAACGCTAAATCGAAATTATTTGGTAGCGGATAGAACAGATCGAATTGTGAACTGTTCACCAGCTGGTCAATGGCGTAATCGATATTTCCGACGAAAGCAAAGCTGGCGTTAGCAACAACATCTTTTCCCCGGGAAAACCGGCCGTTTGCCATATAATCTTTCATAATTTGAATTGAATCTTGGTCTTTTATCCTGATGCCCGCGATTTCATCGAAAGCTACTATGTCCCAAAAGCCTACCAATCCGACTTTCCCTTTTGCATTGTTGTAAAACAGGATAGGCGTTGTTGCCTGACCGCCGCTAATAAGAGTTGAGTATGGGGAAAATTCGCTGTAGCTATAGGATTTTCCTGTTCCCCTGGGGCCCAGTTCGACAAAATTGTAATTGGCCTCGACAAAGGGGAATAGGCGGGAAATAAAATGGAACTTCAAACGGCGGGACATCTTTGTAGGTTCCAACCCAATGGTGCGGAGAATTAAATCTAACCATTCATCTCGGGTGAATGATTGCCTGCCTTCGGTGTATTCATTAAAGTCAAATCGTGCCAGTTGTATCGGGCGAAGCTCCTCAATATAGAAAGCATAATCGTCATCCTCAATATCATTGTGTCCTACAACAGCTTCAGCCCAAATGCCGCCGGTAAGGATACGATCGTTATCCCTGTAGTATTTATCGGCTACAGCGATCCTCCGGCTCCCAAAATTCTCCATTTCAGCCCAGTGCCGTTTTTCTTTCTCTATGTAATTCACATGGACTTTGTCGATAAACCGATGTTTTCCCTTCTGCTGTACAGTGGATTGGGCCTGATTTGATTCGTCAGGACGAACATAATTGTCCTGTAATGTGCTGAGTACAGCCCGCATACCGGCCTGAATCTCCTCAGGATCATCACTGGCACAATACCGGGCCAAAAGGAATTCAAGGACAAATGTGGGGACATTTGTACCTTTCTTTATACGATGAAGCAGATCTTTTCGAACGACGCGGCCATCGAAATATTTATTTAACTTTTCATCTAATTCGGACATAATCTTATACCGTAAAATCGGTCTCCAGTTTTATTGTATCATACGATACAAGTGTTTTTGGGTCTAAAGCAATTACTTCCATTTCACCCTCAAAATCCAGGTCGATTCGCATGGGTACCCCAATCGTATCTCCCGGCCTGATTGTTATGGCCCCTGTTGCAGCATTTACATTTTCACCAGGAGCTGCCTTTGCGACGGTATCACCATTCTCACTGCGTGCTTCCAATAATACCTCAAATGATGTTCCATCGGCAAAAAGGCTTTCTGAGGTAGCAGAAATATGGATAACGGGGCTCCTCGTTCTTACCTTCACTGCGCCTTGTTTATAACTGAGCTTAATAGTAACGGTACTTTCGTCTTGTTGTTTTTGAGCCAATTTTGCAGATAAAACCGGAACAATACATTCCTGGATAGATAACCCGCCGTGAAAATATGTTGAGCCGGACCTGTATGTCACCATTGCCCTCGGCCCTGCAACCATTGCATAGTCTCCCTGGATTCCTAGCTTATCTGCCGGAAGACAGAAATTATAATTATCACTGCTTCCGGACCCCAAAAGAATTCTCTCATGTACGTTTGTCCAATCACCCTGTGGTTTTGCGCAAACATCCCCTGCTTCTGGCGTGGGAGAAATACAAAATCCGTGGTCAGTGGCTATAACTACTTTCATGAATCCCATGTTTGTCAGTCTGCCTAATACCGCCTTAATTTTACGCAAGACCATAAGGATCATCGTCAACGCAGTATTTGTATCTGCTTCAAATTGAGTATCAATTTGCGTAGTCCGCAAGATTAACAAGTCGACTTCAGGCGGTAAATCTTTTTTACGCTTGAAAAACGCAGGAATAGTCATTTCTTGAAATCGAGTACCATACCTTTCCTTGATCACCTGCATTCGGGCATTAACATTTGTGAGTTTTTTTTCACCTAAGGTAGGAACCGGGCCGTTGTCCGATTTTTCTAACCTCAGACTTGACCCGGCTTCAGGTAAAAGGCTTGCCATCCCAACAGATGTTATAGACGGCAACACAGCACAGGCAGCAAACAATTCCACGCTATAGTCATATTGCAGTTGCTTTTGTAATTCAACAGCAAGTTCGTATCGAAAAGAATCCACCAGTATAAAAGCCACTTTTTTCCCTGATTGGACCAGCTCACTGCCAATGTATTTATCAAACACATCAGCATTGTATAAAAATTCATTTAACGGCCAGTTATTCTGCTCAATGGAACTAATAAACTTCCTATGAAGTTTTGTAATTAAATCCCGATACTGAGCACGGCTGCTTTCTACTACAGGTTCAAGCATACCCGGAATCTCCAATATTTCCGAACATAGTTGTTCAAATTCTCGATGAAGCCTGTCGGTTTCCCTCAATCGATGAATATACGCCCTCACTAATTCAGGAGCTTTATTTGATATTGTTTGTAAATACCCTTCAAGTTCTCTTACTTTTTGGCTTAATTTAAAGCACCTGGTCAACAATGAACCGCCCCGGCTTTACCGGAGTGTGTTTTATGTGAGTCCAGCCATCATAGCA
>CAYSMO010000165.1:0-6260 GCA_964432125.1 uncultured Bacteroidaceae bacterium | reverse complement strand
AGCAACCTGCGGCAGTGTAGTCATTCACCCCGGCAAAATAAGCCGCATCGCAAATCAGGATACCAGCAGTAACAATCCAGCTACCGGAAAAACAAATTTGCTACCTTTGCAAAAACCAATCAAGAGAAATATGCTTAAATCGATGACCGGCTTCGGAAAGGCAGAGTGCCTTTTGCCATCAAAGAAATTAACCATAGAGGTTAAATCATTGAACAGCAAACAGATCGACACAAGCACAAGACTGCCGGCCATATACAAATCCAAAGAGCTTGAAATCAGACAGATGCTTTCGAAAGCTTTGGAGCGTGGCAAGGTTGAATGCAATTTTCACTACGAGATGATCGAAGGCGCCGCAGCTACTATCAATACAGCTGTTGTAAAGGATTACATGAAGCAGCTGAGTACCGTAGCAAATGAACTTGGTTTAAGTTCGAACGATATTTTATCCACCGCAATGCGTCTTCCCGATACAGTTATCTCAGAAAAAGATGAGATCATCGAAGAGGAATGGGACGCCGTCCGTGATGCACTGGAAAGTGCCATCAGGGAACTGGATGAATTCAGGATCCAGGAAGGAGCCGCTTTGGAAAAGGATTTGGAAAGCGGCATCAAAAGCATCCAGGAAAGTCAGCAGAAGATTGGTCCGTTTGAACATGAACGGATAGAAAAGCTGAAAGAGCGCATCCTCGGAAACCTGGAAGAGCTGAAGCTGAAAGAGGAGATCGACCACAACCGTTTCGAGCAGGAGCTGATGTTTTACATCGAGAAGCTCGATATCAACGAAGAGCAGGTAAGGCTTAAGAACCACCTCGACTATTTCATGGAGATCCTGAAACAGGGAAGTCCGAATGGAAAGAAACTCGGTTTTATTTGTCAGGAGATCGGTCGTGAAATAAACACCCTGGGGGCAAAAGCCAACCACAAAGAGATCCAACGCCTTGTCGTCAACATGAAAGATGAACTGGAAAAGATCAAGGAGCAGTTGCTCAATGTACTATAGAATGAAAGGGAAACTGATCATATTCTCCGCCCCCTCAGGCTCCGGCAAGACCACCATCGTACGGCACCTCCTCGGCCTCTATCCACAACTGGCCTTCAGCATCTCTGCCACTTCAAGGGATCCAAGAAAAAACGAAAAAGATGGTGTCGATTATTACTTTCTGACGGTTAATGAATTTAAGAAAAAAATTGATGAGGGCAAATTCCTCGAATGGGAAGAGGTATACACCGGTCAGTACTACGGAACGCTAAGGGCAGAGGTCGAGCGGTTAAGAAAAGCCGGGAAGCATGTGGTCTTTGATATCGACGTAGTAGGCGGGGTACGGCTGAAGCAGGAGTTCGGTAGTGATGCACTGGCGGTTTTTATTCAGCCTCCATCTTTCGGGGTTATGGAAAAGCGTCTTAGGGAGAGAGGGTCCGATTCTGAAGAGCAGCTGCTTAAAAGGTTGGGGAAGGCCCGTGAAGAGCTTTCCTTTGCCGGCCAATTCGACCATGTTCTAATCAACGACCGACTGGAAGATTCATTAAAAAAGGCGGAGGAGTTAATCAGAACATTTGCACACTTTTAAAATATGAATACACTTCAGTAACAATTTATTTACCTTTGTCTCATGACCAAAACAGGACTCTTTTTCGGCTCATTCAATCCGATACATATCGGTCATATGGCCATCGCCAATTATATGGTTGCATTCGCTGATATCGAAGAACTCTGGTTCGTGGTGAGTCCGCAGAACCCTATGAAGGAGAAAAAGACATTGCTGGAAGATTATCACCGGCTCGAACTCACCAGGCTGGCAATAGGTAACGATGACCGCTTTTATGTGTCGAATATTGAATTCGGAATGCCGAAACCCTCATACACGATTGACACACTTACCTATCTCAAAGAGAGCCAGCCTTACAGGGAGTTTTACATCATCATGGGAGCAGACGGACTTAAAAATTTTCACAAGTGGAAGAATGCTGCTTTTCTGGTAGATAATTATCACCGGCTGGTATATCCTCGTCCCGGTATTTCAAAGGAAGAAATCCTCTGCCATAAAAACACCACCCTGGTTGATGCACCGATGATGGAAATCTCTTCCAGCTTCATCCGGGAAGCGATCAGGAACGAGAAAGATATCAGGCACTTCCTTCCGGAAAAGACATACAAGTACATCAAGGAAATGCATTTCTATGAATAATAGTGCGCCCTTCCCTACCTCAGCTTTGCTTCAGCAACGATCTCCATTCCACGGTGGATCGCTTTTTCATTGGCCGGGATCGTATGGTGGTGCCGCTCGGGCAATGATTTCTTGAGCCCCTTGATCACATTGTCGAATTCAACCACTGGGTTGACCTTCAGGTAGGCCCCCAGAACGATCATATTGAACGTCTTCGGAGCACCCATTTTTGCTGCCTCGGAGGCAGCCTCAACCTTGAATATCCGTATATCATCCCGCTCGGGATGATGTGTAATGCCATTCGGATCATACAGCAGCATCCCGCCCGGCTTCACAGCTTCCTCGAACTTATCCAGGGATTGCTGGTTGAGGATAATGGCGGTATCAAAACTATGTAGTACTGGTGAACTGACCCTGTCGTCGCTAAGAATAACCGTGACATTGGCGGTTCCTCCGCGCATTTCCGGACCATAGGAGGGCATCCAGCTCACCTCCTGCTCCTGCATGATTCCTGAATATGCAAGGATCTTACCCATGGAAAGAACACCCTGTCCGCCGAATCCGGCGATAATAATCTCTTCAGTCATAGTTGTAGTGTTTGTTGGCTGTTCATTTTACATTAACTCTTTCAACAGATCCTTCACGATCTTACCATCCACCTTAATATCACCCAGCGGATAGAAGGGAAACATATGCTCCTCCATCCATTCGTTGGAATCAACAGGCGTCATCTTCCAGCCAGAGTTGCAGTTGGAAACGATCTCCACAAAGGCCAACCCCTTCTTCTCCTTTTGGATTTCAAAGGCCATTCTAATTGCCTTTTTCGCTTTTCTCACATTCCCCGGCTTATGCACAGCCTGGCGGGTAACAAAATGTACTCCGGGCAACTGTGCCACAATCTCAGTAATCTTCAGCGGATGCCCCATCAGTTGATGATCACGGCCGTAGGGTGTTGTAGACGATTTCATCCCTTCAAGGGTTGTAGGCGCCATCTGTCCCCCGGTCATGCCATAAATCCCGTTATTGATAAAAATGATTACAATATTCTCCCCGCGGTTGCAGGCGTGTATGGTCTCGGCGGTCCCTATCGCAGCCAGATCTCCATCGCCCTGGTAGGTGAAAACATATTTATCGGGCCATAAACGTTTGATCCCCGTAGCTACAGCAGGTGCCCGTCCGTGCGCTGCCTGGGACATATCAATATCCATAAAATCGTAGGCCAGCACTGAGCATCCGACCGGTGCTATACCGATGGTGTCCTCCTGGATTCCCATCTCTTCAACAACCTCCATGATTAGATGATGAGCTGTTCCATGACCGCATCCGGGGCAGTAGGAAAGCGTTGCATCCGTCATGAGCGGTGTGCGTCTGTGTACCAGATTTTCCGGTTGTATGATCTCTTTAATATCCATTAGTAGCCTCCTATTAATTTTTCTTCAATCACATGTAATACATCATCGGGGGAAAAGATCTTTCCACCGGGCGTTCCGTAGTGATAAACGGGAATACGTCCATTCACTGCAAGCCTCACATCTTCAACCATCTGCCCCGAACTAAGCTCCACGGAAAGGATCCCTTTCACCTGGCGGGCCAGTTTGGCAATGATCGCGTCAGGGAACGGGAACAGGGTGATGGGACGCAGGAGTCCAAGCTTTTTACCCTGACTGCGTGCTGTGTCAACAGCTTTCTGGCAGATTCGTGCGCTGGAACCATAAGCTACCAGGAGAAATTCAGCATCATCGCAATGAAATTTTTCAAACATCACATCCTTTTTCATGCTGTCGTATTTCTCCTGCAATTTCATATTATGAAGATACTGTTTCTCAGAATCGAGATTCAGGGAGGTAATAATATTTCTCTCTCTCCCTTTTGTCTTCCCGGTAATGGTCCAGCTTTGGTCAAACTCCTTTACCCGCTCCTTTTGCTCCGGCAGCTCTACCTTCTCCATCATCTGACCAATCAGTCCATCGGAAAGGATCATCACCGGATTCCTGTACCTGAAGGCCATCTCCATCCCCGTACCAACAAAATCGGCCATCTCCTGTACCGACGACGGAGCCAGAACGATCATGTGATAGTCGCCATGTCCACCACCCTTGGTTGCCTGAAAATAGTCGGCCTGGGAAGGCTGAATTGTGCCCAGTCCCGGACCACCACGAACAATATTAACGATCAAACAAGGCAATTCTGCGCCGGCAATATAACTGATCCCTTCCATTTTCAGGCTGATACCCGGACTGGAGGAAGAGGTCATCACTTTCTTGCCAGTGCCGGCAGCACCATACACCATATTGATGGCAGCAATTTCACTTTCAGCCTGTAAAACAACCATACCTGTGCGTTCCTCGGGTCGCTGAAGCGTCAGGTATTCAAGCACCTCCGACTGGGGCGTAATAGGATATCCGAAATAGGCGTCCATCCCTGCCCTGATCGCTGCCTCTGCAATGGCCTCATTGCCTTTCATTAATTGAACTTCTTCCATGAGCATTATTTTATTTAAACTTTTACCCTGTAAACTGTAATAACACCATCCGGACAAACAATAGCACAGTTCGAACAACCGGTGCAACTGTCCGGATTCTTCATGTAGGCATAGTGATACCCTTTGCTATTCACCTCTTTATCCATAGCAATTACCTCTGTGGGACAGTTCACCATGCAGACTTCACACCCCTTGCAGCGCTCAATGTCAACCACGATAGCTCCTCGCATTTTTCCCATAATTCAGGTTTTAGTTTTCTTTCTTTCACTCATTAATTATCAATCTTATTCTATAAAGTGTCTGTCCACTCCTGCTCTATTGACAGGCTCTATATAATCACTCCCCGGTTTTCCGCCAAAAACCATCTATTTTCCTTTCACTGGTAAACTCCCGGAAAAGTATGTATATCCTTACGATTAAAAAAAAAAGTTATCCCCATATAAAATGATTCATCCCAAAAAATTATTATTTAGAAACATTACACATTATTTGATGGGGTGATCCTCCGAAAAACAGCGGAGCCTTTCTTCCAGCATATCAAACTGATCCCTTCGCACCTGCGATACACACGCCCTGAGCCCCTCAGGGAATGCGCTCCCCGTGATTTTTAGGGCAATGGCACTGATTCCGTAATACAACAACTCTTCAACCAGTTCCGCACCGTCAAATCCCGGATAAGCCAACGTAAAATAGAAGCCATCTGCAATGGTTTGATCAATATCCTTCTCATACACAATTCTGAAACCATATTTCAGAAAAAGTTTCTTCATAATCTTTGCCTTCTCACCGTACTCTTTCACCACCGCCACAAAATCATACGTTCCATCATTAGCAGCCTTCAGAATGGCAGCCAATCCATACTGAGCAGCATGGGCGGCACCGGCAGACAATGAATAGAGGGATCCGTAAATCATCGCATGGCTAAATTTATCGGAGCTGTAGTATCTTGTAAGATCAATGAACCTGCGGTTATACAGTGTGGGTGAAATAACCATCATACCGATGCGCTGACCGGCATAGCTGAATGCTTTGGAACTGGAAATCAGCAAGACCCAGTTATCGGTATACCTTGCAGCAGTGGGCTGGTATGGCGGTTGGCCCGGTTTGGACATATCCTTCCTGAAATCCATGCCGAAATAGGCCAGGTCCTCAATGACAGTAACATCATACTTCTTTGATATTCTGCCAATGATCTCCAGCTCTTGCTCTGTCAGACAAATCCACGAAGGATTGTTCGGATTGGAGTAGAGGATTGAAGAGTATCTTCCCAGGTTGATCTCCTCTTCAAGTTTTGCTTCCAGTTTATCACCCCTGAAATTATATAGATCGAAAGAGCCATACTCATGTCCCAGGACAAGGCACTGCTGCTTTTGTACCGGGAACCCAGGGTCGAGAAAGAGCGTTCCTGTTCTATTACGATCAGACCTGTTCACCACCATGAAAGAGGCCATTCCACCCATCATTGATCCAACTGTGGGAATACAGCATTCAGCAGATACTTCCAAATCCATAAACAGTTTTACAAACCTGGCCATCTCCAGTTTCAATGGTGGAATGCCTTCAATATTGGGGTATTTTGATGCCACACCACTTTTCAGCGCACGGATTTCAGC
>CAYSMO010000164.1:0-6273 GCA_964432125.1 uncultured Bacteroidaceae bacterium | reverse complement strand
GGCCAGCCACATGTTGCCCGAACCAAAAAGTTTTCCTACTGTCAGGGGTGCCGGCTTAATAGCTTCCGGCTGCTGTCGCTCCGTAAGAATATAATCCCTTTCCCGCTCAGAGATGCTCACCAGATCCTCGGGTCTGTTCCTAAAAAGAAGGTACCAGGCAACCGCGAAAAGGATCCCGGCCACCCCCAACACAACGAACGTTTCTCTCCATCCCAGGCCGGAAATCATTGCGGCAACCAGGGGCATCGCCAAAGCGGCTCCGACACGCGATCCGGAAAAATTGATCCCCTGCACAATTCCGCGTTCCCGCATTGGGATCCATGAGTAGACGGCCCTTGAGATACCGGGGAAGGCACCTGCCTCTCCGCCACCAAACAGGAACCTAACGATCAGCATTCCGATATACGTTTTCGCAAGACCGGTAAGGGCTGTGAAAAGTGACCAGATGGCGATGATACCGGCCAGTACCTTTCGTGGTCCGAACCGGTCCGACATCATTCCTGCCGGAACCTGGAAGAGGGCGTATCCGAGTGCAAATGCTGACAATACCCAACCCATCTGGTTGTCTGTCAGCCCGAGGTCGCCCGAAATGGGATCCTTGGCTGCGGAGATACAGGCCCTGTCGATATACATGAACAGGGAGATAAAAAATGTACCGAAAACGAAGAGAACACGGCGGGGGATGTAAGGTAGTTTCATAAGATAATGGTTTACAGTTATTTTATGTATCTGTCTTCAATCATATTTCTATTATTACAGCGCGTACAGGGGCACCGTCCCCACCACCGATTTTCAGCGGAAGGGCGATCAACTGCACCTTGCTTTTCCTTACCTCTCCAAGGTTGCACAACCCTTCGAGTATCAGCACATCTCCCTCCATGAGGATCCTGTGAATCTCTGTCAACTCTTCGATGTTGTTCACATCGGCTACAGAAGGAGGCTCCACGCCGACAAGGTTGACCTTTTTGCTGACCATCCACTTCGCAAGATCGGGACTGACCCTGGGCAACTTGTCGCGGTACATGAAGGAATCATCGATGTACCTGCTCCAACCGGTATGAAAAATGATTCCTTCGCCGGGCAGAATCAAATCAGCAACCGAACCAAGGTGTTCCATGGTGATCATGAGTGCCGGTTCACAGGGATCAATGTGAACTATATGACAATCGCAAATCAATCTTTCAACTGGTATTGTATCAATCGAACTACTGTTGATATCAAAATGCAATGGTGCATCCATGTGGGTTCCGGCATGGGAATATATCTCCAGGGTTGAAGCATTCCATCCATCAGCACCCACCGTTTTTGCAACAGTTTTTCTGAATCCACGCATGGGCTCACGCAGGGTTGCACTTACATCAATCACTCTTCTTTTACTCATCGCTATACGTTGGAAATCACTTTCTCTGCCAATTCATCTGTACCGGTTTTTCCTCCGATATCGATGGGCAAAAAGCCTTGCTCCAGAGCCATGTCTGTTGCATTCATGATCGCTTCTGCGGCCTCTGACTCTCCAAGGTGTTCAAGCATCAGGGCGACAGACCAGAACATACCAACTGGATTGGAAATCCCTTTGCCGGCAATATCCGGTGCAGAGCCATGAATCGGCTCGAACATGGATGGAAACTCCTTCTCAGGATTGATATTGCCGCTGCCACCCAGTCCGAGGCTGCCCATCAGTGCACCCCCCAGGTCGCTCAGGATATCCCCGAAAAGATTGGTGGTAAGCACCACATCAAAGATCCACGGGCGCAGGACAAAATTTGCAGAAGTGGCATCGATATACATAAAGCGGTGCTCGATATCAGGATACTGCTCAGCTACCTCACTTATTACGTTGTCCCAGTAAGTAAGACTGTTAATCAGCGTATTCGATTTGGTCACGGTTGTTACATGTTTTCTCCTGGTACCTGCCAGGCTGAACGCGTAATGAGCGATCCGTTCAATGCCTGACCGGGTGAAGATACTTGTATCCAGTCCCATACCGTTGGCAGTGTCGGGCCTGACCTGGCTCCCGACCTGGACAAATTCGCCTTCAGTATTTTCTCTGACAACAACAAACTCGAATGGTGTTTCATCACGCAGGGGACGTTTTACGCCCTTCCAGTTTCTTACAGGCCTGTAGTTGACATACTGTTCAAAATGGGTACGCACCTTGAATGTATAATCTTTCGCAGGGAGTGTATCATCCACATCGGGGAGTCCGACAGCACCAAACAGGATGGCGTCGTAGTTTTTAAGAGTTGACAATCCACTTTCCGGCATAAACACCCCATGCTTTATATAATGACCCGCTCCAAATCCGAAATGGTCGATTTGCGTCTGAAAATTATATTTCTCCGCAACCTTTTCAAGCACTTTTAACCCTGCCGGGACGATCTCGTGCCCGATTCCATCACCCGGCACTGCAGCAATTCGATAACTTTTACTCATTTTGCATTATTTAGTTCATTTTCTAATTCGTTTTCCAGTATCTGTCGTGCCTTCCGCGAATGGGTTCTCACAAGGATCTCGGCTTCAGATGCATCGCGGTTTTTAAAAGCAGAGATGATCATGCGGTGATCCTCCAGAGATTCAGAAATTGGCAGGATTATTCCTTTCGGATAGGTCCTGATAAGGACGCTGCCAATTGAATTAAGCTTCTGCATGACTAAATTGCCGCTTGCAGCAATGATCGCCTCATGAAATGCCTGATCAGCCATCTGATAGTCGTAATGCACAATCTCCTGCTGGATGCGGAAAGGAACAAACATCTCCTCCAGATCATTGATCTCCTCATCGGTAAAATTCTCTGCTGCCCGGCGTGCAGCAACACCCTCAAGCCCTTCCCGGCACTCGAACGCATCCATAATTGAGCGGATATCCGGTTTGCGGATAAAAATGCCGCGCCGTGGAATACTTTCTACAAGGAACTCCTCCTCAAGCATAAGAAATGCTTTATGAAGAGGCATCCTGCTAACGCCCAGTTGTGCGGCTATTTTTTCCTGTGGGAGCTTCTCCCCTGCTTTCAGTTCACCGGAAAGGATCATCTCCCTGATCTGCACGTAAACGTGAAATGACAGGTCTCTTTGATGAATCGGTATGAAACTCATATGTAATAATTCTTTTCAAAAATAGAAAAATTGTATACAAAATACATTATATTTGATCATATTTAAAAAAAAATTATTTTTAGGGTAATACTACGCCGATAAAAAACCATGGTTAATCAAATAATTCATTGATTATCAATAAGAATGATCTACATAAATAAATAATAAACTACAGTAAACCATAATACTTACCAATATGAAAAACGATTATTTCAAGCGTGTAAACCGGCTTACCCCAACCAAATTCTGGATCAATAACGTAACACGGGAGGAGGCCCGGATGGCGATCAAAGCAGGTGCAGTTGGCTGTACCCAAAACCCCTCCTACACATGGAAAATGCTCACACATCCATCTGAAAGCGGGTATGCAAAGAGCCTGATGAATGAAGCAATCAAAGAATCGGCAGATAACAATGAAGTGGAATGTATTCTTCAGAGGAAACTGGTAAAAGAAATTGCCGATATCTTCCTCCAGGTGTATGTGGATTCTCACGGGGAACATGGATATGTGAGCATACAGGGCGACCCCATCCATGAAGAAGACCCGGAAGTTATTATTCATGAAGGGAGGCTGAACAGGGAAATGGGGCCCAATGTGATGATAAAAATCCCTGCTACAAAAGCAGGTCTTGAAGCGATGGATGTGCTGATCAGCGAAAACACCCCCATCAATGCCACAGAGGTGATGGGATTAAGTCAGGCAGTTGACATTTGCCGGATGTATGAGCGAATATCATTAAAAACCGGTAAAAAACCAAAGATCTATTATTCGCTGATAACAGGAATTTACGATGAATACCTGAAAAAATGGGTGGAGAACGAAAAAATTGATATCTCACCAGACATCTTATATATGGCCGGACTTGCAATAGCAAAGAAAACCTACCAGATTACAAAAGCACAATGGCCGGAAATTGGATATATAGGTGGAGGTGTTCGCGGACTTCAGCATTTTACCGAAATGGTAGGTGCCGATGCCTGCATTACCATGAACTGGCAGGGACAGGCTGAGGAATTGCTCAGGCTTGACCAACCGGTTGTTTCACGCTTTTTCAATCCCGTCCAGGAATTAATTGTTGACGAATTACTGGAAAAGGTTTCTGAATTCTCCAGAGCTTACAGGATGAATGGACTGACGGTGGAAGAATATGAGAAGTTCGGTCCGGTGGAATATTTCAGGCATATGTTTATTGATGCATGGGAGAATGCACTTGAACTTATTAAAAAAGAGAGGTAGTAATCAAACTGACAGCATTTAAATAATGAAAATATGAAACATACATTGATTACGTTAACGATTGTTATTTGTTTTTATTTACCCATTAAAAGTCAGGTGGAGAATTTATCTGAGTACCGTTGGTCAACCATAGATGCCGCTGGGGAAGTGACTGGTCGGCACGAAAACACCTTCATAGAATATAAAGATAAATTTTACCTGTTGGGTGGCCGGGGAATTAATCCAGTGAATGTTTTTGATCCTCAAACAAACACCTGGGAAGTTAAAGGAAAATCGCCAATGGAAATTCATCATTTTCAAGGGATAGTTTACAAAGATGCCATCTATTTAATCGGAGCCATGACGGATAGATATCCCAAGGAACCACCCATGAAAAATATATGGATTTATTACCCTGAAACCGATACTTGGAAAGAGGGGCCTGAAATTCCGGAAAACAGGCGGAGGGGCGGTGCTGGTGCTGTACTTTACAAAGATAAAATATATATTATTGCTGGTATAAAATTCGGCCATACAAGTGGCACTACCAACTACTTCGACAGTTACGATCTAAAAACAGGTCAGTGGGAAATTCTTACAGATGCACCTCACATTCGCGACCATTTTCCAGCAGTTGTTGTAGATGACAAATTGTATTGTGTTGGCGGCAGGAACTCAAGTGTACATCACCCCGACAATTTTGCTGCATTTTTCAATGCAACAATTCCTCAGGTTGATTATTATGATTTTAAAGAGGGCAAATGGTACACCATGAAAGAGCATCTGCCGGTCCCCACGGCAGCTGGCGGAATGGTAAATATAGGTAATAAGCTGATTTATATGGGTGGGGAAGGAAGCCAGGCACAGGCCTACAACCAAACCCAGTGCCTTGATATTGCAACGGGCAAATGGACACAACTGGCCCCACTTTATACAGGCAGACATGGCAGTAGTGCAATTTTACATGAAAATAAAATATACATTGCCGCGGGTAGCCCCAAAAGAGGGGGCGGGAACCTGACATCGATCGAGGTCTTTTCATCTAACCATACCTGGGGAAAACTTTTTAACGGAGAAAATCTACATGGATGGCAGGTAATGTGTCAGGAGAAAGACAATGAAAATTCCTTCTGGTCGGTCGATGAAAAAAAAGGGGCAATATTATGCAATTCAACCGGAAGCAAAGATCATGGTTATGTTTGGTTACTGCATGAAAAGGAATTTGACGATTTTGAATTGCGTCTAAAGTTTATGGTTTCTCGCGAAGGTTCCGGTAATTCAGGAGTTCAGATCCGCAGCCGCTACGACAAAGTGGCTGTTGTGGATGACAACGGACATGGCGGTTGGCTTGACGGACCACAGGTGGACATAGACCCCACAAACCCATGGCGAAATGGTTTCATATACGATGAAACCAGAAATGTGAAACGGTGGATCAACCCTTCCCTTCCTGACTGGAAAATCGATAAGGAGACGCACGCGCCTAAAAGGGTTATATTTTATTGGGAAGACGAGGAAACGGGATGGAACGATATGACCATCATATGTCGGGGCACGCACATAAAAACCATTGTCAACAACATAGTTGTATCCGATTATGATGGAGCCGGGGTTTTAGATGACAAGGCACACCAAAAGCAAAGAACAGGATTGATCGGGCAGATTGCACTTCAATTACATAAAAAATCAGAAAATAAAATCTGGTTTAAAGACATTGAAATTAAAAAATTTAAATAGTTTATTTTATTTTATAACCTTTTAATATTATTATCATGAGAAAAAAATTCTTCATCTTTAACAGTATCATTTTTTTGATAATGGTTACAGCTGGCATAACCCATGCCCAATCTTCAGGAACGGTAACCGGGGAGCTTAAAAAATATCATCCTGTAACCATTACATTTAATGGGCCAGAAGTGAGTGAAACCGACGAATACAATCCTTTTTTTGGTTACCGGCTGAATG
>CAYSMO010000163.1:4748-6288 GCA_964432125.1 uncultured Bacteroidaceae bacterium | reverse complement strand
AGGAAATTGCCACCATACCGGTTAACCTGACAGGGTCACCTCCCTGGTCCCTGACTTACCAAACGAGCGGCTCTGTCGTTACTGAATTTACCGAGACAAATATCAATTCCTCCCCATTTAGCATTCAACTTCGTGGGGCTGATGTAGGGGGATCAGCCGGTTCTCCTTATATAGTTTCTCTTGTTTCGGTATCAGATGCCGGTAACAGTGGGGTGGTGAATTCCAATACCGTTGAACTCACGGTAAAACTTACGAATAAACCGGTGATTACCGGTCCGGAAAAAGTAGGTGCCGCAGAAACCAGAACCTACTCAACAAATGAAAACTCCGGGAATACTTACGTTTGGTCCTGGGATGGAACGGCAGGAGGCGCTATAGGCACTCCCGGTATGCACCAGACTGACATTACCTTCAATGAGGGGGTGGGTTCATACCTATTAAATATTAGTGAGACAACGACTGCTACCGGATGTTCTGCTTCCGGTGATTTGGCCATAGAGGTAGTTGCTGTCCCTGTGCCAAATATTGAACCGAAAAACGGAAATGTCTGCCAGGGAACAACAGAAACCTATTCAACAGCTTACAATACTGGTAACCAGTATTACTGGACAGTTACCGGCGGCGATTGTACCGGTTGCGGCGTTTGGGTTGGCGATTCGGCCAGTATTGTTGTGGAATGGACCGGAACAGAAGATGCTTCAATTACTGTGGAAGAGAGAATCATTGCATCTCCGGGTATTTCAGGCACTGGGGTCCAGAACTACTTCATCTATTTAGCCCCATCTGCTTTCACTGTTTCGGCAGCTGATATCTGCACCGGGAATCCAGCAACTGTAGTCGTTGAAAACTCCCAGGAAGATATAAGTTACCAGTTGCGACTTAACACCGATAATTCCCATGTAGGCTCTCCGGTTGCCGGAACAGGTTTGCCTATTAATCTGCCTGCAGACACCCTTACAAGCGATACTGAATTCAATGTTCTTGCCTTTAACCTGGGATGTGAATTGGTGTCGGACCCAATTTCAGTTACGGTGAACGCGCTGCCTCTAAAGCCGGATATCAATCCTTCCGGTCCTACAGCAATCTGTGAGGGTGAAAGCGTGGAGCTTTCGGCTCCCTCGGCAACTTCCTGGCTCTGGTCCACCGGTGAAACCACCCAGGAAATTACAGTCTCATCGGCCGATAATTACACGGTACAGGTAACTGATGATAAAGGTTGCGAAAGTCCAGTTTCTGATGAAGTATCCATTACGGTGAATTCCCTGCCGGATGCTCCGGATTTAACACCCGGCGGAGCAACGACATTTTGTGAAGGGGATAGCGTTGAGCTTGTTGCAGAAATTGGTTATTCATCCTATGTATGGTCCGACGGATCAACAGGAGGTTCCCTCATAGCAAAAACAGGAGGAGAATATTTCGTTTCAGGAACAGACGGAAATGGTTGCAGCTCGGAGAATTCCGATACGGTTACCGTTACGGTGAACCCGCTGCCTACCAAGCCGGTTATCAGTCCTTCCGGGCCGATAGCTTTCTGTGAGGG
>CAYSMO010000163.1:0-4648 GCA_964432125.1 uncultured Bacteroidaceae bacterium | reverse complement strand
TGGTTGTAGTTCGGAGAGTTCAGATGCAGTAGCAGTAACAGTGAACGCGCTGCCTCTCCAGCCAATGATAGACGTTGAGGGATCATTATTTGTTATAACGGGGAATAGCGTACAGCTTTCCGGACCTCCTTCTGCAGGATATTTGTGGACACCCGGAGGGGAAACTACACAGTCCATAATTGTTAGTACCAGCGGTTTCTATTCCCTGTTTGTTGAGAATGAATTTGGCTGTTGGAGTCCGGAATCAGAACCTGTCGAGGTCGTTGTAAGTAATTTTCTGTCACCCCCTGAGGTTACCGTTTCAAGCTCACTGGAATTTTGTGAAGGGGAGTCAGTTGTTCTTTCCGGTCCTGATGGATTTGATCAGTATAGCTGGTCCGATGGAAGTGCAGGTCAGACTATTACAGTAACTGAAGAGGCTGTACTTACCCTCGTGGTAACCAACACTGAGGGAATTCAAAGTCTTCCTTCAGACGAAATCACAGTTGTTGTTTATGAATTGCCTGAATTACAAGTGCTAGATCTGATTGAGCCATCCTGTGCCGGGTTTAATGATGGTTCCATAGCAGTCGCAGCTTCAGGAGGTGAGGCGCCGTATCAGTATGACTGGCAGGGTTACCAGGAAAGCACTCCAACACTCAGTGGAATAGGAGCGGGGAACTATACTTCAACGGTTATTGATGCCCATGGGTGTTCAGAAACCCTGGATATAGAACTGGATGAGCCCGACCCAATCGTAGTGGAGGAGATCGTTGAGCCAGCCTATTGTCCTGACTTTTCAGATGGTTCCGTCGAACTAATTATCTTCGGTGGCACAGCTCCTTATTCAGTTGAATGGTCAGCAGGAGGGGAGACCATGGAATCCATTTATGATCTTGACCCGGAAACATATTCTTATCAGATAACAGATGGTAATAATTGTACCTATAAGGGAGATGTGGTAGTGGGTTATAAAAATGATGCTTGTTTTATCGTCCCGGAAATTATTACACCCAACAATGATGGCTACAATGATACCTGGAGAATCGATGGCTTAGAGGTGTATCCTGATGTAACCATAGAGGTTTTTGACAGATGGGGCAAACGGGTATTCTATTCAGAGGGCTATAATGAGAAGTTTGATGGCACTTTCAATGGGAAGGAACTTCCCATGGAATCATACCATTACATGATTGACCTGAAGAATGGGACAGAAAGAATAGTTGGTAATCTTACAATCATTCGTTAAGCATATGAGGAGTTTAATAGTTATAATGTCTGTTTTTATATCCATTACTGCGACTGTGAATGCGCAACAACAGCCGTTTTACAGTCAGTATATGCTGGATAAGTTTTTAGTGAACCCAGCCGTTGCGGGAGCCAATGGTTTTACTACCGTCAATTTTATATCAAGACAGCAGTATGTAGGTTTTGATAATCCACCCCGTACATTTACCCTGAATATGCAAAGCAGACTGTTAGAAGACAGCTATATACTCAAGCGGATGAAGCTTCGGAACAATGCCACCAAAAAAAGTCGTTCCGGCAGGGTAGGCATAGGAGGATATCTGTTTTCTGACAGAAATGGTATCGTGAACAGGACAGGCATACAGGGTACCTACGCTTACCATATTAATTTTTCTAACCAGTGGCAATTATCGGGCGGTATTAGTTTGCTAGGCTACCAGTTCAGTATTGATGACAGGGGTGTGCCTGTAGCTGATCAGGATGATCCCATTCTGGCCTATAACAATAAATCATTTTTTGTTCCTGATGCAAATGTCGGTTTTTTTGCTACAAACGGGAGTCTGTATGGAGGGTTTACACTGACCGACCTTCTAGCTTCCAGTTTGAAGATCGGGAGGGAGGTTTATGCCAATTATGAGACGCTCAGAAAATTTAATTTCATGACTGGGTACAAGCTTCCGATCAATTCCAACATTTCTATTGAACCATCATTTCTGCTTCAGGGTACCCGTACAAATCTCGCCCTCGATCTGAATACCCGTGTTTATTATACTGATAATTACTGGGCAGGCCTCTCATACCGATCAAATAAATCAATGATCATGATGCTGGGCGGACGGTTTGAGATGTTTTACCTGGGCTATGCCTTTGATCTGAATATGGGACCTGTAAATACATACACATCCGGATCGCATGAGGTAATATTTGGTTTGCGGATAGGAGATAACGATTTACGTCGATTCAGGTGGTTTAGGCAGGATCAGAGAAATTTTGATATCTAGCTCTATCGAATATAACTTTCTTTAGCTAAGCGTAATGGTGTAAAATGCAGCGTTGGCATTTAACTTCTCACTCTTTGGAATCTGCGTGTTCTGGCACCCTGTGCAAAAAACTACCCTTTCCCCATTTCAAGCTGGTTCTTAATCAGCTCGAAATAGAGTCCTTTCTGCTGTGTAAGTTCATCATGAGTGCCTTTTTCAGCCAGTTCACCTTTCTCCAGCAGAACAATCTGGTCGGCATTTCTAACGGTGCTTAGCCGGTGCGCAACGATCACAACCGTTTTTCCCTTAAAAACAGTTTCCAGGTTTTCCATGATCTTTTTTTCATTGCTGGCGTCGAGTGAACTTGTCCCTTCATCAATAAAAAGAAAATCAGGATCCCTATAAATTGCGCGTGCGATGAGGATCCTCTGCTTTTCACCACCGCTTATTGATAGCCCTTCAGCTCCGATTTTTGTATTATACCCCAAAGGCAGCTGGTCAATAAAATCATCAATACAGGCCATCCTGACAGATTTGACCAGTTTTTCCTTATCGATCTCCTCATGTCCGAGAGCAATATTTTTCGCGATGGTATCTGCAAAGATATACCCATCCTGCATCACCACACCGCAATGCTGCCGCCAGAAATCAGCAGGTATATGGACAATACTCTGATCGCCGATCCTTATCTCTCCTTCTGTAGGCGGATAGAAAGCCAGCATGAGTTTGACAAGCGTAGTTTTCCCGCTTCCGCTTCTGCCTACGATAGCAGTTACAGAGTCTTTTTTAAGCTGCAGGTTGATATCTTTCAGAACAGGCTTTGCATGGGGACCACCATAGGTAAATGCAAGGTTGTTAATGTTGATCGATGAATCATCCGGCAACAAGGTCATCCCGCCCCTGTCTTCCTTTTCATCACTGGTATTATGTATTTCACCCAGTCTTTCAAGGCTCAGTCCGGCATCCTGGGCCCGGTGCATAAACTGTATCATCTGTTCGAGGGGGACATTGAGTTGTCCAAGAATATAGCTTACAGCAAGCAGCATCCCAAGGGTCATTGAGCCGCTGATTACAGCCAGGGCAGCCACAACAGTGATCAATATATTTTTCAGTTCATTGATGAACCGTCCGCCGGCCTCCTGGTACTGGTCGATCGCCAGGCCCTTCAGGTTGACTCTGAACAGTCCCGCTTGAATATTCTCCCACTCCCAGCGCTTTGGTCTTTCGGCGTTATTGATTTTAATATCCTGGATGCCATGTACAAGTTGTATGAGCTTGCTCTGATTCTCGGATAGTTTGGTGAACCTTTTATGATCGAGGACTTTTCGTTTTTTCATGAATAGCCATACCCATAGAAAGTAGAGTATTGACCCTGTTAAGAAAATGAACAGGATTTTCCAGCTGAATATCGCCAGGATCACAGAGAAAATGAGCAGATTAAAGAGCGAGAATATAATATTCAGTGATGAGGTGGTGATAAAGGATTCGACCCTGCGGTGGTCCCCGATTCTCTGCAGTATATCGCCCGTATGTTTTGTTTCGAAGAAGCCAACCGGGAGCCGCATCAGTTTGGCCAGGAAATCGGAAATAAGCGCAATATTGATGCGCGTGCTCATGTGGAGCAATATCCATCTTCGTATAAAGTTGACCCCCATTGAACTCATGATAAGCACAAACTGAAAAGCGAGGATCAGGTAAATGAATCCGGGATCCGAATTGCTGATACCAAAATCCACAATCCCCTGGAACATAAAAGGGAGCAGCAGCTGGATGACAGATCCAACGACCAGACCGATGAGCAGTTGGTATCCCATTTTACGATGGGGGAACAGGTATTTGGTTAAAAACAGTAAACCGGTTCTTTTATTTGCTTCTCCATCCTGTTGATAAAATTCCGGTGTCGGTTGTAAAAGAAGGACCGTACCCTTATCCTCCCCATGCTCTTTTGTACTGATCCACCCCCTTAAAAACTCCTCTTTGGTATAGGTGATCATCCCCAGCATCGGGTCAGCCACATACACCTTGTCTTTTCTTATCTTATAGACTACGATAAAATGGTTTTGCTTCCAATGCGCGATCAGCGGCAGGGGAGCCTCACCACTCAATTTTTTCCAGGTCAGGGCAGCCCCCAGGGATTTCATTCCAATTGCTTCGGCAGCATCGGCAATTCCGAGCATTGAGACACCATCCCGCGCCAGATAGGACTTTTCTCTGAGTGTCTGTAATGTGAAATGCTTACCATAAAACTTTGAAATCATCCTGAGACACGTTGGACCACAGTCCATTGCGTCCAGTTGCTGATAGAAAGGGAATGTAGCCATATCCTGCTGGTTATTTTGCTAAAAATATAAAATATTTGCTAACACAACCACCAGGTCATCAACCTGAGGAATATTCAACTGAGATATAGCAGTTTAAGCTCTTGCTTTTGTTAAGGCGCT
>CAYSMO010000162.1:0-6302 GCA_964432125.1 uncultured Bacteroidaceae bacterium | reverse complement strand
GGATTTCTTCCTTTGAACCGGTTCGACAAAACGCGAATTGTTCCCACCGAGAATGATTTGATATTCAGAAGACAGCTTATCCATGGACACGTACATGATCCCGGGGCAGCCATGCTTGGAGGTATATGCGGTCATGCAGGATTGTTCTCGAATGCCAATGACCTGGCAAAAATGATGCAGATCTATCTGAACCATGGCACCTATGGGGGAGAACGGTATATTGACTCAGCCACCATAGCTGAGTTCACAAGGTGTCAGTTTTGTGACTTCGAAAATCGTCGTGCTTTAGGATTTGATCGTCCGATAACCGAAGAGGAGGATGCCGGACCCGCAAGCAATTCGGCCTCTGAGAACAGCTATGGTCATTCGGGATTTACAGGAACCATCGTTTGGATGGATCCGGACTATGACCTGTTGTATGTTTTTCTTTCAAATAGAATCCATCCTGATCAGCACAACGCAAAACTGGTTACCATGAATGTGAGAACACGGATACAGGAACAGGTATACCGGTCTATATTGCCTGAATAGACAGTGTTTAGCATCATGCTGAATAACACGCCCTGTTGTTGATTATATTCTATCCTTACCATAATAATACTTTTTTTATCTGCTATTTTTGTAGCATAAATTCTATCAAAAATATGAAACCAACACATATTGAACACATCGGTATTGCCGTTGATGACCTGAATGCCGCAATCTCCTATTATGAAAATGTAATCGGATTGGAATGTTATGCAATAGAGGAAGTTATGGATCAGAAGGTGAGAACGGCTTTTTTCAGGGTGGGAGAGACAAAGATTGAGTTACTTGAATCAACTGATCCGGAGGGTCCCATCGGTAAATATATTGAAAAAAGAGGTCCGGGAATTCACCATCTTGCCTTTGCCGTTCCTGATGTTGACAATGCCCTGGAAGAAGCAGAGAAAAACGGAGCAAAACTGATTGACAAGAAAGGCCGTCAGGGTGCTGAAGGACTGACGATTGGGTTTCTTCATCCCAAATCTACTCTCGGAGTTTTAACAGAGTTCTGTAGCGAATAATAATATAAGATTATGAGTAGCCGTGATAAAATTAAGAAACTGATCGACCTGCGCGAACAGGCCAAGGCCGGCGGAGGAATCGATAAAATCGAAGCCCAGCATAGCAAGGGAAAGCTTACAGCCAGGGAGCGGATTGCTATTTTGCTTGATGAAGGCAGTTTTGAAGAATATGATATGTTCGTTACACATCGTTCTCATGATTTTGACCTTGAAAATCAGGTCTATTTGTCGGATGGTGTCGTTACAGGCCATGGAACCATCGATGGTAGGGTTGTTTATGTATATGCCCAGGATTTCACAGTGTTTGGAGGATCCCTTTCTGAGACACATGCGCAAAAAATCTGCAAGATTCTCGATCAGGCTATGAAGGTGGGTGCCCCTTTGATTGGTATCAACGACAGTGGTGGGGCCCGCATTCAGGAGGGAGTGAGGAGCCTGGCTGGTTATGCGGAGATTTTTGAACGCAATATTCTGGCTTCAGGAGTGATCCCCCAGATTTCAGCCATATTCGGACCATGTGCAGGGGGAGCGGTATATTCTCCTGCACTTACCGACTTTATAATAATGAGTGAGAAATCTTCCTATATGTTCGTTACGGGACCCAAGGTCACCAAGACTGTTACTGGTGAGGTAATTTCTACTGAAGCACTTGGCGGGGCACAGATGCATTCCTCAAAATCGGGGGTGTCTCATTTTATGGTTAAGGATGAAGAGACAGGGCTTCTTATGATCCGCAAACTACTCAGCTATCTTCCCCAGAACAACCTGGAGGACCCGATACAGACAGAGTGTTCGGATCCTATTGACAGACTGGAGGATGACCTGAATGAGATAATTCCGGAAAATCCCAATGAACCCTATGATGTGATGGATGTAATTCTGGCAGTGGTTGATCGCGAAGAGTTCCTTGAGGTACATAGTCTGTATGCCCGGAATATTATTGTGGGATTTTCAAAATTCAATGGGATGCCAGTTGGAATTGTGGCGAACCAACCCAATTATATGGCAGGAGTGCTGGATATTGAAGCATCCAGAAAAGCGGCGCGTTTCGTGCGACTCTGCGATTGTTTTAATATACCTGTAGTAACATTTGTAGATGTTCCCGGATTTCTTCCGGGAAGCGCCCAGGAGTTCGGCGGGATCATTATTCATGGAGCAAAGCTCATGTTTGCTTACGGTGAAGCAACAATCCCAAAAATTACCATAACCCTGCGCAAGTCATACGGAGGGGCCCATGATGTAATGAGCTCAAAACAGTTGCGGGGTGACCTCAATTACGCGTGGCCGACAGCAGAGATTGCAGTTATGGGCGCGAAAGGAGCCGTGGAGATCCTTGAAGGAAGGAACCTGAAAGTAATAGAGGATCAGGATGAGAGGCAGGCTTACATTGATAAAAAAAGCAATGAATACAACGAGAGATTTGCAAATCCTTACGAGGCAGCAAGGTATGGATTTATTGATGATGTGATAGAACCCAGAAATACCAGGTTCCGGATTATCAGAGGATTGCAAACCCTGGCAACTAAGAAGCAGATTAATCCGGCAAAGAAACATGCAAATATTCCCTTATGATGGCAATAGGAATAGTATTAAAAACAGCACTGACAACTGAATCAATAGTTATTGCAATTGTCGGGTATCTCGTTGTGTTCACTTCCCTTGTTTTGCTGTTTTGGTTCTTTAATACACTCCCAAAACTGATCTACTACCGGTCGGCGAAAAAACAGAAGGAGAAAGGTGACGATTCTTCTGAAAGTCAAAAACTTGGAATTGAAGGAGAAACTACAGCCGCCATCTCAATGGCTTTGCACCTGTATCTCTCTGAGATACATGATGAGGAAAGTGGAATTCTTACAATAAAAAAGGTATCTAAGATTTATTCGCCATGGAGTTCGAAAATATATGCAGTACGTAACCAGTTCAACCGACTATAGAAAACGATGAAACAATTTAAGTTTACAATACATGGAAATGATTACGCTGTGGATGTAATCAGCATGGAGAACAATCTGGCACAGATAGAAGTAAACGGAACCCCTTATGAGGTTGAAATACACAAAAAGGTTAAAACATCAAAAACTCCCAGGGTCATTACCCCCCCAGTGAAAGAGCCTTCAAAGCCAGAAATTGAAAAGAGGGCAAAGGGCGATGCCCATCCAATTACTGCACCATTGCCGGGAAGTATAATCGATATCAGGGTTCGTCCAGGAGATATTATCGAAAAGGGCCAGGTGCTAATGATCATGGAGGCGATGAAAATGGAAAACAACGTTTTGGCAGATCGCAAAGGTGTTATTGAGAGTATCCTGGTGCAACCAGGTGATGCTGTTTTACAGGGTGATGTGCTTGTTCATATAATCTGATGACATGACATGAAAAGAGTAATAACTATTGCTGTAATTATAGCTTTTCTTAGTGTTCTAAGGCTTTTTGTTTTTCCCCAGGAGCAGTTTCGAGTTGTGCAAGCAGCCTCCGGGCAAGAAACTTTATTGATTCAGGAGAGCCTGGAAATTCAGGGTCAGGGAGTCTGGGAGACTGCTGTAGAGGGGCTCAGACAGTTTTACCTTTATACGGGATTTCGAAATGCCACTGCTGGCCATATTATCATGATCGTTGTTGGACTGTTCTTTATCTTTCTGGCAATAAGATTCGACTATGAACCGCTGTTGCTGATTCCTATTGGTGCCGGAATTATCATGGGAAACATACCCTTTTTTCAAAGCGATGATATGAACCTGCAGCTGGGAATCTACCAGGAGGGAAGTGTCATGAACTATCTCTACTTCGGTGTGATGCGTGGGATATATCCGCCCCTTATTTTTCTTGGTATTGGAGCCATGACCGATTTTTCATCCCTTATTTCGAGACCCAGACTGATGCTCCTGGGTGCTGCTGCCCAAGTAGGGATTTTCCTGACATTCCTCGGCGCCTTGTGGTTAGGATTCACTATGAAAGAGGCAGGAGCCATTGGTATTATTGGTGGTGCAGATGGTCCTACCGCGATCTTTCTTTCCTCCCGCCTGGCAGAGCATCTGATTGGTCCGATTGCCATCGCCGCCTACTCTTACATGGCCTTGGTACCAGTGATCCAACCTCCCATTATGCGGCTGATGACAACCAAAAGAGAACGCCTTATAAGAATGACACCCCCAAGGGCAGTTTCGCAGACTGAAAAAATTCTGTTTCCGCTGATTGGTCTCATAATTACAGCCTTTATATCACCAAGTTCACTTCCACTGTTAGGAATGCTCTTTTTTGGTAACCTGTTGAAAGAGTCAACCCGAACCAAGAGACTTGCTGAAACAGCAAGAAATTCATTGATCGATATAGTAACTATTTTGCTTGGACTTACGGTGGGTGCATCGACGCAGGCTGACTATTTTCTGACAACCGATTCGTTGATTATTTTTGGCTTGGGTGCCCTGTCCTTTATGGTAGCCACAGCTGGCGGTATCTTTTTTGCCAAGGTGATGAACCTGTTTACACCTGCTGAAAGGAAACTAAATCCGTTGATCGGTGCAGCCGGGGTATCAGCTGTTCCCGATAGTGCAAGGGTGGTTCAGAGTATGGGATTAAAGGAGGATCCAACCAACCACCTGCTGATGAACGCAATGGCGCCAAATGTGGCAGGGGTAATCGGAAGTGCCGTTGCAGCCGGTATATTATTGAGCTTTCTTTGGTAGGGTTGTTCTGTGACACTGATATTAGGCAGAGAAAGGTGACTTTTTAGAGACTGTCAATAGAGTCAGCGTGGCTGGACAACCACTTCTTAGGATGTTTTTTGTTTGAATATCTATATTCTATATCCATGGAAAAGAGAGGCATAGCCGGCAATTCCGGTGAAAATATCAGGTCAGACTGCAAAATCGAACTTACTCTGAATGACACTGGAGGAATCAAAATTACACTTATTAGCAAGGTTGATTCCATGTATGGTGAATCAATCAGGGCACTGGTAAAAGAGATACTGGATTTCTATGGTATTGCTCACGCAGAAGTATCTGTGGAAGACAGTGGAGCACTGACGCATGTGATTGCTGCAAGGCTGGAGGCGGCCGTTAAGCAGGTATCCAATACCAGGAAAGAGTTCTTGTTACCCCCAGCCGCTAATGATCTCCCTCCATCTTCGAAGGAGAGGTTCCGTATGTCACGTCTCTACCTGCCTGGAAACAATCCGGCAATGATGATCAACGCCGCTATACATGAACCCGATGGAATTATTCTTGATCTGGAAGATTCTGTTGCACCTGAAAAGAAGGATGAAGCACGTATCCTGGTCAGAAACGCACTCAGGAATATCAATTTTTACGGTGCTGAACGCATGGTCAGAATCAATCAGCTTCCCCTGGGACTTGAAGATACTTCCATAGTAGTTTCGCACGGTGTTGATCTGCTCCTGATCCCCAAGTGCGAGGAAGCATGGCAAATTCATGAGGTTGAAAAAGTAGTAAAAACCACCCTAAGTGAAGCAGGTTCTGACAGGCAGTTTTTCTTGATGCCGATCATCGAAAGTGCACTTGGTGTGGAAAATGCGTTTCAAATCGCAACAGCTTCAAAACAGGTTGTGGCCATGGCCATCGGACTGGAGGATTTTACTGCCGATCTGGGGGTTCCAAGAAGTGAAGAGGGCAGGGAGTCGCTCTACGCGAGAAGCAGGATCGTGAATGCATGCAAGGCTGCTAGGATTCAACCAATCGATTCGGTTTATTCAGATGTGGGTAACATGGCCGGTCTTCTGGAAAATGTTAAACAGTCGGCCGCCCTTGGCTTCGAGGGAATGGGTTGCATTCATCCGGGACAGATCAGGGTGATCCATGAAGGTTTTATGCCCTCTGATGAGGAAGTTGAAAGAGCAAAGCAGATCATTGAAGCATTTGAGGAGGCAGCAAAAAAAGGCCTTGGCGTAGTTTCCCTCGGCTCTAAAATGATCGATCCCCCGGTGGTAAAGAGAGCAGAGAAGACCATGCTGCTCGCTGCAAAATACAATATGATCTAAAATATAATCTATTACAATGGAATTGATTGAAAATGCTGCAGGCAGAAAGGTTCCCGCAAAGGTCAATGGTAGTGATGTTATTCCCTACCAGGGTATCGGTAAATATACACCTTCAGGAAGGAAATACGCTCCCGGGATATCCAGCTGCACCGATTTTCCGGCAGATGGTGATAAACGGGTGGCCAATCTGAAAGAGGCGCTAGTAAGGGCCGGACTCAAAGACGGTATGACCATCTCCACACACCACCATTTCAGAGATG
>CAYSMO010000161.1:0-6347 GCA_964432125.1 uncultured Bacteroidaceae bacterium | reverse complement strand
CCGGCAGGCTGGACCGCAGCGTGAGCTCTCCGGTTTGGACGGGCGACGGCAACGGTCTTTACCTATCCGGCGGTATTCTCGCCTGGATTATCGGTACGGACCGAAAACAGAAGCAGGACTACCGATAAAACCACACATAAGAGCGCAACCATGCCATAACTACCGGCATATTTCAGGGAGAGACTAAAAAGGTAAGGTCCCATAGCCGATCCGAAAACTGCGATACTAAGCGAAAACCCGGAAATTGCTCCCAAATGTTTTAATCCATAGAAGCGGGGCCATGTAACGCCAATCAGCACCGCGTACATCCCCCATACGATTCCATTGCCGGCGATCATGATATAATAGGCTGCTGGTTTTCCTGATAAAAGAAACAACCCAAAAGAGGAGATCAGCATCCCGAAAAGAAAGAAAATTAAAAGATATTTTAATTTTACAAAATCGCTTAAATAGCTGAACGCAAACTGGACCGTCACTGCAACAATCGAAGTTGGAAAAAAAATAGAGAGCGCCTTATCTTCTGTCATCCCGCACGATTCAAAGATAGATACAATATGGAAAGTAAGTCCCGTTACATACAACGAAGATAGTGCAAGTGCAAGTGTAAATACCCAGAAGGGTATTGTTCTACGTGCCTCTCTAAGGGTAAAGTCTTTGTCAGGGAGACTTGGCGGACGTTTTCTCTTTCTCCTGACCAGCATCCTGCCGTCGGGCTTTAAACCACAGCTTTGGGGATTATCCCTGAATACAATCAGCACAAATATGGCAAACATTATCCCCACCAAAAATGCCAGCATCACCCAAGCACCTCTCCATTCAAGGCGGTTAATGATCTGTCCCAGTACCTGTGGTGCCATGGAGAATCCCAATGCAGTAAAAATACCCAGCACAGCATTCGCCATACCCCTTCGCTTATCGAACCACTTCATCACCATGTTTCTGGACACCATTGTTAGCATGCCCTGTCCGAAAAACCGGATACCCCAGAATCCAATTGAGAGAAGTACGAAAGTAGCTGCTGTGGGTGTGATCCAGTCTGCTCTTTGCAAAACATTTGCGATTCGCCCCACCCGTGTGAGATACAGCAAGATTACCCCGAGCATCACACCAGCAATGAAAGCCATGACCCTGGCACCATACTTGTCATAGAATTTGCCAGCCCTTGTGATCATAAGACCGGAAAAGATGGTTCCCACAAGATATGCCAGACTCAGGCTATCGCGATTCACCTGCAAATCGTTCAGCAGGTCTTCCGTAAATGCAGACACCCCAACGGTCTGCCCTGGAACACTCATTAGCATCCCGATTGTCCCTGCCCCAAGTATCACCCAACCATAATAGATTGGGAATTTTGATGGTGCGAATGGCTTATTGCACAAGTACTTCATTAAGCAAAAACATTATTTTCGGCTATAGACTGTTCCCCGTTGAACCTGCACGATCGTAGTATAAATAGCAATCCACAAAATCAAAACGATGATAAGAGCAATGGATCGCCTGTGTATATAAAACCCGGCAAGACTAACGATAATTACTTCACCTTCTTTATCCGGGTGTACAATCAATGGAACCTTTTTTCCAGTCTCATACACCAGGTTTTCAGGACCTGAAATGGTATATGTCTTGTTCTTGTATCGATACCCGATAATTGATCTATATTCTACCCCGCGGATCAACGACTCCTTACCTGTTATCTCCTTCCTGGTTTCAATTACAACACCCTCCACCCTGTCGCCATTCAAAACCAAATCCCACTCCTTTAAAACTGGCAGAATAAGAATCAGTATAGAGACCACCAGAAAATGAATCGTCTTTAATCGCATAATTTTAATCTTAGCTGGTTTTCAATGATACCATGAACCTAATATTATTGTACAGCAATAATTCGCACCCAATAATATAATGCGCAAGCCGATATTATTAAAGCGACTCTAACTTCTGATGCAGCAATCAGCTGTTAGCAATCTTCGCACCGACTTAATTTCCATTCAATAATACCTCTGCCCAGAAAACTCTAATCCAGAACCAATAATAAACAACTTTTATTAAACGACTTTTCCTCAATGAATAATCGTTATAGAGTGATCTTCAAAGACTATTCTTCAGAGACTACAATCTTCTCAATCTTATCACCCTGACTAATCTCATCAATGATTTCCACCCCTTCCACCACCTTGCCAAAGCAGGTGTGGTTGCGGTCGAGATGGGCAGTGTTGTTCCGGCTGTGACAGATAAAGAATTGCGATCCACCTGTGTTTCTTCCGGCATGGGCCATGGAGAGAACGCCCCTGTCATGATATTGGTTGTTGCCATCTAATTCACAGTCGATGGTGTAACCGGGTCCTCCGGCGCCTGTTCCGTCAGGACAACCTCCCTGGATCACAAAATCGGGTATAACCCGGTGAAATGTCAGACCGTCATAAAACCCCTCTTTCGACAGCTTGATAAAATTATCGACAGTTTTGGGTGCATCATTTTCATAAAACTCAACTTTCATTACACCTTTTTCGGTGTGGATCTCAGCTTTCTTCATCTGTATTAATTTTTTATTTAAAACAATCCTACTCTACCAAAGAAGCCGCAGCCCTGTCCATATACCATTCCAGATCTCCCCGGATTGGGGCAACCAGCGAGGCCGGGTAATCAAGATAATTCCCTGTCCGGGTGATTACCTTTTTTGCGATTTCAGCCTTCTCCTCACCTGTCACCAAAAACAGCACCGTGGCGGCGGCATTGATCAGTTGTCCCGTAAAGGTAACCCGTTTTTGTCCTGATTCAGGATGTGTTCCAACTGTACACAGACTATCAGCATTCCACAATTCTGCTTCATAGGGAAAAATCGAAGCTGTATGTCCGTCGCCTCCCATTCCCAAAAAAATAAGATCGAAAACGGAAAAGGTCATATCAGGCGAAACCTGATCAAGAATCAGCTCACCATAACGTGCAGCCTCCTTCTCCGGGTTATCTTCCCCTCTGATCCTGAAATATGAGGACTCCGGGATTCCCAGTGGCTGGAGAAAAGTCTGGTAGGCAACACCGAAATTGCTCTCAGGATGATCAGGCGCAACGCACCTCTCATCAACCCAATAGAAACGAATCCTCTCCCATTCAATATCCGGACGCATCGCTGTCATCACCTGAAAAAACAGATTGGGCGTGCTGCCTCCAGACAAAGCAATGTTGACCTGCTCCTTTGTTTCAGAAAGTTTTTTGACACATTCGGAAAAATCCCTGGCAAGCCTTTCCGCCAGCTCACTCTTTCCGGAACATATATTTAATGTAGGTACCACCATCATAATTCACAAAAAAGTAGGTCGCTCTTCAACCCCTCCTCTTCTATTCAACTATTTCAAGCAATTGAATATCAAAAATCAATGTCGAACCCGGCGGCATATCATCGCCCATCTGCCGCTCACCATAAGCTAATTCTGAAGGAATAAATGCCTTGTATTCAGACCCTGCGGGCATGAGTTGCAGCACTTCGGTCCAACCTTCGATCACCTGTGACACACCAAACACTGCTGGCTCCCCCCTGTCGACCGAAGAATCAAATTTTGTTCCATCGATCAGATAACCTGTGTAATGCACCTTTACCTGGTCACTGGCAGTTGGTACTGGACCATCACCTTGCTTTAGAACTTCATACTGAAGGCCTGATGCAGTAACAACAACACCCTCCCGCTTTTTGTTCTCAGCGAGAAAGGCGATTCCTTCGTCCCTGTTCTTTTTGACAGCCGACTCCTGTGCTACCTGCGAAATCCTTGTCAGGTATTCATGTGCATCCTCCAACTCCATCACCGATTTTCCCTCAGCCGCAGCCTTTAATCCGGCAGCAACCTTATCGAAATCAAGTTCCAGGGGAAACTGGCTCGCTCCCGACTGCATGCTTACACCAATGGCATAAGAAACACTATCGGTTTTGGTTTTTAGTTTTGCTTTGCGTTGTCCATACATGCTGATGGTGCCCAAAAAAAGAACGGCCAATAAAAAAACTCTATATTTCATTGCTTTTTAATTTTGTGTGCCCGAAGTTATAACAAAGATGAGGAAGAAAAAAATCCTATTCACCTGAAGGGGCAGTTAATCATGTTCATCGCTTTCTTAAGAAAAGTAGCAACCTGGCGTTAATCAGAGAGACTATCGATAAAACGGTGATCCAAAACCGCCTGTTCCATTGCCATAAGGAGACCCGAATATACTATTGCCATATCCGAAAGGCGATCTGAAATATGAATTGTCTGATTTATGAAATGATGCCCCGATAGAAACATTACCAAAATTATAGGTGGCTCCGATAGAGAGATCGTGATAATCCAAGGCCGACCGGTTTTCATCAAGGGGGAAATTGACCATGCTTTTTATCCCAGTACCATGCACAATCAAATTTTCAGTAAGGTGATAAGAAGCTGATGCGAAAGTAGACATGTTCGGCATGGCCGCCGGGATGAATGTCTCCTCTGTTGAATGCATTAACAAAGGGACGGTTTGAGACACTACCAGTCCACCGTGAAATGAGAGTCGCTCATTTGCCTTAAAGCTGGCCTGCGGCGCAGCAAACATATTGATAGCAGAACCAAAGAGAGGCGAATACCCAAAGGAGGTTCCGATTATGGTGTTGAATGACCAGGGGCCGGGAGCAATATCCTCTGATGGAGCTATGGTGGTGGCAGTATTGTATTTGATACTGTCACTCTGAGTCCAGATTTGGTCAATATCGTCCTGGGCAGCAATATGTACACTTGCTGCACTTATAATAAACAGTAAAAAAATGACCTTCCTTTTCATCATCACTGTCAGCTCATTTGTTAAATATTTCTGTGTTATCGATTTCCGCTCTACTCTTCCCAATCGTAACCTATTCTATTTAAACGATAACTATGCTATATAATTGTTACATCGCATCATGGATTGCGCAAGAATTAGCTATCGATCCCAACTCTATTACCTGTTAATAAAAATTTCCAGCTTTTGTATCAGCTCAAATTTCAAGCTACAATTTACGAAGCTTGTAGCAATTTTACCAAAAATAGATGTAAAATCCGATTATAAAGGCAAAAAAATGCTATAAAAATTATAATATCAACGCTTTACCATTCCGAAAAGGAAATTAACGCATCATTAGTAAAAAGTTATTTAGAATAATTAAAGCTATGAAAAGATTGAAGGTTATACAAATGTTACTATTTTTGAGGCCTCACAAACTAAAAACTAAAAGATAATAGGAATGGAAGCTTTTAATTTAACATGGATTGATTATTCGATAATGATCATCTATTTTGGGTTTGTACTCGGTATTGGCTGGGCACTAAAAAAGTACATGAAGGATGCAAAGGCATTTCTGGAGGCAGGAAGATCGCTGCCTGCATGGGTAACTGGTCTGGCATTTATTTCAGCAAATCTTGGTGCACTGGAGGTGATAGGTATGGCTGCATCAGGTGCAAAATACGGAATGGCCACTGTTCACTTCTATTGGATCGGTGCAATTCCCGCCATGATATTCCTCGCTCTCTTCATGATGCCTTTCTACTACGGTTCAAAAGCACGGTCTGTGCCAGAGTACCTGAAACTCAGGTTTGATGAAAAAACAAGGGGATTCAATGCATTTTCATTTGCCATCATGACCATCTTCGCTTCAGGTATCTCTATGTATGCCCTCGCTTTGCTGATGGAGACACTGTTGGGATGGAACTTTCATATGAGCCTCTTTATTTCGGCTTTCATTGTGCTGGTTTATACCTACCTGGGCGGCCTGAGTTCTGCTATCTATAATGAAGTCCTTCAATTTTTCCTGATTGTAATAGGATTTCTGCCCCTGGTGATTATCGGCCTGATCAAGGTTGGAGGATGGGATGGCATGGTTGACAAACTGGCCATGAATCCGCTGACAGCAGGATTTGACCACTCCTGGCAAAATATTTCGCCAGAGCACCCGATGGGCAGTTGGATGGGAATCCTGTTCGGGCTGGGTTTTGTGCTATCATTCGGCTACTGGTGTACCAACTTCCTCGTGGTTCAAAGGGCCATGGCTGCCGGCTCAATGAGTGATGCCCGAAAAACACCGCTTATTGGTGCGTTTCCCAAAATGTTCATTCCTTTCCTGGTGATTATACCCGGTATGATCGCGATGGCACTGTTGAATTCTGGAGATGAGTTATTTGAACTCCCAGCAAAAGGTTCCAGTTATGACTATGACCTGGTGATACCGATGATGCTAAAAAGATTCTTGCCAACCGGAGTACTTGGACTGGGCCTTACTGCGCTGATGGCCTCTTTCATGAGCGGAATGGCAGGCAATGTAACTGCATTTAACACCGTATTTACCTACGATATCTATCAAAGTTACATCG
>CAYSMO010000160.1:0-6362 GCA_964432125.1 uncultured Bacteroidaceae bacterium | reverse complement strand
ATGAGGTTTCCCGGGATGGTTGATTCACCATCGAAAAGATATACGAAGTCAACCGCTGCCTCGGTATCAAATTCAGTAAAACGGAAGCTGATCTGCTTTCCCTCCTCCACAGTGATCTGCCACATACAGGAGCTGTTGTTTGCATAATCCTGCTCCCCGCTGCCATCCGTAATCTCCCCTGAAGGGAGGGTGAAGCGGGAAGTGCCACTGCAGAACAGAGTGCTTGAATCGATGGGCACGGCAGCATATGAAAGGGTTGCGCCTGACCTTCCAAAAAGTCGACCATCGGAGTAAACAAGCTTCACCCTGCTTCCCGGGATGAAAACCTTTGGTGGGGTTTTATCGAGCGAAGTTTCATAGAACAAAGTGTCGCCACTATAAAACGCGAGGTTTTGCTTTGGGGAAAAGATCCCCTTTCTCCCCTTCTCCGGATCGGAAAGTGTAAAAGAAAAGCCCCCGAAAGCGCCTTTGGGGTGTATCGCAAAGGTATTCCTCTCCCCTTTGTCGTCCAGGTATATGGTGCCTCTGGCTCGCTCACCGCTGAAATAGTTTCCCCGCTCTTCGGGGTTTGCCAGGTAGCTGACCGCCTTATCCAACATGGGTATTCCGGCTCCGAGCTTGCCGCTGAAAGATGGGTTCAGATGATCGATGGGTGTAGAAGTGTTGATCAGAGCTTCATAAAGTGCGTCCGGTGGTGCGTCCGGGTAACTCGCCTTGAGCACTGCGATACAACCGGTTACCAATCCGGCTGCTCCGGAAGTGCCTCCTCCATAAAAATAGGCATTGTCGGCAAGGGGGTGTGCGGCCCTGATATTCCTTGCGGGTGCCACCAGGTCCACGCCTGCACCGTAGTTCGATTCCGGTGTTTTTTTGAACAGTGTGTCCACACCTGCAACCGCCAAAACGCCCTCCAGGGCGGCCGGATGATCCACCTTTTCACTGAAGGCATTCCCGGCTGAACCGACAAGCACGATCCCGGCCCTTCTCGCTTCCCCAATAATTTCCCGTTCCTCTTCACTCACCTCACCCCCACTCCATGCACAGCAAATCACATCTGCACCCTGCTCAATGGCATAGGCGATCCCTTTGTAGCCATCTTTCAGAAAAGGGATCTGCTCATGATCCGAAAGCACCTTCACAGGAAGAATCCTGAATATCTTCGATGCATCTTCGCCATATACATGTTTCAGCACCGTGATAATGGAGCCGGCGATAAATGTTCCGTGATAATACTGCTCCTCCCTTCCAGGGGGAGGAAAGAGATGATTGTCATTGTCTGATATGTCCCATCCACTGATGTCATCCACTTTCCCGTTGCCATCGTCGTCAATGCCATTACCAGCCCGTTCAAGCGGATTGGTGTAGATGAAATCCTTCAGCTCCTTATGAGAAAGGCGGAATGCATCATCAATAACGGCAATTACTATGTGATCGCCACTCAAGGCCGCTTTGTTCTTTTTTCTCTTCACCGGGTCTGCGGCCGGGGTACGACTGGTCAGATCGGACAGTTCCAGGACATCGTAGGCCCAATAGCTAAGTTTACTGGTTTCTCTCCTGATAGTATCGCTTGTACGCTGCTGAGCGAAGGCATCCGTAAAGACAACCAGGGCAAGGACCAGCGCAATTCCCAGTAATGAGGGATTCATCTACTCAAATATAATGGTATGGCTGTGTGAAGGCAGATTTTGTATGGTGATATTGACCTGCTCAGCGCCACCCTTCTGTCCCATCTGGTATTGTGACAGACCTGGACCCTGGCCGCTGCTTACAGGAACCCTTCCGCGGAGATCGGGTAATGCGAAAGTGGTTCTCCCGTCACCGCCATATATGGTTCCAAGCAGGGAGAAAAGTGCTGTATTTTGAGCGATTGGAAGCAACTGACCGCTGCATTGTGCCCAACCACGTGGCGCAAAATTAAATCCAAATATTGCAATGGTTCCTATAAAAGGATCCCAGCTTCGTGACGGATAGATGCCTTCAAGTGCAATGCTATAGTTCACGGCAAGATAGGGTTGCACAATGCTGATCGGCTGATCATTCCCGGTCGCTGTCAGGCGGATATCCCTGGCGATCCAGTTCATACCATCGTATGTGACCATGTTTCCGGATTCTGCTGCGCCGCTCAGGAACATCGCAGTGTCGAGACGCATGTCAATGGTATCGTTCCAGTCGGGTGTATTGATGAGGCTGTTATAATCACCGTCAAAAACATTCCCAGCCATTTCTGCGTAATGTGCAGTATCGGCTGTTGTTGCATGAAGTGCATAAGGTACACTCGACAGGGGCGCTGAACCAAGCTCTGTATAGCTGGTACCCCCGGAAAGATCCACTTCAGTTTTGATGAAATAGGGGCCATTGCCCCAGTTTATGCCTTCAAAATTGCCATCGACAATGGTACCATTTCCGATCTCAAGGATAATAAGTCCAAAAATGTTGGTAAGCGGTGTAAAAGATTCCGTGTACACCGGGTCACCTATTTCGCTCCCCTGTAGGAGACTTATCCGGACCCCAATTGTTGTATTCTCAATTACATCCCCGCTGGCGTTGCGAACAACGGCCTGGTAATGAAATGCATTGGGAGACTGCGCAACAAGCGTTGCAACGAGAAACGCTGTTGAAATAAAGGTGTAAAGTTTTTTCATGGTTCAGGTTATTTAGCTAATCGGGTTGAACATTACTTATGACAATTAGATAAACATCTGAAACAGGTAAAAAGTTTAAGGGAGGGGTCTACTGTAAACGTTACCTGAAAGTATGTCTTTTTCTGCTTGTTTGGCTCTGGTGATCAATTTTTCCTTTAACATTGACTCTTTTGCAACTGCTGATTTAAGCTTTTCAAACATTTCATTTATAACCTGATTATTGGCCTTGGACAAATGATTATGTATATAATCCCTTTTTTCAATAATATTCATGATTCCTAAATGCATTGTTTCTACAAATTTAACGATTATTAATGACATTTAGTTTTCTCCAAATGGAAAAATGGCTCGCTTCCTGATGTGTTAATACCGCCATTTTGATACAGACCGGAAGTTTCCCGGAACTTTAACCAGGATATAGAGTCGGGAACAATCCGTTTAACAGCTGATCAACCGTTACTTTTCCAGCTTGTACAGAAACCGTTTAATGCTCCGCTTGGGGGTTTTTACAAACTCCTCTTCGTGGATGTGCATCTTGAAAATTCCTTCGTATGACTTCAACTGCTTATTAATTGCCTTGCGGTTCTCCTCCATCTTTTCTGCCAAAACCTCCTCAACGCCGTCAGCCTTCGCAGCCTCCATATCGGGATATACCAACGCCTCGAGCTTGTGATCGTCGTTCATCAATACGACGGTCTCTGCAACATAGGGCAAATTGTTCAGCAGCGCCTCGATCTCCTCGGGGTAGATATTCTGACCCGAAGGTCCGAGCAGCATGCTCTTGCTCCGGCCCCTGATATAGATGTACCCATCCTTGTCCGTCACCCCAAGATCGCCAGTATGCAGCCACCCCTCCTTGTCGATCGTCGCCTTCGTTGCCTCTTCATTTTTGTAGTACCCATCCATCAGCACCTCACCCTTCACCAGGATCTCCCCTACCTCATTGTAGGGATCGGCAGAGTCGATCTTCACCTCCGCCACATCCAGAGTCTTTCCTGAGGAAGCGGGCCTCGATGTTCTCCATCCGTCATAAGAGATCAGCGGTCCGCACTCTGTCATCCCATACCCGATCGTAAACGGAAATTTGATCTTCCTAAAAAACTCCTCCACTTCGGCACTCAGCGGCGCCCCTCCAAGCACCACCTCCCTGAAACGGCCGCCGAAGGTCTGCATCAGCTTCTTCCGCAGTACACCGTATAGAATATTATTTATCCCGGGTATCTTCAGTAGAACACTCATTGGCGGCTTCGAAATCTTCGGCAACAGCCGCTTCTTATAAAGTTTCTCAAAAAACAGTGGAATGAACAGGATCAGGTGCGGACGTATCTCTGCATAAGCCTTTAGCAGCAGTGGTGTTGCCGGGATCTTCCCGAGGATCGTCACATGCACCCCTTTGGTCAGCGGAAACAGACAGTCGAACGCACATCCGTAGCAATGCGCCATCGGCAATACCGCCAGCATCTTATCCCCCGAATTCAACTCAATGGAGCGCTGTGCATAAGTCACATTGGCTGCCAGGCTGTTGGCCGAAAGCATCACCCCTTTGCTAAATCCGGTGGTACCTGAGGTGTAATTGATCTCGACAACCTCCTTGTTGTCCACCTCCGCAAATTTTAGTTGGTCAGCTGTGAACCCATCCGGATACTTTGCAGCGAAAGACTCCTCCAGCTTGCCATTAATATCCCGTATCTTTTTCGCAGTAGAACTGCCTGTTATCTTGAAATCATCCAGGGAATAGATCGAAAACAGCTTGTCCAGCTTCTTCTCATCCAACTTTTCGAACAGTTGCCCGTCAACATACAGGAACACCGAATCGGAATGATCAATAATATTCATCGCCTCCTCCGGTTTGAAGTCGGCCAGTATCGGCACCGCCACCCCTCCATAGGTCAGCACAGCCATAAAACCGATCGCCCAGTGGGCTGAGTTTTTTCCAAACAGGGCAATCTTATCTCCTTTTTTTATCCCGATCTGCTCAAAAAAGAGGTGCTGCTGTGCGATCATCTTCGACATCTCGCCGTAACTATACTCCGGCCCCTGGTAGTCGGAAATAGCCGGCAAATCCCAGTTTTTCTTAAAACTGTCTTCGTAAAGCTTAATAAAATTCTCCTGGATCATGGTTGGTCTGTTTTAGTTTAGGTTAAACATACGAAATTCTGCGGATTTTTAAAGAAAATTTCAAAAACTCCGACAAATTTTCGCTATAGCGTAACCGGGAACGGTAAAAAGAAGACGATCCAGGCAAATCTGAAATTTTTTACAAAAGCATAACCGCAGGCCATATTTAGTCCGTCAATAGAGTTGGAGTGGCTGGATCATAAAGTTCGAGAGCAACTAAAAAAGACGACGATCCTTCCAGATCAGGAGATCCTTTCTTCAACCACACTCCAGTCCAACACCTTCCAGAAGTTCCCCATATACTCAGGCCGTTTGTTCTGGTAGTCCAGGTAATACGCATGCTCCCACACATCGGCCGTCATCAGCGGTTTCAGCCCGTCACGCATCGGGTTATCCGCATTGGAGGTCTGCACGATAGACAGCTTCCCACCATCGTCCATCACCAGCCACGCCCATCCCGAACCAAACAGCGTCGCCGCCGCCTTTTCAAAATCCTCCCTGAAATGATCCATCGATCCGAAATCGCGCTCGAGCATTCCCCCGAGCTCCTTGCCGGGTGACTTCATTGTTTGGGGCGAAAGGGCTTCAAAATAGAAAGTGTGGTTCCACACCTGCGCCCCGTTGTTAAAGATGCCTCCTGAAGCCTTCTTAATGATCTCTTCCAGGCTTGCATCCTCGAATTCTGTCCCGGGCACAAGGTCGTTCAGTTTGTTCACATACGTCTGGTGGTGCTTGCCATAGTGAAATTCGAGCGTCTTCTTGCTGATCACTGGCTCCAGTGCGTTCATCGCATACGGTAAATCCGGTAATGTAAATGACATAATTCTTGTGTTTTGGTTAAAATACAAAATATACGAAAAATACCGGAGAAATACAAACTGGTACCGGGGGATCGCTGGAACGCAGGCAAGGAACGATGCTGCCACAGGGGATCCAATCATACCCACTTCAGCATCAGTGCAAAGCCGAATCATCACATAGGTGACAACCAGAAAAGATTTTTCTTCGAAAGATAATTTCGCGGATAACGGAAGATCCCGATCTGCTGTTAATAACCCCTCCGTTTCTGTTGGAAACAATTCCGAGGATTTTCCTCTCCGAAACATTATCTTTGCACCGTTATATTAAACCGGTCAGCGAAACCTCCCAACCAATGTGCCGGTCAACCATGACACTATCTTTTTCATATAAAAACCTGAGCCCTATGATAACCTTTTTCTCCCTGCCCGAAAACAAGATCATTGCCGTTGAACACCCTACCGCCCTTTCAACCGGCGATCAGCAAAAACTGGAGTGGGCCTTTGGAGGGGCAACAGCTTCCGGACAAAAAACGGTCGACGGCTTCTTCGTCGGTCCACGCAAGGAGATGATCACCCCCTGGAGTACCAACGCTGTGGAGATCGCACAGAACATGGGGATCGCCGGAATCACCCGCATCGAGGAGTATTTCGGCGTGCCCGGCAAGGAGAGCAGCTACGACCCGATGCTGCAACGGCTCTACGAAGGGCTCAACCAGGAGATCTTCAAAACCAGCAAACAGCCCGAACCGGTGCTGCATATCGACGATATCACGGCTTACAACGCTCAGGAGGGACTGGCACT
>CAYSMO010000159.1:0-6398 GCA_964432125.1 uncultured Bacteroidaceae bacterium | reverse complement strand
CCCATGCTGTTCATCACATCGGCATCGTTCCTGTAGGTCTTTGTTACCGCACCATAGGTAACACCGGCAGCAGCACATAAGATCACCAGCCAGGCCACCACGCCCCTGATCAGGGGTGAGTTAATCACCGTGCCATCTTCAGCCCTGAGAAAACCGTTTTCAGGTATGATACCAATCAGAATGATGGCGACAACTCCCAGGGTAGCAACACCACTCCATTTGATCCCCTTTTTCTCCAGGGGTGTCAGTGGTCCGAATTCATCATTATGCTCAACTCCTTTGCTGTCATAATCACCCAACCTGGGTGCAACGATACGTTCCGTGATGAAGGTTCCTGTAAAGGCAACCACGAATGTCGAAACGATCATAAAATAGTAGTTTGCTGTTGGGTTCACATAATAGTCAGGATCAACGATCTGGGCCGCTTCCGTACTCAGTCCGGCTAACAGGGGATCGATCGAGCCAATCAGCAGGTTAGCAGAGAAGCCGCCGGAAACACCTGCAAAGGCAGCAGCCATTCCTGTGATGGGATGCCTTCCGACTGCCTGGAAGATGATGCCCGCAAGGGGGATCAGCAAGACATAACCAATATCTGAGGCAAAATTTGAAACAATACCTGCAAAGACCAGTACAAAGGTGAGCAGTCGCCGCGGTGCAGAGAGAACCAGCAGCCTGATGAGTGCGCCGATCAGCCCGCTCCCTTCTGCGATACCAATCCCCAGCATGGCCACAAGGACAATTCCCAAAGGAGCAAAGCCGGTGTAATTATCGACCAATTCGAGCAAAATCCGGTGAAATCCCTCTTTCGAAAGAAGATTTACCACCTTGATCTCCTCGCCCGTTCCCGGATGAATTCCCGACCAATTAAAAATGTAGGCAATAAAGGAGAAGAGAAGAACGGAAAGTGCAAATAACAAAAAAAGCGTTGCAGGATGTGGTAACGCGTTTCCAACTTTCTCTGTGGCATTTAACAGCCGGTCAACAAAGGATCGTTTTTTCGTCATATGTTTATCCCATATATAATAAGAGTGAGCGAAAATAATAAAGATTATTCAGCTGTGAAAGTCTTATTCGTCATGATGCATTGATATTGATTTGATGAACCAAATAAATATTGCAGTCAGGTTAATAGCAGCAGATAAAAAGCTTAAAGATTTTTTGTCAGACATGACATCCCTGGCAATCATTCCAACTTGAAACAGGTTTTGTAACATAATTAACAACTTGTTGCCTATCTTTGTTACTCTATAGAACAATGAACTATTTGCCTTATGCCAATTAATGTTCCAAATAATTTGCCTGCCATTGAGGAGCTTAAAAAGGAGAACATCTTCGTGATGGAGCAGGAGCGGGCTGTTCAGCAGGATATCCGTCCACTGAAGATTGCTCTGCTGAATCTAATGCCTGTAAAAAAGGTGGCAGAAACTGATCTGATCCGAAATCTATCCAATACCCCTATGCAGGTAGAGCTAGACCTCCTGTATATGGATGTGCATGAATCGAAGAACACTCCACGGGAGCATATGGAGGTTTTCTATAAAACTTTTGAAGAGGTTCGGGGGAAAAGATATGACGGACTGATTATAACTGGTGCGCCAGTGGAACTACTCGAATTTGAGGAGGTGGATTACTGGGAGAAATTATGCGAGGTGATGGAATGGAGTAAAACAAATGTTACCAGTACCCTCCATATCTGCTGGGGTTCGCAGGCCGGACTATACTACCACTACGGGATAAAGAAATATGAACTGCCCAAAAAGATCTTTGGGGTGTATGACCACCTGATCACCGACCGGCGGCATCATTTGGTACGCGGATTTGACGATGTCTTTCCGGCTCCGCACTCAAGATATACAGAAAATCGAATCGAGGACATTAGGGAGCATCCCGAACTATCACTGCTGGCCTGGTCCGAGCAGATCGGTGCAAACATCGTACTTTCGAACGACAACCGGCAGATCTTTATATCCGGTCATCTCGAATACAATCCGCTGACACTTAAAAGCGAATATGACCGGGATGTGGCAAAGGGGCTTGATATTGATGTGCCGGAAAATTATTTCCCCGGTAACGATCCGTCGAAAGAACCGGTAATCCGCTGGCGGGCACATGCCAACCTGCTTTTTACCAACTGGCTGAATTATTATGTGTACCAGGTAACCCCGTTTGACTGGGATTAAAAATGAGATTAGATAATCGATTGTTCAATCTCAATGGCAAGTTAATTGCCCTTTATTATGAATTTCTTCATCTTCGTCAAACATGGTGCATGAACGCTATTCTTTACAAAATATATCCTATATTTGTTAAACGATATTCAATAGATTAACCTTAAATAAACCCGAATGATGAAAAAATTTGTTTTGGCTTTTGTTGTCATGATAACAATGACAACCCTCAGCAGTGCACAGGAGTATGAAACAGCTGCCGGTCTGCGCGGTGGTTTGTATAATGGAGTGACCATCAAGCATTTTCTGGGTGGGAAAAGTGCCGTTGAGGGGATTATAACCACCCGTTGGCAGGGATTTAACCTTACAGGACTATATGAACTGCACAAGTGGAGGGCTTTTGATGTCGATCGCCTGAACTGGTATTATGGCGTTGGTGGCCACCTGGGCGTTTGGGATGACGCTTATGCCACATGGGTAACAGCCGGAAACAGCATCGTAATTGGTGTAGACCTGATAGGTGGAATTGAGTATACCTTTGAAGAGATCCCAATCAACCTTGGTGTTGACTGGAAACCAGCCTTTAATCTTGTCGGCGCTTCCGGATTCAGAGGTGATGGCGGTGCTTTCTCGGCCAGGTACGTTTTCTAAGTCCGAAACCATCCAAGAAAATAATTTTTTTATTTCGGGACCGTCTTATTGAGACGGTCCTTTTTTTTCGTCAATTCATTTATATCAATATCAAAAATTGCAATCTTACACCTCCCCATATCCGAGGTCGTAGATCTCACGAATCTCCTTTAATTTCTCTTCAAAATTAATTTTCAAATCGATCAGCTCACCTGTTTTCAGGTCGAAAACCCAACCATGCACCACAGGATAACCATGTTGAAGGAAAGTTTTCTGGACAACAGCTGTTTTGATGATATTGATGCACTGCTCTTCTACATTTAACTCAACGAGCCGGTCGTATTTTCGTTGCTCTTCCGATATTGCATTTAATTCCTTCCTGTGCAGGCGATATACATCCCTGATACTTCGCAGCCAGGGATTAAGGATTCCCTGGTCCTTCGGTTCCATGGCAGCTTTCACGCCGCCACAACGGTAGTGACCACAGACAACGATATGTTGAACGTTCAGTTGTTGAACCGCGAAGTTAATCACCGACATCACATTCAAATCTGTATTCTGCACCATGTTGGCAATGTTGCGGTGGACAAACACATCGCCCGGTTCGGCACCCATCATCTCCTCGGCAGAGACCCGGCTATCACTACAGCCAATATATAGAAAATCAGGATTTTGATCCTTCGCCAGTTTTTCAAAAAAATGGTTGTCAGCAGCTCTCTTTTCAGCCACCCACCTTTTGTTGTTTTCAAATATTTTTTCGTAATCAGTCATAATGAAACAGGTTAATCAAACAAAACGATCTAAAATCAGATTTCAAAGAAAGTGGTTCTGCCTGACATGAAAAAGGACACCTTTCTTTACACCGGCAAATTGGGCTTGAAATATAGTGAGAATATTTTTTTCTCCATCCTTGTATAAACATTGAATATGAATTAGACCAGCAGTAATACATTATTGTTGTGAATTGGTTCTCAAAATAACAATGCGGGTTACTTTTACTCATGCAAACCAATTCCTGTCAAAAATTTCCCCGCAATACAATAATTCACTAAATTTGATGAAAACCCATTAAAAGTCAATCCATGAAAAAGGTCATTCGCATCCTCGTCATCTCACTCGGTATCCTTCTGGTCCTGCTTATCACCCTCCCCTTCCTCTTCAAATCGAAGATTGAGGGCATCGTGAAACAGGAGATCAACAAGCAGGTCGAAGCCACAGTTAACTGGTCGAAATTCAGCCTCACCTTCTTTCGTGGTTTCCCCGATCTCAGCGTGAACCTTCACGAATTATCTGTCATTGGAAAAGAGGCCTTCGAAGGCGACACCCTTCTCTCGCTCAACCGTTTCGAACTTAGGGTGAGCCCCTTCACCGTTTTCAAAAAGGAGGTCGTCGTGAAATCGATCCTTCTCGACCGGCCCCTCATCAATGGCATCGTACTAGAAAACGGAACTGCGAACTGGGACATCGCACCTCCGGTGGAGCAGGATGATTCCGAAGAAATCCCTGATGCAGAGCAGTCAATCTCATCGTCGATGGGTGTCTCCTTAAAAATGTTTGCCATCCGCAACGGACGAATAAGTTACGATGATCAGTCGGCCGACTTGGCAGCCTCCATCGGTAATTTTAATATGGAGGTAAAAGGCGATTTCTCCCTGGAGCAGACCGACCTTACCCTTGAGATGGCAGTGCACGACATAACCGCCTTTTCTGAAGGCATCCGGTACATGAGAAACGGTAAGCTTGAGATGGAGATGACTGCTGCAGCGGATATGGTAAACAGCATCTACACCCTGAAAACAACCGAGATAAGACTCAACGGACTGGTCCTTGGCGCTGAAGGTACCGTGGCCATGCCGGCCGATGGATCGATCCTGCCCGATATCAGGTTCTTCACCCGGGAGACCTCCTTCCGGACACTGCTCTCCATGGTGCCTGCGATCTATTTGGCTGACTTTGAATCGCTGGAAACCTCAGGCTCCCTTGCCCTTGAAGGGACCGTTAAAGGCATGATGAAGGATTCGATCCTGCCCGATGTAACACTGAACCTGTCGGTGAAGGATGGCTTCTTCTCCTATCCCGACCTGCCGAAGGATGTTTCTGACGTGCAGATCTCCCTGCAGGTGAACTACTTCGGCTCAGATATGGACGCCACTACCGTCAGCCTCGACCAATTTCACCTCCTATTGGGAGGCAACCCTTTCCACATCGACATGCAGGTGGCCACACCCTTCAGCGATATGCATGTAGCGGGAATGGTGAAAGGGATGATCGATTTTGCCACCCTGAAGGATGTCGTACCGATGGAAGAGCTCAATTTGTCGGGGCGGCTCGATGCTGACCTGAGATGGGATACACGGATGTCCTACATCGAGAAGGAGCAGTATGAGCAGGTGGATTTGGACAGACGATTAACCATGGAAGAGGTGCTGGTCGAAACACCCGAACTCCCTGTCCCGGTGCAACTGCAGAAGATGTCATTGATCTTCACCCCCCGGTATGTGAACCTGGAGACACTCGATCTGCAGATGGGGGCATCCGACCTGCATATGGATGGACGATTAACCAATTTTGTACCCTATGTGTTCGATGGACAAACGGTGGCAGGAACGTTGAATGTATCGTCAAATATACTGGATGCCAATGAATTTCTGGAAGAGGAGGAAGGCGCCACAGATGAACTATCGTCTGAAGGGCGTTCCCCCGGTACAGAGATGGCTTCAGCAGAAAGTGGGAACGGCGGGGCTTTAGAAGATGAGGAACCGTTGGTGCCGGCCGACTCCCTCGCGGTGCCTCAGGCGATGATAATACCGGAAAACATCGACTTCAATATGACACTCAACCTGAAGAAATTGTTATACGATAATATCGTGGTGGAGAATGTGGCAGGAAATGTGGCAGTAAAAGATGGCGTCGCTCACCTGGCTGATCTCACTATGGATGTGCTGAAGGGAAAGGTGGCGGTCGAAGGCGAAGTGGACACCCGGGAGGAGTTCACGCGGGCCGATGTGAAGATGAATCTGACCGGCATTGATATTCCCACTTCGTATGAGACATTCATGACCATCAAAACACTGGCACCTATAGCGCAATACTGCCAGGGAACCGCCAATGTGGTGATGGACCTCACAACGCTCCTCGATGCATCGATGAACCCGCTGTATGAGTCGATCGATGCCAACGGTCACCTTTATACCCGCAACCTGAAGGTGGAACAGCCGGCCTCGCTGGAGAAACTGAGCAGCATGCTGAAAAATGAGAAACTGAAAAACCTGGAGGTTGACAAGGCCGATATCCGTTTTGCCATCCGTGACGGGCATGTGATCGTGGAACCATTCGACATGAACTTTGAGAATTCGAAGATTGTCGCCTCCGGATCGCATGGGATCGACCAGACGATGAACTACCTGCTGGATATGAATATCGCGAAAAGTGATATGGGAGGAGCCGCCAATGAGATGATGAACAGTGTAACCGCCATGGCTGCCGGGGCAGGATTCTCTGTGCCCCAGTCTGACTACATCAAGGTAAAGGCAAAAATCACAGGTACATTTAAAGATCCGAAAGTAAGCACCGATTTAAGAGGCAACCTGACCGGCGGAG
>CAYSMO010000158.1:0-6400 GCA_964432125.1 uncultured Bacteroidaceae bacterium | reverse complement strand
CTTCATCATCATCACCGGATTCCTTTTTACCTTCAGTCTCCTTATCTTCGGATTCCTTCGTTTCTTCATCGTCGCCTTCACCACCAGCCACTTCAATAATCATGATCACCTGGTTTACAGACACCTCATCACCCTCCTTTACTGTGATCTCCTCCACCGTCCCATCGTAAGGAGATGGTATATCCGTAGATGCCTTATCTGTTTCAACCTCGACAACAGGTTGATCCTTTTTTACTTCATCACCTTCAGAAACCAGTATCCCTGCAATTAATCCTGAATCAACATTTTCGGCTATCTCTGGTATTTTAATCTCTTTTTTCATCTAATAGGCTCTTAAGTAATTAAATTCTAATCTTTAACCTTTTTCTCAAACTGTAGAGGACACAATGCCTCACATAAATAAAACATTCTCTGTCAACATATTTCCGGATATTCTTTTCCCGGATCGATCTCAAGTTCTTTTACAGCCTTGTTCAGCACCTTTTTCGTGACTTTCTCCTGCTCGTATAGTTTGCTGAGTGCTGCATAGACAATATGGTTAGCATTCACTTCAAAATACTCCCGAAGATCTGCCCTGTCTTCACTCATTCCAAATCCATCCGTCCCCAGTGCAGTAAATGATCCCGGAAACCAGGAGGATACAGTCAGTGGAATGGCTTTCAGATAATCCGAAGCAGCGACAAATACACCCGGTTTGGTTCCCACAGATTCTGCAATAAATGATTTCTGCTGCTTCTTACCCGCGTTCAACCGGTTATCTCTTTCCACACTTCGGGCATTATCATAAAGCGCCTTATAACTGGTAACGCTCCATACATCTGCGTGTATATCGTAATTACTTTTCAATATATCAGCAGCTTTCAGCACTTCGTTCAGGATCGCCCCACTACCCATAAGGTTCAGATTATTTTTATTATTTCTTGATGATTTGAACTTGTACATTCCCCTGATAATCCCCTCACGCACACTTTTTCTTTTAGGGATGGCGGGCATTTTGTACTTCTCATTCATCACGGTGATATAGTAGATCAGATCCTTGCCCTGTTGGTACATCTGTTCCATTCCGTGCTGAATGATCACGGCCATTTCATAGGCATATGCGGGATCATAGGCCCGAACACAGGGAATTGTCATAGCCAGCATATGGCTATGGCCATCCTGGTGCTGTAGTCCTTCTCCTGAAAGCGTTGTGCGACCGGCAGTACCACCCACCAGGAATCCCCTGGCACGTGCATCCGCCGCAGCCCAGATAAGGTCACCAACCCGTTGGAATCCAAACATGGAATAGTAGGTGAAAAACGGTATACTGTATATTCCGTGGGTAGAATAGGAGGTTCCCGCCGCAATGAATGATGACATACAACCCGCTTCAGTGATTCCTTCTTCCAGTATCGCGCCATCCTTGGCCTCCTTGTAATACATCAGGCTGTCCTTGTCTACCGGTTCGTAAAGCTGACCTGCATGGGCGTAAATTCCCGACTGTCTGAAAAGCGACTCCATTCCAAAGGTCCGGGATTCATCCGGAACAATGGGGACAACCTTATCGCCAATATTTTCATCCTTGAGGAATTTCCCCAACAGTCTGACATAGGCCATGGTCGTGGCCACTTCGCGCTTGCCGGATCCCTCAAAAAATTCATCGTAGATCTTTTTATCAGGCATCTCAAATTCAGGGTCATCCGTGCTTCTCACAGGAATAAATCCGCCCAGTTCCTCCCGGCGCTTTTTCATGTATTGGGCCTCTTCACTCTCCTCTTCCGGTCGAAAGAAGGGTGCATCGGACACATCCTCATCGCTGACTGGCACATTGAACCGCTCCCTGAAAATGTTCAGTTCCTCTTCGTTAAGCTTTTTTTGCTGGTGGGTTATGTTCCTACCCTCCCCTGCTTCACCAAGTCCGTAACCCTTTACGGTTTGTGCCAGGATCACTGTGGGAGCGTCCTTGTGCTTTCGGGCAGCGCTATAGGCATTGTATACCTTCACAGGATCATGTCCTCCACGCTGCAGATTAGCAATATCTTCATCACTCATATCCTCCACCATAGCCAGCAGGTCGTCGTTCTTACCGAAAAAATGCTTCCGGATATAAGCACCATCTGATGTTGAATATTTCTGAAGTTCTCCGTCTACCAACTCATTCAGGCGCTTTTTAAGAACTCCTTTTTTATCTTTTTCCAGCAATGGATCCCAATTTGATCCCCACAACACCTTAATCACATTCCATCCGGCACCACGGAATGCCATGCTCAACTCTTTAATAATTGAACCATTTCCCCTAACAGGTCCATCAAGACGCTGAAGGTTACAGTTCACTACAAAGACAAGGTTATCCAGGTCTTCCCGTGCTGCAAGGGTAAGCGCACCCATCGCCTCCGGCTCATCCATTTCACCGTCACCCAAAAATGCATATACCTTCTGGTCACCCAGGTCGATCCTGCCCCTATCCTGCAGGTACTTATTATACCGTGCCTGGTATATGGCCATGATGGGTGACAATCCCATCGAAACGGTTGGAAACTGCCAATAATTTTTCATCAGCCTGGGGTGGGGATATGAAGAGAGCCCTCCGCCCTCCGCCAGCTCCCGCCGGAAATTGTGCATCTCCTTTTCATTAATTCTTCCTTCAAGATAGGAGCGGGCATAGATTCCAGGAGATGCATGACCCTGATAATAAATGATATCAGGAAGGGTGTCGCCATCTGGACCGCGAAAGAAGTGGTTGAAGCCCACTTCATACAACGTGGCACTTGATGCATAGGTAGAAATATGTCCGCCGATACCTTCCGTCCGCTTATTTGCCTGTACAACCATCGCCATGGCGTTCCACCTGACCAGGCTTTTGATGTTTCTTTCCAGTTCTCGGTTACCGGGATAGTTCTCCTGTTTATCTGCTGGTATGCTGTTGACGTATGGCGTTTCCCTGCATAAAAACGGATCAATTCCTGAATCAACCGTTTTTTCAATCTGTATCTTCAACAACTCCCTGACACGTTCTTCTCCCTCATGCTTAATGATATAACTAATTGAATCAAGCCACTCCTGGTTTTCTTTTTCCCACATTTTTTGCTTCTCTTCCCGGTTCATTTTTTTATCGTAATTGTTTCCTGATTTATTTCAAATTGCTGAAGAAACTTCACCTCCCTTCACCTCCTTTTCTACCCATATTAGTCCCCAATACTCTGATTTATCCCAATGCTTCTAATTTTCCATAGGGTAGCCTGCTTCTTTCCATTCCTTCTTTCCTCCTTCAAAGTCAAACACATTCGTAAATCCTGCGTCCTGTAACTTTTGCGCTGCTGTCGGACTTGCTGTACATTCAAAGTCTGAACAATACACAACGATCATGTCATCTTTGTCATATTTCTGGCTGGCTTTTGTAACAATCTCCTTCAGGGGAATATTTACAGCACCCTTAATATGTTCTTTTTTGAACTTTTCAGCTCCCAGCACCTCGATTACAACAGCCTCTCCGGCTTCCATCTTTTTCCTCAGTTCTTCTTTCATTATTGTTTTCATATCTGATAATTTTTTCGATTATATTTAAATGCTCAATTCTACTTTCTCTGCAGTATACCTGGCCGATCAGGAAAATTCCTCCTCAACAATACTATCTTCGGATATTTCCAAATCTGTCAAGTACCCTTTCACCATTTTCATCATTGGTGGGGGGCCGCACAAGTAGATCCTCGAATGGCCAGGCTTCAAATGGTCAACGATCAATTCCCTGGATATCAATCCGCTCCTGTATTCGTCACTCGATTCATCCGAAAGGATATGGATCAGGTTATCACCCAACATTTCTTTCAATTCATCGTGAAGAATTATGTCTGCGCTGGTCTTGTTTCCAAAAATCAGCTTGCTATTATTCAGCAGACTCTTCTCCCTCAGCATCCTGAGAATAGAAATAAACGGGGTAACCCCTGCCCCACCGGCAATAAATATACCATCACCACTGTATTTAATGGCTCCGAATACTTCACCAAGCAAAAATGTGTCCCCCGGATTCAGCTTATGAATTTCACGCGTTACCCCTTCATGATCAGGATACTCCTTGATAATAAATTCGAGATAATCTTCATCAGGAAGATTGGTGAAAGTAAAAGGTCTTCCCTCATCCTGCCAATCTTCATGATCCAAAAAAATTTCAGTCGCCTGACCGGGCTCAAAATCATATCCTTCAGGCTTTTCTGTTCTGAAACATTTTACATCATGTGTGATTGGAAATATCTCTAAGATCTCTACCTTGTGCTTTTCCATTGTATATAATTTTAGAATTTATAGTCACCGCATATCTATTTCATAAGCTCAATCTGCCGATACAACCAAATCAGCCATTTTATTGATATCTGCAATGCATATATTTGCCGTTTATACCTGCGGTTTCAATACGGTAAAGGCTTCAGGTCCGATGATCCGGAACATGAAGGATTCCGAAAAGTATAGCTTCACTTTATCGTTATCATGCCCATCATAACCAATAGAGATATCCTGACCAATGGAGAGCTCAAAATCTCCACCACGTTCGCTTACCAGAAAGATATCTTTGTTCTCATGATGGATGATCACATCACCACCGATGATATCCTTTAACTGCCGTATTACAGGGTATGTACTCGACTGACTTGTAAGTTTCGTCCATACAATAGCCGGAAGCACCAGTGAATAAGGCCCTTCCACCGCTCGCTGTCTTAGCTTTACTACCTGCTCAGCGACGGTTTGGGTAAACTTTTGCGCCTCCATATCAACACTTTCTATTTTTCCTTCCATAGCATTGATCAGTCCCGGTGCACTTACTTCATTGAATCCATAATACAGCACACGGTCCTCAAATCCAGCAATCTCTTTTGCTGCATCTTCCAGGTTATCAAGGTCAATATCCTCTGCATCCCTGCTGGCATTATCCATCTCCCAGAGATCCAGCGTAAAAGGTTTCCTGATCTCCAGCAATGGCATCACCTCACGTATTCCGTAGTTGACACCCGTCTTGGACTGATTTGGCGGTATTGTAAGTCTACCCGTGGAGATAGCTCCATAAGCCAATCCGTTGGGACCGTCAATATCAACAATCTTTCTGCCGGTCAGGTACTCTTTTGTAATTCTATCTGCCTGCTCAGTAATCTCATTCCAGGCTTTATCAGTAATAGGTGCAAGCGCTTTCTTTAAAATATTCATAATGATCTTTGTTTAATATTTATAATTCTGTTTCATTATCCTTTCCTATCCCTCCTCGATCTTTGTAATATCCTTCTCTGTGAACAAGTAGGTCTTTAAATTCTCATCCCATCCATCCATATTGCGACGCAACCACTCGAGCGCCATACAAGCGTGCTCAATCTCTTCATCCCGGTTGTGCTCCAGGATCTTTTTTAGCTGCTTATCGGAAGTGGCATCCACACGTTGCTGGTACCAGTCGACAGCTTCAATTTCCTCTTTAAGTGAAACTAATGCTCTTACATAGTCTCTCGTCTCTGAAGTTAATTCGTTAACAGGTTCGTGATAATTTGACATAATAGTATTTTTATAAGTTTTGTATTCTGCATACTAAATGGGAATATCATGCCAAACAGGGTTCCGGGTCCATTGCCAGGGAGTGCAGCAATCAATCCGTAGATTGCTGATTGGTATGGGAATATTCAAAAAACTGTCTCATAAACAGAGCTCAAAACAAGACCATTTACAGCACCAGCAGACTCCAAAAGAATAATAAACAGAAGCAACTTATGTGGTATAAAATCACTAAATGTGTGTATTTTTTCCACACTTTCACAACACACTATGCCGTTCTACCAATTTAAAAGTCAAAACAGGACTTTTTATATATTTAATCATCCCAATAACTTAAGAAAATAGACAGACCGCATATGATATTAGGAGATAAAATACTGCCGGTGGCTTGAAAGTTGCTAACCATAACGTATTATTTCAATGCTAACTCAGATTATTAATACAGATAAATCCCTCATCATTGGAAATAGATAGTTAAATATAGAATGTATACCTATGAGCCATCAATTTCATTCAAAGCCTCTGAAAGATATTTATAAAGCTTTTGGTTCGTCCGAAAATGGACTGGATCAACAGCAGGTGAGTAAAAACCGAAAGGAATACGGTTCCAATAAATTACAAACGAGCGAAAAAAAGAGTGTATGGGAATTGCTGCTTTCCCAGGTGAATAACCTGGTAATCTACCTGCTTCTAGCCGCCTGCATCATATCGATCATCTTCAGTGATTATCCGGAAGCCATCGCGATTTTCATTGTCATCATACTCAATACGATCATCGGGTTCATTATGGAATACAGGGCGCAAACCTCTTTGGAGTCCTTAAGTAAAAAGGATCCCTTGCATGCCACAGCAAAAAGAGATGGTAAACGGATCGATCTGAAAGCCTCCGAGTTGG